>DATAAV010000348.1:0-4392 GCA_036259935.1 Geodermatophilus sp. | reverse complement strand
CTGGAGGTGGGTCATGGCCACACTGCTCTGGATCCTCGCCGTCGTCCTCGTCGTCGCCGGCATCGTCTCGATCATCCGCGGGCAGCTGCTCTGGGGGATCGTGCTCATCGTCGTCGGCCTGCTCGTCGGCCCCGGCGGGGTGAGCGTCTTCACCTGACCGGGCCGGCGCGGCTCAGCGCTCGTCGAGTTCGGGGTGCAGCTGGCGCAGCGTCGCGGTGAGGGCGGTGAGCTCGTCGCCGCCGGCCATCAGGCGGGTGAGCACGTCGGCGTCGACGTCCTCCCGCGTGAGGTTCCCGGCCATCTGGCCGCGCGCCAGCAGCAGGAAGCGGTCGCCGATCAGGTGCGCGTAGCGGGGGTTGTTGGTCACGACCACGATCGCCAGCCCCTGCGCGCGCGCCGTGAGCACCGCCTGACCGACCAGCGTGTGCTGGGCCATGGTCATGGGCGCGGTGGGCTCGTCGATGATCAGTGCCCGCGCGCCGAAGTGCAGCGCGCGGGCGATGGCCAGGCTCTGCCGCTCCCCGGGCCGCAGCGCGGTGGCCGGGAGGTCTGGGTCCACCCCGGGGACGCCGACCCGCGCCATGGCCCGCACGGTGGTCTCCCGCGCCCGGTCGAGGTCCAGCCGGCGCAGCGGCCACCCGCCGCGGGTCGGCTCGGCGCCGAGGAAGAAGTTGCGCCACACAGACAGCAGTGGCCCCACCGCGAGGTCCTGCCAGACGGTCGCGATGCCGGCCGCCCGGGCCGCCCGCGGCGAGCGGAACCGCACCGGCGCGCCGTCGAGCAGCAGTTCGCCCTCGTCGTGCCGGGCCAGCCCGGAGAGGACCGACACCAGCGTCGACTTCCCCGACCCGTTCTCCCCGAGCACGCAGGTGATCTCCCCCGGCCGCAGCGCGACGCTGAGCCGGGAGAGCGCCGCGACGCTGCCGTAGCGGACGGTCAGCCCGCGCAGCTCGAGCACGGGTACGTCGGGCGTGCTCACCACCGCGGCACCGCCCGCAGCCGGCCCCGGACCACGCCGTTGGCCAGCAGCGCCACCAGCAGCAGCACGCCCAGGAAGGCCTGGAACCAGCGCGGGTCCCAGCCGGACAGCGTGACGCCCTGCTGGGCGACCGCGTAGACCAGCGCACCGACGGCCGCACCCACCGCCGAGCCGTAGCCGCCGGTCAGCAGGCAGCCGCCGATGACCGCGACCACGACGAACTCGATCGCCGTCGCCAGCTCGGTGGTGGCCTGCACCCCGCCCAGCCGGACCAGGCCGAACGTGCCGATCAGCCAGCCCGCCGCCGCGGTGAGGCAGAACAGCGTCACCGTGGTCCGCCGGACCGGCACGCCGAGCTCCCGCGCGGCCGAGCGCGCCCCGCCGACGGCGAACACCTCGTTGCCGAAGCGGGTGCGCCACAGCGCCCAGCTGGCCCACGCGGTCAGCGCCAGCCACCACAGCAGCGAGATCCGGAACCGGCCGTCGCCGATCTGCACCGTGGAGTCGAACAGCGCGGCGGCCGAGGACCACCCCGGGGCGCCGCCGAGCGCGTCGACGCGGCCGGAACCCGTCACCGCCCGGGTGCCGGCCAGGGCGCCGCCCTGCAGCACGAGGAACGTGGCCAGGGTGACCAGGAAGCTCGGCAGGCCGGTGGCGACGACCAGCCAGCCGTTGAGCAGCCCCACCAGCAGCGCGGCGGCGAGCGAGGCCAGCAGCGCGGGCCAGGTGCCCCATCCGGCGTGGCCGATGAGCAGGCCGGTGACCAGGGCGGTGGAGACCGCCACCATGCCGATGGAGAGGTCGAACTCGCCGGCGACCAGCAGCAGGGCCACCGCCACCCCGCCGATGCCGAGCACCGCGGCGGAGTCCAGCACGCTGGCCAGCCCGCCGGTGGTGAGCAGGCCGGGGGCCTGCGGGCCGAAGAACAGCAGCACCGCCACCAGGCCCACGAACGCCGCCACGCTCGGGCGGGCCAGCGCCCGGTCCAGCGGCCGGCGGCCGCGGGGCACGGCCGTGGACGCCGGGCCGAACGTCGGCAGGCGGGAGTCGGTGCTCACCGGCGCGGGGCACAGGACGACGGCAGCGGGGCCTCCTCTGCGGGGGACGTGCGGACCAGTGTCCACGACCGGGCGGGCGGGGCGAGCCGCGGTGGTGCCGGGTGTCAGGGGCGAAGGCGCCAGCGCACGCGGTCGTCGGCGTACCAGGTCCAGCGCTGCACCGGCCGCGGATAGGGCACGCCGTCGCGGATCACCCGCGCGGGGTCGCAGGCGACCTGCAGCGCGCGGCCGGTGCTGCGCCGGGTGGGCCGCAGCGGCAGGGTCATCACGACCACCCGGATGGTGTCCACGGCCTGCCAGTCGGGCCGCACGTCGATCCGGGTGATCGGCCCGTCGGCCACCTTGACGTCGTCGTGGTGGGCCTGCGCGCCCAGCCGGCGGCCCAGTGCCCGCCGCGGCTCGTCCCCGGCGGCCTCCAGTCGGCCGTGGTGCAGGAGCACGCCGCCGTGGTCGTCGCGCACCAGGGACAGCTCCCGTTCGCTGCCGCTGCCCACACCGAGCGCGCGGGCCAGCCCTACGGACGCCGTGTCGTCGGCCGGCTCCCAGGCGACGGGGACCGCGGCGGTCCGACCCGCCCGGTTCAAGGCCGCGAGCACCGCCGCCAGCGCCGGCACCGGCCCGCGGACCAGCACAGAGTCGGCGTCCGGGGCGGCGGCGACGTCCTCCCGGGCGGGCGCCCGTCCCGGGTCGAGCGCGCGCAGGTCGAACTGGACGGGCGGCATGCGGCTACCCTGCCACCTGCCAGCCGGTCACTGCCGGTGTCGAGCTCGAGGGGATCTGTTACGCGATGCCGGCAGTCGTGCTGATCGGCGCCCAGTGGGGCGACGAGGGCAAGGGCAAGGCCACCGACCTGCTCGGGGGCCGGGTGCCCTACGTGGTCCGCTACCAGGGCGGTAACAACGCCGGGCACACCGTCATCACGCCCGACGGTGAGAAGTACGCCCTGCACCTGATCCCGTCGGGGATCCTCACGCCCGGCTGCACGCCGGTGATCGGCAACGGCGTGGTGATCGACCCGGAGGTCCTCATCGGCGAGCTCGCGGGGCTCGAGGAGCGCGGGGTGGACACCTCCCGGCTGGTCATCTCCTCCGACGCGCACCTGATCATGCCGCACCACCGGGCGCTGGACCGGGTCACCGAGCGGTTCCTGGGCAAGCGGCGGATCGGCACCACGGGGCGCGGCATCGGCCCGGCCTACGGGGACAAGGTGGCCCGGGTGGGCATCCGGGTGCAGGACCTGCTGGACCTGTCGATCCTGCGGCAGAAGCTCGAGGGCACGCTGCAGGAGAAGAACCAGGTCCTGGTCAAGGTCTACAACCGAAAGGCGATCGACGTCGACGAGGTCGTCGAGGAGTACGCCGGCTACGCCGAACTCCTCAAGCACCGGATCGCCGACACCCGCCTGCTGCTCGGCAAGGCCCTCGACGCCGGGGAGTGGGTGCTGCTGGAGGGCTCCCAGGGCACCCTGCTGGACGTCGACCACGGCACGTATCCGTTCGTGACCTCGTCCAACCCGACGGCCGGCGGCGCGGCCACCGGCGCGGGCATCGGCCCCACCCGCATCTCGCGGGTCATCGGCATCCTCAAGGCGTACACGACCCGCGTGGGCTCCGGCCCGTTCCCGACCGAGCTGTTCGACGAGCACGGCCACTACCTGCGCACCAAGGGCGGCGAGGTCGGCGTGACCACCGGCCGGGACCGGCGCTGCGGCTGGTTCGACGCCGTCGTCGCCCGCTACGCCAGCCGGGTCAACGGGATCACCGACTACTTCCTCACCAAGCTCGACGTCCTCTCCGGCCTGGAGACGGTGCCGATCTGCGTGGCCTACGACGTCGACGGCGTCCGGCACGACGAGATGCCGATGACGCAGACGGAGTTCCACCACGCGTCGCCGATCTACGAGGAGCTGCCCGGCTGGTCGGAGGACATCCGCCCCTGCCGGACCTTCGACGAGCTGCCGGCCAACGCCCAGGCCTACGTGCGCCGGATCGAGGAGCTCGCCGGGGCGCGGATCAGCGTCATCGGCGTGGGCCCCGGCCGCGACGAGAACGTCGTCGTCCACGACCTGCTCGAGTGAGCGGAGCGGCGCGGTCCGGGTGAACCGGCACGGGGCCGCTCCGGGCGGAGCGCCTCCCGCGCCCGGACGGCGACGTCGGGGCAGTCGGTGATCAGCCCGTCGACGCCCAGGGCGAGCAGCAGCCGGGCCTCGCTCTCGGCGTCGCCGGGAGCCGCCGGGTCCTGCCCGCGGCGCAGGTGGCGGGGGAGGAAGGCGTTCTCCGGGCGAAGGGTCCACACGTAGACGGCCAGCCCGGCGCGGTGGGCGGCGGGCACCAGGTCGGAGAGCCCGGTCAGCGC
>DATAAV010000347.1:0-22422 GCA_036259935.1 Geodermatophilus sp. | reverse complement strand
GCCGCCCGGGTTCTCCGCCGGAGGTCCCGGGCGGCGGACGGTCTGCCCAGCCGACCTGCCGTTGCGGGACGATTCACAGCCTGCCCACAGGTAGCGGGTGCACGCTGCCCGCCTCTGTGTGTCCTTCCCACCGAGAGGAGCAGGCCATGGCCCCGTTGATCGACCGGGACGGCGCGGCCCCGTCCGGAACGACCCTGATCGAGCCGCTGATGCGCGCCTCGGACGCCGACCGGCTCGCCACGGTCCGGATCCTGCAGGACGCGGTCGCCCGCGGACTCCTCACGCCGGACGAGGGCAGCGAGCGGATGGCCACCGCCTTCGCCGCCGTCCATCGGCGGGACCTCGGACCGCTCACCGCAGACCTCCCGCCGGCGACGTCCGGGCGCACCCCGCCGGGGTGGCGGCCGCTCGCGACGATGGCCGTCGACCAGGTGAGGTCGACCCTCCACAACGCCGCGACGGGCCGGCTGCACGCGGCCCGGGTCGCCGCCGCGGTCCTGGTCGCGGTCCTGCTGCTGGTGGCCCTCGGCGGGATGACGGCGGACCTCCTGTTCGACGGCGGAGGGGGCGGTGGCGGCTGGCACGACCACCACCACCACGACGACGACTGATCCCGCCGCCGACGCGCGGGTGCCGCTGCCGGGGCGCGGACCGGCAACGGCACCGCGCGGCCGGCCCTCGGACGTCGATCTCGCAGACCTCCGCCGTCGAGCGGCCCGGCCGTCGAGGCACAGACTTCGGAGGGGGCCGTAGGTGCCGGTCGACCAGGACCACCGGGAACCACTGACGGCGCAAGCCCTGCCCGACCGTGGCCGCCGTACCGGGGAGGCAGACAGAAGGCGAGCCGGATGGCCGTGCGCGAGACGGGCTCGGGGCGCAGCACGCTCCCCGTCGGCGGACCGGAGGGGTTGTCCCAGCGGGAGGCTCAGGCCCGGGCTTCGGGCTCACCGAGGCCGCCGGCCCGGTGTTCCAGACGGCGCTGATGGTCTGGTTCGCCGTCCTGAGCGCGGCCTACCGGTTCCGGCTGCTGGACCGCGCGCTGGGGCTGGGCAGCCTCCCGGAGCACGGCCGGCGCTGAGTCATCAGGCCGCGGGCCGGCCGAGGATCTCCGCGAGCGTCAGCCGGCCGGCCTCTTCCCGGTCCACGACGACGGCGGAGACGACGCCGCCCGCGCCGTCGCAACTCGTGCCGGTCTGCAGGAGACGGGCCCACAGCTCGGTGTGCCGGTGCATCCGGCGGGCCGAGATCATCCGCCCGCGGGCCGTCTGCCCGCTCCGGGCCAGCTCCGGGGGCGCGTCGATCAGCACCAGGCGGACCGACCGGCCGGCCCGCCGGGCGGCGCGCAGCACCACCGCACGCCAGGCCGCCCTGGTCCAGGGGTCGGTGAGGACGACGACCGGCACCGCCCCGCCGATGCCCCGCAGCACCCGCCACCGGTGCCGGACATGCACCACCGGGCGGAGCAGGCGGTAGGGGACGCGCACGCCGGCGTCCCGCAGTCGGGTGGTGACCTGCTCGGAGTCGAAGCCGGCCACGCCGGGCTGCTCCTGGGCGAGCAGGCGCCTCAGCAGCGTGGTCTTGCCGGCCCCGGGCAGTCCCCCGATGACGACGAGGACGGCGCCGGAGACCGTCGCACGTCCGGCGAGCTCCCGGGTGGTGGTCAGGACCGGTCGGGTCTGCACGGGCGGCCCCCTCTCGCGTCGGGGGACGACGATCCTCCTCCCTGCTCGGCGGATCCCGTGCGGCGGCTGAAGATTTCCTGTGAGGCGCTGTGCCGCGGGAACGCGCCGGCACGGCCGGGCGGCGCCGCCCGGGGGAAAGGCGGCGCCGTCCGGGGGTCCGGGTCAGGCGCCAGGGGTTTCCTCCGCGGTGCCGTCGGCATCCTTGTCCCGGCCTCCACCGTGGTGGTCCGGGAAAGTGGCCTCGACCCGCTCGGTGATGCGCTGCTCGAGGTCGCTCAGCCGCTGGTCGGCCTGCTCCTGGGTGATCCGGCCGTCGGCGACGGCGTCGGCGAGGCGCTCCTCCTCGGCCCGGACCAGCGCGGCGACGAGGTCGTCGACCGCCACGCCCCGGTCCTCGGCGATCTGCGCCAGGGTGGTGCCGTCGGCCTCGAGGGCGGTGCGCAGGTCCTGCTCGCTCAGGCCGAGCGCCGTGGCGGCGGCCGCCAGGTCGAGCCCGCCACCGTGGTGATGACCACCGCGACCGCCGAGACCCGCCTCGCCCAGGGTGGTGGCCACCTCGTCGGCCTGCTCCTGGGTCAGCGAGCCGTCGGTCACCAGGCCGGCCAGCGCGTCCCGGATCCGGTCGACGGCGATCGACTCCGCGGATCCGCTCGTGTCCGTGTCGGCCAGCGCCGGGACGCCCACGGCCAGCCCGGACAGGGTCAGGACGCCGGCGGTGGTGGCGATGACGAGCTTCTTGCGCACGAGGACTCCTTGTCGACGATTGGTCCCTCCGACCGTCAACCCCAGGGTCAGAGCCGCTCCTGTGCCGGGGCTGTCACCGGCCCGTGCGGTGGCTGTGGATCCGGTTCGCGCCGTTCGCGGCCGAGCGGAGACGTCGGCTCCGCCGCCTCCCGGGGGCAGGCGTTCCCTCGGATCGGATGCCGGCTCGGCTGCGGTTCACGTCCGGGTTCGACTCGGGCGGTGTGAGAGTCTGAGCAGGTGACGGGGTCTCAGCGCCAGACCATCCAGCGGACGGAAGCTGTCGCGTCCTACAAGGGCCACAACGTCCATGCCGCCCCGGGCGTGCACGAGTACGCGGTGGAGCTGGTGCGCAAGGCACTTCCCGACGGCGGGCGGGTCCTCGAGGTCGGCGCCGGGTGCGGCGCTCTGGCCCTGCGGCTGCGCGACGCCGGCTTCGACGTCGTGCCCACCGACCTCGACCCTCCGCACGACTGGATCCACCGGCTGGACCTGGACAACCCCGAGTGGACCGACGACACCCGCGGCCCCTTCGACATGGTCGTCTGCGTCGAGACGCTGGAGCACGTGGAGAACCCGCGGCAGGTTCTGCGATCGATCCGGTCCCTGCTCCGAGCCGGGGACAAGCTGCTGGTCAGCACGCCGAACATCACCCACCCGCACTCGCGGCTGAAGATGTTCCTCCTCGGCTCTCCGTACATCTTCGGGCCGGACCACTACTACGAGCCCGGGCACATCACGATCCTTCCGGACTGGATGCTGACCGAGCACATCCGGCTGGCCGAGTTCGACCGCATCGAGGTCAGGACGGGCGGCGACACGTTCTACCGCGGCCTGATGCGTCTGGTGTACCGGATCGAGATCGCGCTGCTGAAGCTGTTCGGTGTGCGGCAGCGGGCCGACTACGGCGACGGGATCTGCACCTTCGTCACCGCCGTCGCGGTCTGACCTCCCCTCTCCTCGCCCTGAGGTGGGCAGGCACGGGATCACAGCGGAAGTATCGCAATACGATAGAATCTGCGTCGTGGCACCGACCGGCCCTGGTGACGACACCCCCGCACCGGCGGAGGGCGACTCGGCGTCCGCGGAGCCACTGACCAAGCAGGACTTCGAAGCGCTCGCCCGGTTCCGCTTCGGGATCCGGCGTTATCTGCGCTTCAGCGAGGAGACGGTGCGCAGGCACGGCCTGACCCCGCAGCAGTACCAGCTGCTCCTGGCGCTGAAGGGGTTCCCGGGCCGGGAGTGGGCCACCGTCCGGGAGCTGTCGGACCGTCTCCAGCTGCGCCACCACAGCGTCGTCGAACTGGTCAACCGCGCCCAGGGCCAGGGCCTGGTGGAGCGGGCGCCTGACCCGGAGGACGCGCGGGTGGTCCGGGTGCTGCTGACCGAGGCCGGCGAGGACATCCTCGCTCGACTCGCCGCCTTGCACCGCGACGAGCTGCGCCGCATCGACACGGCACTCAGCGTGCCGACCTGGCACGACTCCCCCGAGCAGTGAGCGACGCCGGAGGTGGACATGCGGAAGCCCTCACCCGCGCCGCTGCTGATCGACGAGCACGCCGTCCTGGTGGAGCAGATCGCCGCACGCCAGGAGCACGTCCGCGCCGGCTTGCAGGCCGGCGACTGGCCGCGGACAGAGCTTCGGCAGCTGCTGGACTATCTGCACTACGAGCTGCTCGACCAGACCGTCCACGAGGAGAGGCTGCTGTTCCCGCTGGCCGGGGGCTGCGCCGACACTCGCGTCCAGGAGCTCGTGGCCGAACACCTGGCCCTGCGCCGCGCCACCGAGCAGCTGGCCGACGCCGCCGCACCGCGGAACGAGGGCCGGGACGTCGATCAGCTCACCGCGCTGTTGCGAGACCTCCGGCGGCTCCTGGAACGCCACGTGGTGCGCGAGGAGCGGGTGCTGGCCACGGTGACGCTGGACGGGGTCGAGACCCGCCGCCAGCCGACGTGGTCACGCAGTTGGTATCCGCTGACCGAGGGGCCGGTCCTCGACCTCGATGCCCTGCCTGCACCGTTCGCTCCCCCTGCGGCACTGCAACGCCTGGCTCGCCTCGCCCCAGGAGAGACGGTGGAGGTCCGGTCGAGCTCGGGCCTGGCGGCCCTCCGGACGCTGACGACCCGTCGCCGGGCGGCCGAGTTCACCTGGGTCTGCCTCGCCGAGGGTCCGGAGCGATGGCGTGCGCGGGTCACCCGCCGCCACGCCGGCTGACGGCACCAGGGGTCTCCGCCGAGGCCGGGGCGAGCGTGCTCACTCCCCGGGCGTCCTCGGTTCCCGATAGCGCTCGGTCCGAGCGGATGCGTCTCCCGATGACGGGTGCCCGTGGTGGTCCTGCGGCATCGTCTCCACGCTGCCGGCGGGACCGACGACCGCCACCGGGGTGTGCGCCCTCCGCACGACACCGCGGCTGACGGAGCCGCCCCACCTGCCCGGCAGCGCGGCGCGCCGTCGGCAGCCGACGACGGTCAGCGACGCACCCTCCGACGCCCCAGTCAGCACCGCTGTCGGGTCGCCGCACACCAGATGGCGTTCGACGAGCACGTCCGGGAACAGGGGGCGCCAGTGGTCGAGAACCCGATCGAGGGTCTCCCCGCCGCGGCCTCGGACTCCGAGGTGGAGCCGCACACCGCCTCGAGGTCGGCGGGGGCGTCACGCACCCATGCGTGCACGGCGGCCAGCGGGATGCCCCGCTGTGCCGCGGCCTGGAAGGCGAACCCCACGGCCGGGATGCGGGAGCGCGCGGCGTCTACCCCCACCACGACGCGCGGCCGGGACGGCCCGGAGCGCACCCGCAGGCGGGAACGGATGAGGACGACGGGGCAACGGGCGCGTGCGGCCATCCGCGCGAACGTCACTCCCGGCCGGGGCCCCTTCCTGGTGTCGACGCCGCGGCCGCCCAGGACGAGCAGGGCGGCGTGCCGACTCTGCTCCAGCAGGACGCGTACGGGCGCGCCGGCGCACACCGACCCGGACAGCTCGACGTCGGGCGCCACCGACCGGGCCTGCTCCAGCGCCGCACGGACCAGCTCCTCGGCCACCGCCGGGGCGGTCGGTGGACCGTCGATCGCGGGGAGGAGCCCGTACGGGTCGATCGCCAGACGACACGGGAACGCATGCACCACGCGCAGCGGCGAGCCACGCGCGGCGGCCTCGGCGGCGGCCCAGTCCAGCGCGTCGCTCCGGGTGGTGCCGTGGCCGACCGCCACCACGACCGGCGCCCGCAGCCCGTTCCCCGTCACGGCATCACCGGCGTGGCCGCGACCGGAACGCCCGGGACGACAACTGCGGAACGACCCGGACGCCGGCTCCGAGCAGCAGCAGAACGGCCGCGACGGCCGCCAGGACGTAGATCGTTATCACTCCGCCTCCGACAGCCGCTTGAGGTATTGCGAGAGCCAGTCCGAGCCCGGCCGACGATCCGGCCCGCTCCGCGATCGGCTCGCCCCGGCCACCGGCCAGGCGGCCATCGCCTCCTCACTCAGGTGCGGCCAGGAGTGCCACAGCAACCACCCCAGCCCGGTGGCGGTCGCCAGGGCCAGCGCCGCGCTCGCGGCTCCGGCGACCAGCAGCAGTGCGCTTCCGCTGCCGAGGACGACGGCTGCCGCCCGCACGACCGACCGGCTGCGATCCCTCCTCGAACGCGGACCGTGCGCGCCGCGCCACTCCGGGGGCTCGTGGCTGTCGGCGGCGTAGGAGCGCTCGAGTTCGTCCAGGACCCGTCGTTCGTGATCACTGAGCACGACCCACCTCCTCACGGTGGCCGCTCGAGCCTCCGCATCCCGCGTGAGGAGGCCGAGAGAGGTGTATCGTAACACGATACAAACGTCTGTGGGCCAGGGTGCAGCCGGCGGCTCTGGCACGTGCACACCTCCCGGCACGGACGTGTGGCGTGAGCTCCGGCACGCGCGACTGCGACGAGAGGCAGGGCGACGAGGTGGCCAGTTCCTTCACCGTCGAGTTCCAGGGCGACCACGAGTACGTGGTCCGGCTGAACGGCGACGGGGAGATCGTCGAGTCCTGGGTCCGCATCACCCCGGAGCTCCTGGAACAACTGGGTGCCCGGATCGAGGACGAGGAGCAGCTGGTCCGCCGGACCGTCGAGTTCCTCGTCCGGCATCAGGATGTCGCGGACCTGCCGGAGATCATCGAACTGGAAGACGTCATGGCGAGCTATGACGACTTCGCGCAGGCGATCTCCGGCTGACCGGTCGGCGACCGAAGGCCTGTCGCTCGCGCCCGGATGCGGGCCGAGCAGCCCGTCGGCCGCGGCGTGTCAGCGCACCCGGGTCAGTCCGCCCACAGGCCCTGCTCCCTGCCGGTGGCCCACTGGGCGACGAGGAGGGTGGCGTCGTCCTGCAGGACCCCGGACTGGTGGTCCATCACCGCGTGGGTGACCCGCCGCAGCGTCTCCGGTGCCGGCTGCCGGTCGGCGGCCGAGCGCTCCAGGATGTCGGTGAGCCCGTCCACCCCGAAGCGGGTGCCGTCCCGGTTGCGCGCCTCGGTGATCCCGTCGGTGTAGAGGACGACCCAGTCGTCGGGCTCCAGCCGCTCCTCGGCGACCGTCAGCTGCGTCTGACCCAGGCCGAAGGGCGGTCGCCGGCCGTCGGGCAGGGACTTGACGACCTTGCCGTGCCGCAGCACCAGCGGCGGCGGGTGACCGGCGTTGACGTAGCGCAGCCGGCCGCTGGCCAGGTCCAGTTCGGCCAGGACGCCGGTGGCGAACAGCGAGGGATCGAACTGCTCGGCCAGGGCCTCGTCGATGCCCTGGGCGGTGGTGAACAGGCCCCGGTGCTCGCGCCGGCCGTTCCGGTAGGCGGAGAGCACCACGGCGCTGAGCACACCCGATCGCAGGGTGTGCCCGACGGCGTCGAACACGCTCAGGTGCGCGGTGCCGTCCTGGACGGCGTAGTCGAAGGTGTCCCCGCCGAGCTCGTAGCAGGGCTCCACCATCCCGGAAACGACCAGCCCCTCGCAGCCGAAGGTCAGCGGCGGCAGCATCTGCCACACCAGCTCGGCGCCCACCGTCCGGGGCCGCCGCCGGCGCACCCGGTCCAGCCCGTCCCCGTAGGGGGTCTTGACCCCGACCAGGTGCCCGGCCAGGGTCGCGAACCACCGGAGGTGCTCGCGCAGCTCGGGATCGTCGAGATCGGTGTCGGCGGGCAACTGCACGTCGAGCACCCCCAGCCGCTCCACGCCGTCGAGCAGCGGCAGCCACAGCCGGGGCTGTCCGCTCTCGCCGTGAACGGGAGCCACGGTCCGGTACGCCCGCCCGGCCAGGGTGGAGTCGATGGCCAGCGGATCCCCGCCCTCACCTCCGGCAGGGGGCACGGGCATCAGATGGCGCTGCTCGTAATCGACGAGGTACACCGTCACCGTGCAGCCCAGCGCACCACCGGCGGCCGCCACCACGTCGGGCAGCTGCTCGGGTACCGCCAGATGGGCTTCCTCGAGCAGCCGGGTCAGCGCCGCGAGCACGTGCTCCGCAGAGGACACACCCGGAACGGTAACCACGAGCCGCACCGTCCACTCCGAGCGCAGCGCCTCGGCCGGCTCACCGACGGTCGAGGATGTCGCAGCGGTCGGCACGGCGCCTGCCCCATGGCGCCCCTCGTCCGCGATCCCGGCGCGTCCGGCCGACGGGCGGGTCCACCGGTGCTACCGCCTGGAGTGCCGTACCCGCGCCCTGGAGCGGGAGCTCCGGAGGGGGCATCGATGACTCACCCTCCGCCGGTCTCAGATCTTTGTTGCACCTCCTCTGACCGGAAGTCGACGTCGCGGGTCTCGGGGCCGGCGAGGGCCCCGACGGCGAGGAACGCTCCGCCGAGGACGAGCAGCACGACGGGGGTGTACTCGTACGGCATGAACGCCGCGAGTCCGAGCAGGTAGAACGAGTAGAACCCCGGAATGATCGTGGCGAGGCTGTAGCTGATGCCGTAGCCGGCCGCTCGGACGCCGGTCCGGAAGCTCTCCACCAGGTAGGGGGTGTGGACTGCCCAGAGCAGCAGCCCCAGCAGAGAGATGACTGCGACCAACCCGACGAGCAACGCCTGCGAGCGGTAGCCGGTGGAGACGAGCCAGTAGTACAGGAGCCCTGCGGGCAGGGTGTTGAGCAGTCCGATGGCGGTGATGGTCGGACGGCGTCCCCACCGCTGGCTGAGCATCCCGAGGAAGGGAAACAGGATCACGGCGATACCGGCAGCGATGAGCGTTCCGGTGTTGACGGCCTGACCTTCGACACCGAGGACGTCTGCAATACCGGGAAGCGCTCCTACCGTCGCATTCAGGGTGAGCCAGGCACCCGTCATCACGATGAACAACTGCGCCAGCCGGCGAACACTGTCCCCTCGCAGCAATTCCCGGAGCGGGGAATGTGTTTTCTTGGCAGCTCGCCAGAGTTCCGATTCGGGAACCTTGTGGTAGTAGTACAAGAACAATCCGGCGGAGAGCACCACGCCGATGGCGAAGGGGACCCGCCAACCCCACTGGGCGTAGGCGGAGTCCGGTCCGTCCGCGGGTGCGAACTGGAGCATGAGCGCGGTGAGGGCGCTGATGGCCAGGAGCGCACCCGGGTAGCCGACGTGGATGAGCGACCCGTACAGACCCCGCTTCTCCTTGTCGGCGTACTCCATCGCCAACGGGTTCGCCGCGGTGTACTCCCCGCCGATGAAGACGCCGTCGATGAACCGCAGGGCGATCAGCAGGGCGACAGCAGCCATGCCCCACGATTCGTATCCCGGCAGGATCGTGATGAGGAGGGTGGCGACGGTGAATCCGGCCACCGAGATCAACGTCGTCCGCCGCCGACCGATGGTGTCGCCGAAGTGCCCGAAGATGACCGCGCCCACCGGGCGGCCGATGAGGGTCACCGCGAAGATGAGGAAGAAGATCGTGGCCCGCGTCGTCCCCGACAGGTCGCCGGGAATGAAGTACACGAGCGCGGGAGCGAGCGCAGCGATGGGCAGGTAGACGTCGTACATGTCGACGAAGAAGCCGATGAAGGCCGCTCGAACGGCGCGCTGCGCCTGGAGATCCCTGCCGGCCGTCTCGGGCTGGTGTCTGACAGCCATCGATCTGTTCCTTTTTGTGTGAACCGGGTGTTGTTCCGTCGATACGGTTCACCTCCGAGGGCTCAATGGCCCTCGGTGTCCCTCACCATCCTGGGCGGACCACCTGGTCCGATCAAGGGCTTCGAAAATGGGGCATGGAGGGCTGGTCAGGACGATCACCGCGGGGCAGGCTGACCTGAGGGTCGTTCTCACCCGGAGGCCACCAATGAGCGACGACTTCCCTACCGTCCGGGTCGCGGCCGCCCAGGCCGCACCGGTGTTCCTGGAACGGGACCCCACGGTGGACAAGGTGGAGGGTCTGGTCGCGGAGGCCGCACGAGCCGGGGCTCGTGTCGTCGCCTTCTCGGAGAGCTTCGTGCCGGGTTTTCCGCTGTGGTGCCTGGTGCGTCGGCCGGTGGACCAGCATCAGCTGTTCCGGCGGCTCTACGCCAACGCCGTCGACGTGCCCGGCCCGGTCACCCAACGTCTTGGTGACCTGGCTGCCAGGCACGAGGTCTACCTGTCCGTGGGGATCACCGAACGGTCCACCGCGAGCACGGGCGGGTTGTTCAACACCAACCTCGTCTTCGGCCCCGATGGCCGACTGCGGTTGCGGCACCGGAAGCTGGTGGCGACCTGGGCCGAGCGCCTCGTGTGGGCGCACGGGGACGGCAGCGGCCTCAGGACCGTGGACACGGAGTTCGGTCGCTTGGGCATGCTCATCTGCGGCGAGAACACCAACCCGTTGGCTCGGTACGCCCTGATCGCCCAGGGGGAGCACATCCACGTCGCCAGCTGGCCGCCGGCTTGGCCGTTCCAGCGCGGAGGCTCGGTCGAGGACTATCAGCGGTGGATCGAGGTGCGGTCGGCGGCTCACGCGTTCGAGGGCAAGGTCTTCACGATCTCCGTGGCCGGTGTCCTCGACGAGAAGGCCATCTCGACGTCCGCGGAGGGCGATCCGGAGGCGGAGGAGGTCCTGCGAGCGGCGCCTCCTGCTGTCTCCTTGGCGATCGGGCCCAGCGGCCGCCTGCTCGGCAAGCCCTTGGTCGGCGAGGAGGGCATCCTGTACACCGACTGCGACCTCGGTGATTGCGTGACGGCCAAGATGGCGCACGACGTGGTCTGCGGATACCAGCGCCTCGACGTCTTCGAGGTACGACTCAACAGGCGCCCCCAGGTTCCTCTCCGGGTCACAGAGCATGCGGAGGACGAGCTGGTCGAGAGCGTGGAGAAGGGCCCCACCCCGGTGGTGCCGCCCACTCTCCAGTGACCGACGAAGGAGTCTCCGGGCGGGATGGGAGGCTGCGCGAGTTCGGCTTGTCCATCGCCGCTGGAACCGGCCCGGCCCGATGGCGACTGGGCCTGACCGGGCCGGGCCGGGGTCTCATCGCGCTCAGGTGCCACACAGACGGCGGCATCGCCCTGGGACCCGTCTCGGGGCGTCTGCCCCGCCTTCCTCGGCGGCAGCCCTTGGCCGTGTCGTGGCCGATGACGGCGACGCAGCGGACGTTCGCAGCGACATGGGCCTACCCGGTCCCGGTAGGCCCACCTGGAGCAGTTCCCCGGTGTGGACGAGGTGGTCAGCCAGGTCGCGCACCTTGACGTTCGAGTTCATCGACGCTCGGGCCAGCATCTGGAACGCCTGGTCGGCGGTCGCCTTGTGCCGCTCCATGAGGATGCCCTTGGCCTGGTCGATGACCGCCCGGGACTGCAGCGCCGTCTCCAGGTTCGCAGCCCGGTCCACGGTGCTCCGGTACAGGTGGAGGTTGCCGGCGGCGACGGCGGCGTAGAGCGCGAACCGGATCGCGTCCGCTCGGCCGGCCTCGTCGAAGGCGTTCGGCTGCCGGGCGTAGACGTTCAGGGCTCCCGACACCGGTGGGTCGTCGTTGGCCAGCGGCACCGACAGGGAACTGAGGTTGCCGTGCTCGGCGGCGCGGCGCGCGTAGTCGGGCCAGCGGGTCTCGTTGCGGGTGTCGGGGATCTCGGTCACCTCACGCGTACGGGCGGCGTGCAGGCAGGGCCCGTGGCCGCGTTCGTACTGGGTCTCGTCCAGGTCCACGGGCAGCTGCCCGGTCGCCACGACGGTGGACGGACGGCCGTCGACCAGCAGCGTGATCGATGCCTCGGGATTGCCGAGCAGCACCGCCTTGGTCAGATCGACGACGCTCTGCAGCAAGCCCTCCATCGACTCCTCACGGAGCGACAACCGGCCCAGATACCGGCCCAGATGCTTCAGTGCCTCACCGAGGGTGGACGGCTGTGGTTGCTCTTCGGTGGACATCGTGGCCATCTCCGGCTCTCCCATTGGTCCTCATCCGTTCCTCTGGTCGGCCGTTCTGTTCGGTGATGATGGCGTCTCGCACGTCCAGCCGAGCCCTTCCGGCGGCAGCTCCCCGGCGAGGAGGCCGGCCGGAGCGTCCGCCGCGGGGCCGCCGGGGTGGTGCTCGGGAGGGCCGGCGTGCGGGCTCGGGGACGATGAACGGCAGTCCCCGCCTGGCCGGGTGCCCTGACATCGCGGGGCCGGCCTGTCCTCCGCCGGCCACGGCGACGTCCCTCTGCCGGTCGGCGGCCGTTTCGCCCGACGCGTCGTCGAGCTGTCGGGTCATCGCATTCCTCGCCGCGTGGCTCCACCGTGCGGACGCCCGGGCAGCCTGCCCCCTGAGCGGTCACGGGCCTCGGCCCCAGCGCCTGGTGCCGGGCCGACCCGCATGAGCAGTCTGCGACAGCACCGGCACCCAATTCATCGGCGTGATGACCGAAACGGAGGGGGCTCTTTGACCTAGACGGGCAAGTTTTGACGATCACTGTGGTCCAGACGCGGCTCACGGCGGCGGCGGAGGATGTTCGGGCCTGGGTTGTGACGAACGACCTCAACACCGTCCTGACCGCACTCTGTGTCCGCATCGATGACTGCTCCCCCAGCGTCCGAGCGCATCAGCACGCCGCCGGAGCGCGAAACGAGGGCGCCGCCGTGGATGGTGGGCACGTGGCGGGCGGCGATCGCCAGGACCGGCCCTGGTCCCGCCGGTAAACCGGTGTGCTCCGTCAGGTCGCGGCTGTTGACTGGGCTGGCTTGCCCCGCACTCGAGCTACTTCAGCGAGGTGGCAACCGCTGTCCGGCTGCCACGGCCCGGACCGCCTCGGCCAGCCGGTCGGTGAATCCGGCGTCCTTGTCCAAGCAGGCCCGTGCGCCCGCCGCCAGGACGGCGGGGCATCGCATCGACCCGCTGGAGACTGCGATCACCGCCCGTCCCCGACGGACGAGTGCGTCGACGACCTGCAGGTCCAGAGGATCGTTCCGCCGGTCGAGCTCCAGGACGACCACGTCCGGGGCGACCTCTGCATCCAGGTCCAGGACGAGACGGCTGGCGTGCGCAGCGCCGACGATCCGGTCCCCGGCCAGCTCCAGCAGCCGGGACAGTGCCCGACGGACGCGGACGTCCCGGGCAGCGATGAGCACCCTCACCTGCGCCCCCGGAGTTGTCACCTGCGTGTTCAGCACACCACGGGCAGCACCCGCACGTCATCGGACCAATGTCCCGCTGCTGACGGGACAAATGTCTACGGGGAGGGTGGCGCAGGGGCCAGACCCTGCTGGATCGCGAACAACGCCGCCTGGGTGCGAGACCTCAGTCCGAGCTTCTCCAGGATGCTGCTGACGTGGGTGCGGGCGGTGCGCTCGCTGATCATGAGCCGGTGGGCGATCTCCCGGTTGGAAAGCCCGGCCGCGAGCAGAAGGAGCACGTCGCGCTCCCGGGCGGTGAGGGTGTCCAGCGCTGCCCTGCCCGGCGCGCTGAAGGCGCGGGCCAGTTGCCGGGAGACCGCCGCTCCCAGGGGCATCTCCCCTCGGTGCGCCTTCCGGATGCCGTCGGCCACCTCGTCGGCCTCGGCGTCCTTCAGCAGGTAGCCGGCCGCGCCGGCTTCCAGGGCGCAGCGGATCCGGTCCACCTCGCTGTAGCTGGTCATGGCCACGACCGCGATGCCGTCGTATCGCTGGATGAGCAGCCGGGTGGCGGTGACGCCGTCCATGACCGGCATCAGCAGGTCCATGAGCACCACGTGCGGAGCCCGTCCTTCGGCGACCAACGCGGCCACCGTGTCCAGCGCCGCCTGTCCGTCGGCGGCCTCGCCGACGACCTCCATGTCTTCGACCAGCTCCAGGTAGCCGCGCAGCCCCCGGCGCACGACAGCGTGATCGTCGACGAGGCAGACGCGGATGCGACCGGCCCCCGACCGAGGGGCGGTCACGGTCGGCCCCGCGCCGCCTGCAGCCCGGCTTCCACCGCCATGCGAGTGCCCTCGGGCAACAGGGGGATGCTCGCCGAGACCCGGGTGCCCCTCCCTGGACGAGAGTCCAGCCGGAAGACGCCGCCCAGCTGCTGGACCCGCTGCGCCATCGTGCGCAGGCCCAGATGGCCCGGCTGGCGCGCGGACGGGTCGAAGCCCACGCCGTCGTCGACGACCTCCACGACCAATTCGTGGTGCCCGGTGCGCCGATGCTGCAGCCGCACGGTCGCCCGGCGGGCGCCGGAGTGCTTGGCGACGTTGGCCAGGGCCTCCTGCACCAACCGGTAGACCTGCTCCTCGACCTCGCCGGACAGGGGGATCCGTCTCTTGGGCACCTGCACCTCGACGGCGATCTCGGTGCGGGCGCTCATTCCCTCGGCCTGCTTGCGGATGGCCGCCGCGAGGCCTTCCTCCCGCAGCGCCTCGGGGCGCAGCTCGAAGATCAGCGCCCGCATCTCGGCCAGCGCTCCCTGTGTCAGCTGGCGCAGGCGACCGAGCCGCTCACCCAGCGGCCCGTCACCGGGCACTCCGGATCGCTCGAGGAGCAGTTGCGCGCCGCGGGTCTCCAGAGTCATCGAGAACAGCGCCTGGGACACCGAGTCGTGCAACTCGCGGGCGAGGCGGTGCCGGGCCTCCAGGGCCAGCCGCTGCTGCGCCTCGGAGAACAACCGGGCGTTCTCGATGGCCACACCTGCCTGCGCGGCCAGGGTGACCACTGCGCGCTCGTCGCCCTCGGTGAACCCCGTCCCGCCGCGCTTCTCGGTCAGGTAGAGGTTGCCGTAGATCCGGCCGCGCGCGGTGATCGGCACTCCGAGGAAGGATGTCATCGGCGGGTGGTGCGGTGGGAAACCGACCGAGCGGGGATCGTCCTGGATGCGGCCCAGCCGCATCGGTTGGGCGTCGGAGATCAGTGCGCCGAGAATGCCCCGGCCGATGGGCAGATGTCCGATCGCGGCGCGCTGCTCATCCGGGATCCCGTGCGTGATGAAGTCCTCCAGCCGGCCGTCCTGGCCGAGCAGGCCGACCGCCCCGTAGCGGGCATCGGCGACGTCGCAGGCCAGATCGACGATCTTGGTCAGCACCGCAGGGAGCGACAGCTCCGATGCCAGCGCCAGACCCGCCGCGATCAGCCCCTCGTCGCGCCGGGACGAAGCAGCGGCGTCGGCGAACAGTCGAGCGTTGTCGACAGCCGTCGCGGCCTGGTCGGCGATGGCGGAGAGGAAGCGGAGCTCCTCGCCGTCCGGTGGCGGACCCGGCCAGAAGGTCTTGATGGCACCGACCGGGTGGTTGCGGGTGATCATGGGGAACGACGCGATGCTCCGCCACTGCAGATCACCGTCGAGGTCCTCGAGCATCTGCAGGACTGGTTCCTCCCGCGCCCGGTCGACCACGACCGTGCGCTGACCGCGGAAGGCGGACACCGCGGGCAGCCCTTCGTCACTGCGCCGGAGCGCCCGTCGGAAGCGCTCGGCATAGTCGTCGGGCAGGCCTGCGATGCCGGCGACTCGCAACTGCGCAGGCTCGCCGTCGAACACGATCGCCGCGCAGGCGCTCATCCCCGTGGATTCCACGAGGCACTGGGCCACCGTGTCCAGAGTGGCTTCCAGCGACGCCGCCAACGCGACTCGCGCGGCCACGTGGCTCAGCATGGCTTCCCTGCGCAGCCCGCGCCGCTCCTCGGTGACGTCCCGGAAGGTCCGGGCGACCAGACGCTTCCCTCCGACCTCGAGCAGCGTGTCGGAGTACTCGATCTCCTGCTGCCCGTTCCGGAGCACGTGCACGCCTCCGCCGCCGACGTCGCTACCCAGCGGGAGCGTCAGCGCACCGCGGCGGGAAGCGATGCCCTCGACAGCAGGCGAGTGCGGCACCGTCCGACCGGACAGCTCGTCCCGGCGAAGGCCGAGGATCGCGCACCCTGCCGGATTGACGTGCAGTGGTCGTAGGTCCTCGGTCAGCACCGCCACACCGTGAGGGAACCGGTCGATCAGCCGGGCGAGGCCGTCGAGCCCGAGGGCGTCCGGCCAGGCACGGTCCTCGGTGGCGGGACTTCCCGTCTCGGCAGCACGTCCCACGGCCACCACCACCCAAACGGTCGGCTTCCGCCGACCGTACCCGGGACGGACCTGACTGGCGCCGCCTCGACCGCGCCAGCACGCATGGTGGCCGTCGCCGGCAGGAGCGGTGACAACCCCACACGGATTGCGTTTTGTCCGCTGGGCTGGGACGCCGCCGGCTCGGCCCACCGCCCGGCTCCGTGCACCCACCCTCTGCACCCAAAGCCGACATCGATGCGGACGGTCGTTCCTATCGTTGTGTACGCTCGTCCGCATGGCGCAGCCACTCGATCGGAGCGACCCCCGGACGATGCGCGAGCGGATGCTCGCCGGCGACCTCTACATCGCCGACGACCCCGAGCTGGCCGAGCACAGCGCGGCGGCCCTGGATCTGATGGCGGCCTACAACGCCACGACGGTCCGCCAGGGGCCGCTGCGCCGCCGGCTGCTCGAGCGGTTGCTCGGCTCGATCGGTGAGGGCACGGAGATCCGTCCGCCGTTCTACGTCGACTACGGCGCGCAGATCCGCATCGGCGCGCGCTGCTTCGCCAACTTCGGGCTGGTGGCCCTCGACGTCGCGGCCATCACGATCGGGGACGACGTGCAGATCGGACCGAACGTGCAGCTGCTGACCCCGACCCACCCGGTGGAGCCGGAGCCACGGCGGGAGAAGTGGGAGGCCGCCCGACCGATCACCATCGGGAACAACGTCTGGCTCGGCGGAGGCGCGATCGTCCTGCCCGGGGTCAGCATCGGCGACAACACCGTCGTGGGCGCCGGTTCCGTGGTCTCCCGGGACCTCCCCGCCGATGTCGTGGCCGTGGGCAACCCCGCCCGGGTGATCCGGTCGCTGGACGCCGAGCCGCGGTGAGCCCGGTCGACACGCCGGCGCCGGCGCCGGCGAGGCGGCCGCGCCGTCACGACCCGGGACGGCGGGACCGGCTGGTGGCCACGGCCCTCGACGTCATCGCCGACGTCGGTGTCGCCGGCGCGTCCCACAGGGCGATCGCCCGGGCGGCCGACGTCCCGCTGGGCTCTCTGACCTACCACTTCTCCTCGCTCGACGAGCTGCTCACCGCGGCGTTCACCCGGCACGTCGACACCGTGGCCGCCCGGTTCGACGAGCGGATGCGCACGGCCGGCGACCGGGAGACGGCGCTGGAGCACCTGGTCGAGCACCTCACCGGGGACCTGCTGGGCTCGGGCCGGGACCTGGTGCTCGCCGTGGAGCTCTACGTCGCCGCCGCGCGCAACCCCGCGCTCCGCGCCGTCACCCAGGACTGGATGTCGCGCAGCCGGCGGAGCCTGGAGCGGCACTTCGACCCCGTGACCGCACGCGAACTCGACGCGCTGGTGGAGGGGCTGGTGCTGCACAGCGCCCTGTCGACCGAACCCATGGACCGCGACCAGATCCGGGCCGCCATCCACCGCTTCGCCGGCTGAGCAGGAACAGGACCCCACCGTGCCGATCTCCACCCCGACGACCTCCCCTGCGCGGCTGCGAGCAGCCCGCGCCGCGGTCGCCGCGTGCTTCTTCACCAATGCCGTCCTCTACGCCAACCTGGTCCCGCGTCTGCCCGAGGTGAAGGACCGGCTCGGCCTCAGCAACGGCTCCCTCGGTGCGGCACTGGCCGCTTTCCCCCTCGGCGCCCTCGTCGCGGCGTTGGCCTCCGCCGCCCTCATGCGCCGCTTCGGGTCGGCCCGCGTCGCCTCGTGGGGACTGGTCCTGCTGGCCTTCGTGATGTGGGGTGCCGCCGTCGCGCCGTCCTGGCCCGTACTGGCCGCCGTGCTGTTCCTGGGCGGCGCGCTCGACGCCGTCGTCGACGTGGCGCAGAACGCCCACGGTCTGCGGGTGCAGCGGGGCTACAACCGCTCCATCCTCAACGGCTTCCACGGGCTCTGGAGCATCGGGGCCGTCACCGGCGGCCTGATCGGCTCGGCCGCCGCCGGCCTCCGGATCCCCCTCCCGGTGCACCTGGCCGGCTCGGCCGTCGTCTTCGCCGTCCTGGCCCTGCTCGCCTACCGCGGCATGCTGCCCGGCCCCGACCAGGAGGACAGGGACGCCGCCGCCTCCGTGCCCGGCGCCCCTCCCCCGGCGGGCGCCGGGCGCACGGCCGGGCGGGCGGCCGTCCCTGCCCTGGCCGCCCTCGGGGTCCTCGCCGCGTGTGGCGCCTTCGTCGAGGACGCCGGCGCCTCGTGGAGCGCCCTCTACCTCCGCGGCGAGCTCGCGGCCGGGGCGGCGACCGCAGGCCTCGCCTTCGTCGCCCTGCAGGCGGCCATGACCGTCGGCCGGCTGACGGGGGACCGCGTCGTGGACCGGTTCGGCCAGCGCCGGGTCGCCCGGGTGGGAGGGGGGCTCATCGCGGCCGGCATGGGCCTGGCCCTCGCCCTGCCCTCGGTGCCCACCACGCTCGTCGGCTTCGGCCTCGCCGGGCTCGGGGTGGCGACCCTGGTGCCCGCCGTCTACGCCGCCGCCGACGATCTGCCCGGCCTTCGCCACGGCGTGGGACTGACCTGGATCAACTGGCTGCTGCGGATCGGCTTCCTGCTCTCCCCGCCCCTCATCGGCGCCCTCGCGGACGCCACGAGTCTGCGCGTCGCCCTGCTGACCGTCGTCCTGGCCGGGGTCGGCACGCTCGTCCTGGGCCGCGTCCTGCGCGTCTCCGTGGCCCGGGTCGGCGGCTGAGCTTCCGTCGCCGGTGCCCACCGGGGAGCGGGCCGGCGCAGAGCGGTCAGTGCGACCCGAGCCGGGCGAGCGGCTCGACGAGCTCGCGCTCCTCGTAGGCGAGGTGGGACAGCAGGGCGTCGCTGAGCAGGTCGACCGCGGCGCGCAGCTCGGCCATGCCGTCCGGGGTGGAGACGAGGGCGACCAGCGCCCGGTCGACGCCTTCGAGGACGTCGTGGATGGCGTGGTGCTCCTGCTCGAGCCGGTCGATGACCGGGCCCAGCCGGGGATCGGCGTGCCGCAGGTGCGGGAAGAGCGACCGGTCCTCGAGGGTGTGGTGGATGGTGACGATCCGGCAGTAGGCCTCGCAGTAGGTGCCCAGCGTCCAGTTGTTCTGCCGCATGGTCATGGTGCTGATGTGCGAGCGCGCCGTGCCGACGTCCATCGTTCCGGCGGCGACCTGCTCGACCAGGTCGTGGATCCGGGCGAGCTCGGCGCGCAGCCCGTCGTGGACGTCGATCAGGTGCTGCCCGCCGGCCTGCTCGTGCGCGGTGTAGGTGTGGCCGGGATCCGGCGCCGGCCCGGTGGGCCGGGTCGACTCGTCCCACACCTGCCGGCTGCTGCGGCGGACGCCGTCGTCGGGCGTGGGGACGACGGCGAAGGCACCGCGCGCGACCTCCGGCCGCGGCGCCCGCGCTTCCTCGCCGGGGGTGGTCACCGGAGCCCCTGGGGCTGGGTGGAGGACCGCTCGGCGGCCACCAGCTCGCGGACGGCGGGTGCGACCTCGCCGGCGAAGCGGCGCAGGTCGTCGGGGTCGTCGCTGCCGAGGATGAACGTGCTGATCCCGTCGCCGAGGGCGAGGTCGGCGAGCTCCTCGGCCCACTGCTCGGCCGGTCCGTGCAGCGGGCCGCGGCCGACCGGGGCGAACCGTCCGGTGATGTTGAGCAGCCGGCGGACCTGCGACGGTGACCGCCCGGCCTCCTGCGCGGCCTCGTCGATGATCGCGTTGCCGGCGGCGAGGTCGCCGGGCTTCAGGTAGCCCAGCGACGGCAGCCAGCCGTCCGCGCGGCGTCCGGTGAGGGCCAGCATCCGGGGCTTGTAGGCGCCCAGCCAGATGCCGACGTCATGGGCCGGCGCCGGCCCGCGCTTGGCGCCGACCACCCGGTAGAACTCCCCGTCGACGCGGACACCGCCGCGCGCCTGCGCGTCCCACACCTGCCGGATGACGTCGATCGCCTCCTCCAGCGCCTGCACCCCCTGCCCGCCGGTCAGCCGGCGCCCGCCCATCGCCTCGATCGCGTCCCAGAACGCCCCGGCGCCCAGGCCGAGCTCCACCCGGCCGCCGCTGAGCAGGTCGAGGCTGGCCACGCTGCGCGCCAGGACTGCCGGCGGGCGCAGCGGCAGGTTGGTCACGTTCGCCGACAGGTGCACCGTGCCGGTGCGCGCCGCGACGTAGCTGAGCAGCGTCCAGGTGTCGAGGAAGGCCGGCTGGTACGGGTGGTCCTGGAAGGTCACCAGGTCCAGCCCGACCTGCTCGGACAGGACGGCGAGGCCCACCGTCCGGGCGGGGTCGGCGGTGGCGGGGGTGATGAAGGACCCGAACTGCAGCGGGTGCCCGTAGCCGGTGCCCACGGGCCGGCTCATCGAAGTAGGCGTGCTCATCGGTCTCTCCCCTGTGGCCCCGGCGGGGTCGCGCCCTGGGCAACCGTCGCGGTGCAGATGTTATGCCCGGCAGACGTTCTGCTGGACGGAACGTCTGCTATCCAGCGCTATCCTGGGAGAATGACGAGGGACCAGTCGGAGTCCCGGCACCTGGACAGCGACCTGGGCTGGGCGCTGGGCGTTCTGTTCCGCTCCTACGTCAAGGCCTCCGAGCAGGCCCTGCAGGACCTGCCCGGAGGGGCACGCGGCTACCAGGTGCTCACCTCCGCCGTCGGCGAACCGCCCCGGAACCAGGGCGCCATCGCCGAAGAGCTCGGCATCGACCGCACCGTCCTCACCTACCTGATCGACGATCTCGAGCGGCTCGACCTGGTGGCCCGCCGGCCGGATCCGGCCGATCGCCGCAGTCGGCTCGTCGTCGCCACCGACGCAGGGCGGGCAGCGTGGCACCAGCACCAGGAGGCTCTCCAGCACGTCGAGGCCCACATCCTCGGCCCGCTGCCGCCCGCGGAGGCCACGACGTTCCGGGCCCTGCTGCAACGGCTCGCCTGCGCCGCGCAGACCCTCGATCCCCTCGGCGACCTGTGCGAGGTGGCGCTGCAGGCGCCCGGCACGCCGTCGTCGGGAAGCTCCTCCTGATCCGGTGACCGGCCCGACCGGGGCGGCCGCCGAGGCGGCGGTTCGGGCTCAGGAACGGATCGATCGCAGCAGGTCGGCCCGGGCGGTTGCCAGCGACGGGCCGTACCAGGTCAGCTGCCGCCCGGAGATCAGCACGGTCCGGACGTCGGGGAACGCCTCGGGCCCGTCATCGGGGGTGAACACGTAGGGCTCGTCGGGCAGCAACACCAGATCCGCTCCGGCCGACCGCAGCTGCTCGAGCTCCACCCGCGGATAGCGCTCCGGAGACGAGCCGAACACGTTGACCAGTCCCAGCCGGGCCAGCACGTCCCCGGTGAAGGTGCGCGACCCGACGACCATCCACGGGTCCCGCCAGATCGGCACGGCCACCCGCAGCGGCGGCCGCGGCGCCGGGCGGGCCCACTGCTCGGCGGCGGCGACCAGCCAGTCCGGCTCGGCGACGGTGAGGGCGTCGACGAACAGCCGGCGCATCGAGCGCAGCGCCTCGTCCACCGACTCGATCACCGTCACCCACACCGGCACTCCGGCCGCGCGCAGCCGCTCGACGTCCAGCCGCCGGTTCTCCTCCCGGTTGGCGACCACCAGGTCCGGCGCCAGGGCAGCGATCGCCGCCCGGTCGGGGTTCTTGGTCCCCCGCACCCGGGTCACGTCGAGGCCGGCCGGGTGGGTGCACCAGTCGGTGGCGCCGACCAGCCGCTCGGGCACGGTGACCGCCAGCGCCTCGGTCAGCGACGGCACCAGGGAGACGACCCGCCGCGGCGGCCGGGTGAGCGGCGCCGGAGCACCGAGGTCGTCGGTCAGCCCGGCGCTCACTGCTCGAAGTCCCCGGCCTCCCGCCGGACCTCCCGCAGGATCTCCACCAGCTCCCGCATCCGCGGCGAGTTCATCTCCGGCCGGCCGAACACCTCGCGGTTGAGCAGATCGGTGGCCGCGGCGGCCACCCTCCGGCCGGCGTCGGTGATCGCGACGAGGACCGCCCGGCCGTCCTCCGGGTGCGGACCGCGGACCACCAGGCCGGCGGCCTCCAGCCGGGTGGCGGCGTTGGTGACGCTGGCCGGGTGCACCTGCAGCCGCGCCCCCGCCTTCGCCATGGGCAGGCACCCGTCGCGGGTGAAGACCAGCAGCATCAGCAACTCGTAGCGGGCGAAGCTCAGATTGAGCGGGCGGAGCACGTCGTCCACCCGGGCCTGCACGATGGCCTGTGCCCGCATGAGCGAGGTGACCGCCGCCATGCCGTCGGCGGCGTCGGCCCAACCGTGCTCCCGCCACAGCCGGGCGGCCTCATCGATCGGGTCGAACGGGAGCGGCGCGGTGGTCACGGTCGCCTCCTGAACGTGCCTGGGGTAGGGATGTCGGCCCCCTCCAGGGCACCGCCCCGAGCGTGCGAGGGGTGGGAGGAGGGGGTCCGTCTTCACACGTTGCGCCGGTACTGCCCGCCGACCTCGAAGAAGGCCTGCGAGATCTGCCCCAGCGAGCAGGCCCGGACCGCGTTCATCAGCTCGGCTAAGACGTTGCCGCCCTCCATCGCGACCTGCTGCAGCCGGGCCAGCGCGGCCGGCGCCTCGTCGGCGTGGCGGGCGTGGAAGTCCGCCAGCCGGTCGAGCTGCGACTGCTTCTCGGCCTCGGTCGCCCGGGCCAGCTC
>DATAAV010000346.1:0-2082 GCA_036259935.1 Geodermatophilus sp. | reverse complement strand
CCGAAGGCGGCCTCGGCCTCGCGCATGGCCGCCTGCACCGCCGCCGGCAGCTCCGCGGGGTTCTCCACCCGCCGCATGCCCCGCCCGCCGCCGCCGGCGACCGCCTTGACGAACACCGGGAACGGCATGTCGGCCGCGGCGGCCAGGAGCGTGTCCAGGTCGTCGGTCGGCTCGGTCGAGGCCAGCACCGGCAGCCCGGCCTCCCGCGCGGCGGCGATCGCCCGCGCCTTGTTCCCGGTCAGCGTCAGCACCTCGGCCGACGGGCCGACGAAGGTGATTCCCGCCTGCGCGCAGGCCTCGGCCAGCTCCGGGTTCTCGGACAGGAAGCCGTAGCCGGGGTAGACCGCGTCCGCGCCGGCCCGCTGCGCCGCGGCGATGATCTCCTCCACCGACAGGTACGCCCGCACCGGATGGCCCGGCTGGCCGATCTGGTAGGCCTCGTCGGCCTTCAGCCGGTGCACCGAGTTGCGGTCCTCCCACGGAAAGACCGCCACCGTGGCCGCGCCCAGCTCGTAGGCCGCCCGGAACGCGCGGACGGCGATCTCGCCCCGGTTGGCGACGAGGACCTTGGCGAACATCTCGACCTCACAGTTGGCGTCGTTCGTCAGGAGCCGCCGCGCCGGACCCGCGGCACGGCGACTCGGGGGTTCTGGACCGCGGGCATCGAGTCCGCGGTCGGCCGGACGGTGGGAACAACCTCTCCCGCCGACTGCGTCGCGCTGGTCGTCGCTCCGCAACCGGCGGTCTGGTGCAACCGTGGCAGACCGCCGTCCAGTCGGCGAGCCCCGAATGGGGACCGCATGCCACGGGCGGTGGGGCCGGGTGCCGCCCCGCACGACGGCACCCGGCCGGGCGGAGCGGTCAGTGGATGTGCGAGCCGCCGTTGACGTCGTAGGTGACGCCGGTGATGTAGCCGGACTGCTCCCGGCACAGGTAGGTGATGAGGTCGGCGACGTCGTTGACGTTGCCGTTGCGGCCGACCGGGATCCCGGCGACCAGCTGCGCCTTGCGCTCGCCCTCCAGCGCTCCGCCGGTGATGTCGGTGTCGATCAGCCCGGGGGCGACGGCGTTGACCGTGATGCCCTTGGGTCCCAGCTCACGGGCGAGCGCGCGGGTAAAGCCCAGTTCGGCGGCCTTCGCCGCGGAGTAGGCGACACCGCCGAAGACGCCGCCGCCTCGCTCGGCGGAGACCGACGACAGGAACACGATGCGGCCGAAGCCGCGCTCGGCCATGCCGGGGGCCAGACGCCGGGTCACGTTGTAGGCGCCGCGCACGTTGACGGCGAAGATGCGGTCCCACTCCTCGCCGGTGACCTCGAGGAAGGGGGTCGGCGAGGTGATGCCGGCGTTGTTGACCAGGGCGCCGACCGGCGGCACCGACCCGTCGAGGGCGGCCAGCGCGTTCTCCACGGACGTCTCGTCGGTGATGTCGCAGCCGACGCCGACGGCCTGCACGCCGTGCCGCTCGGCGACCTCGTGGGCGGCGTCCTTGGCGCTGGCCTCGTCCAGGTCGAGGATGGCGATGTTCCAGCCGGCGGCGGCCAGGGTGTGGGCGGTGGCGCGGCCGATGCCGCGCTTGGAGCCGGCTCCGGTGATGACGGCGGTCTTGTCGGACACGGACATGGGTCTCCTCCAGAGGATGGGTGTTGGGTCGTTCGGGGATCTCGGGCCCGGGTCTCAGGCCCGCAGCAGGGAGCTGATGTAGCGGCCGGCGCGGCCTGCCTCGGCCGGCCGGTCGGCGTCGCTGATGTCGTGGGTCTCCAGCTCGAGGCTGTAGTGGCCCTGGTAGCCGGCGGCGGTCAGCGCGTGGATGGCCGCCGCGAAGTCGACCTCGCCACGGCCGATGCTGCGGTTGATGTCGCCGGGGACGGCATCGCGGAGGTGCACGTGGCGGATCCGGTCGCCGAACCGGCGAACGGCGTCGACCTCGTCCCCCCCGCCGGCCACGACGTGGCTGAGGTCGAGCACGGCGCCGACGGGTGCGTCGCCGAGCGCCTCGTAGAGCATCTCGGAGCGGTCGAGGTCGGCGCACAGCCGCCGCGAGTGCGGGGCCTCCACGAGGAGGTCCAGCCCCGCGGCGCC
>DATAAV010000345.1:0-10220 GCA_036259935.1 Geodermatophilus sp. | reverse complement strand
GCCCGATCGCGGTCTACTCCTCCCCGCGGCTGGCCCGCGGGATCCCGCGCCGGCTCCTGCCCGGAGGCTCGGAGCCGGCAGGGAGGTCCGACGGCGTGCCGCTGGACATGGACGTCGGCACCTCGTCCCTGCACGAGCTGGGCACCGACCTCCTGCAGGTCCGGGTTCTGCCCGGATCCCGCCTGCACGGCGTCTACATGAACGAGCTCCGGCTGCCCGAAGGGGCGACCCCCGGCCTGCTCGCGCGCGACGGAACCACCTTCGCGGTCGCTCCCCACACCCGGCTGCGCACCGGTGACGTCCTGCTGGTCTTCACCGAGCCCGCCCAGCGCCACGACACCGAACGCCGCATCCTCGCCGTCCACCGCAGCGGCCGGCTGGCCCACTGGCTGGGCGACACCGGCTCGTGAACGCACAGCCGGACCGCGACGTACCCGGACGGCTCCCTCGCTGCGGCGCCCACCGTGGACGCGCGGCCGCCGCGGCCGTCGGCGACAGGGAACGGCGCTGTGTCAGCGTGAGCGCGTGGCAACCGTGACGCGCTCCTCGCTGTTCTCCTGGACCGCGGTCCTCCCGGCCGTGGCGCTGGTGGTGCTCGCCGCCACGTGGGGACGCGGGCTCGCGCCAGTGCTCGCCGTCGTCGTGGCGCTGGTCCTGGCCGGGGCGGTGCTCTCCGCGGTCCACCACGCCGAGGTCGTGGCCCACCGGGTCGGTGAACCCTTCGGCTCCCTGGTCCTGGCAGTGGCCGTCACGGTCATCGAGGTCGCGCTGATCGTCACCCTGATGGTCGCCGGTGGGCCGGAGACGGCCACCCTGGCGCGCGACACCGTGTTCGCCGCGGTGATGATCACCTGCAACGGGATCGTCGGGTTGTCGCTGCTGCTGGGCGCCCGGCGCCATGGGTTGGCGGTGTTCAACGCTGAAGGCAGCGGGGCGGCGCTGGCCACCGTGGCGACCGTCGCCACGCTGAGCCTGGTCCTGCCGACCTTCACCACCAGCCGCCCCGGCCCGCAGTTCTCCGGGGCGCAACTGGCCTTCGCCGCGGTCGCCTCGCTCGTGCTGTACGCGGCGTTCGTGCTCACCCAGACCGTCCGCCACCGCGACTTCTTCCTCCCCGCGCCCGGGACGGTCGACTCGCCGGAGGAACACGCCGAGCCACCCACGGCCCGCGCGGCGGCCACCAGCCTGCTCCTGCTGCTGATCGCGCTGGTTGCGGTCGTCGGGCTGGCGAAGGTGGAGTCACCGGCCATCGAGACCGGCGTCGCCGCGGTGGGCTTCCCGCCGTCGTTCGTCGGCGTCGTCATCGCACTGCTGGTCCTGCTGCCCGAGACGATCGCCGCATCCCGGGCCGCCCTGCGCAACCGCATCCAGATCAGCCTGAACCTGGCCTTCGGCTCGGCGCTGGCCAGCATCGGCCTGACCATTCCCGCCATCGCGATCGCGTCCATCTGGCTGGAAGGCCCCCTGCTGCTGGGACTCGGCCCCACGCAGACGGTCCTCCTGGCCCTGACCGTCGTCGTCGGGGCATTCACCGTGGTCCCCGGCCGGGCAACCCGCCTGCAGGGCGCCGTGCACCTGGTGCTGGTCGCCGGCTTCCTGTTCCTCGCCGTCAACCCATGACCGGCGGGCGGCGGCCGTACCCGGTCGGGTCCCGCCGGCCCACGCCACAACACCGGCCACCCTCAGCGACCACTCCCCGCTGTGGCACGTCCCGCACGGGGAGCATGGACGACCAGTGACGCACCTGTGGGCGAGGTCGGCCGCTAGGGAGACCCGGCGGGTGACTTGGCTGGGGAGGGCGCGGGCGGCGCCGCTACGTTCGCGGGGCGTACATGATGACGCCGACCCCGACCAGGCAGATGAGGGCGCCGAGCACGTCGTAGCGATCGGGGCGGAAGCCGTCCATGACCATCCCCCAGGCGAGGCTGCCCGCGACGAACACGCCGCCGTAGGCGGCCAGGATCCGGCCGAAGTGCGCGTCAGGCTGCAGCGTCGCGGCGAATCCGTAGACGCCGAGCGCGGCCACGCCGGCGCCGATCCAGATCCAGCCGCGGTGCTCGCGCACGCCCTGCCAGACCAGCCAGGCGCCGCCGATCTCGGCCAGCGCGGCGAGAGCGAACAGCAGCAGGGAACGTGCGACGGTCACGGCCGCGATGCTGTCAGGACGACCCGCGGGCCTCGGCGCATGGGCGCGGTTTGCCGGTGGGCTGGTCCGCGGCCCACCACGCCGCGCACCGGTGCAGTCGCCCGCCGGGGATACATCACCATCTCCGACGTCGTGGGGTGACCGCGTAGCCGTGCGGTGATCAGCGCCGGGCGTCGAGGTGGCCGGCCAGAGAGTCGGCGAACCCCTCGGCGACGGCGAGCTGCTCCTTGAGCGCGGTGACGCGGGCAGTGGCGGCCTCGTGGAACATCCGCAGCCGGTCCAGCAGCTGCGCCCGGTCCCCGGTGCCGGCGTCGAGATCGGCGAGCAGGGTGAGCAGCTCGCGCATCTCCTCCAGGGCGAAGCCGAGCGGCTTCATCCGCTTGATGACCTCGAGGCGTGCGACGTCCTCGGCGCTGTAGAGCCGGAAGCCCCCTTCGGTGCGGGCGGTGGGTACGACGAGGCCCTCCTCCTCGTACCAGCGGATGGTGCGCAGGCTCAGTCCGGTGCGCTCGGCCACCTGGCCGATCTGCATCAGCTCGCTGCGGGGGGCCCCGGTCACCTCTCCTTCATAGCCAACGCGCCGGCCGGCCGCCGTCGTGCTGCGCATCAGTGGGCCCCGGCGAGCTGGCCGGTGTGCCGCTCGAACCGGTCGGCCGAGTGCCCGGTCAGCCCGACGATCTCCACCGTCTTGCCGCGGGTGGCGTACTTGTGCGTGATGGCGTCCAGGGCGGCGACGGTGGAGGCGTCCCACACGTGCGCGTTCGACAGGTCGATGACCACGTGATCGGGGTCGTTCGCGTAGTCGAACTGGGTGTAGAGGTCGTTGCTGGAGGCGAAGAACAGCGCGCCGTGCACCGAGTACACCCGGGTGCCGCCGTCGGGGTCGGTGACGCTGGTGACCGCGGCCAGGTGCGCCACCCGGCGGGCGAACAGCACGCACGCGACCAGCACGCCGGCGCCGACGCCGATCGCGAGGTTGTGGGTGAGCAGGGTGCCGGCGACGGTCGTGAGCATCACCGCGGTCTCGCTCTTGGGCATCCGGTGGATGGTGCGCAGGCTGTGCCAGTCGAAGGTGGCGATCGACACGAAGATCATGACCGCGACCAGGGCGGCCATCGGGATGACCGCGACGATGTCACCGAGGGCGACGACCAAGACCAGCAGGAAGGCGCCGGCCAGGAACGTGGACAGCCGGGTGCGGGCGCCGGACTTCACGTTGATCATCGTCTGGCCGATCATCGCGCAGCCGCCCATGCCGCCGAAGAAGCCCGACGCGACGTTGGCCACGCCCTGCCCCCAGGACTCGCGGGTCTTGTTGGAGTGGGTGTCGGTGAGGTCGTCGACCAACTTGGCCGTCATCAGTGACTCCATCAGCCCGACGAACGCGATGCCCAGGGCGTACGGGGCGATGGTGGTCAGCGTCTCGAGGGTGAACGGCACGTCGGGCAGCGCGAAGAACGGCAGGCTGTCGGGCAGCTCGCCCTGGTCGCCGACGTTCGGGATGGCGAAGCCGGCGGCGACCGTCAGGCCGGTGAGCACGAGGATCGACACCAGCGGCGCGGGGACGACGGTGGTCAGCTTCGGCAGCGCGAAGATTATGACCAGGCCGGCAGCGACCAGCGGGTAGACCAGCCACGGCACGCCGATCAGGTGCGGCAGCTGCGCGGAGGCGATGAGGATCGCCAGCGCGTTGACGAAGCCGACCATCACGCTGCGCGGGATGAACCGCATCAGCCGGGCGACCCCGGCCGTGGCGAGCAGCACCTGGAACACCCCGCCGAGGATCACCGCGGCCAGCAGGTACTCCAGCCCGTGGTCACGCGCCAGCGGCGCGACGACCAGGGCGATGGCGCCGGTGGCGGCGGTGATCATCGCGGGGCGGCCGCCGGTGCAGGCGATGACCACGGCCATCACGAACGAGGAGAACAGGCCGACCCGGGGGTCGACCCCGGCGAGGATGGAGAAGCTGATCGCCTCGGGGATCAGCGCCAGCGCGACGACGAGGCCGGCGAGGACCTCGGTGCGGGCCACCGTCGGGGACAGCCAGGCGGGACGGGACAGCCGCGGCTTGGGGAGGGCAGGCAGGACCGAGGACATGGATCCGTCTCCGTCGGCGCCCGGGGGCGCAGGTGGGCAGCACCGGAGGGGGGTGCCGGGTCGGGGCGGTGCGTCGGTGCACCCGCGGAGGTGGCGCGCTGGCCGGGCAGCGAGTCCGGTCGGGATCAGCCGTTCGGGATCCTCGGTGCTGGTGACCGCGTCGCCGGTGTCAACGACAGTCTGCCCGCAACTCGTCCCTTACGTCAGGGTTGGGTGGTGATGCGTTCGTCACCCTCCGGGACGACCCGGGCGCCGCTGTGCGGGTCGGCCGGCGCCCGTGGTTGCTCCGCGTCCTCTCGGGTCGCGAGCGCCAGGTGGGTGCTCGTCCAGGGGGCGGGGCACCGGCAGGAGGAGCGCGCTCCCGGCCACGACAACGGGTAGGGCGGCGGAGGCGAGGAGGGCGGTCATCCAGCGTCGGTGGCGTCGTACACGAGCGCGAAGCCGACCGGGCCGAATGCGGTGGAGTCCACGCTGACCGCGGAGTGACCCCGACGGCCAGCCCGCGGCGGCGGGAGAACCAGACCGCGACGGCAGTGGTGGCGGTTAGCCCGAGGGCGCCCTGCCCGGCCCTCCGGCACCGACGAACCCGGCGGTGAGACCGACGAGGTTCTTGCGGAGGTGCAACGAGACGGGCGGCTGACGATCACCGAACTCGCCGAGCGGGTTCGGCTCAGCGTCTCGCCCTGCCATCGCCGACTGCGCGTCCTGGAGCGCTCCGGCGCGATCAGCGGCTACCGCGCCCGCCTCGACGCGCACGCCCTCGGCCCGACGGTCGAGGCGCTCGACTTCGTCGCCATGCACGGCGGGGACCGCGACGCCGTCGACGCCTTCGAGCAGGCCGTCGCCGCCGTCCCCGATGTCGTGCAGCCCCAGCGGCTCTTCGGCGACCCCGATCACCTGCTGCGTGTCATCGCACCTGCCCGCCTTCCAGCGCCTCGGTTCCACGCTGGTCATCAAGAGCGTCGTCGAAAGCCCACCACTGCCCGTGTGAAGAGGGCTGCCTCCGAGCGGCCCGAACCGATCGCTCAGCCCCGCGAGTACCCGACATCTCACAACCGCGAGCGGCGTCATCAGTGGCGGGAGAGGGCGTCATCAGTGGCGGGACAGGCAGCCGTGCGGCGAGACGTCATCGTCCGGGCGGATGCGGCACGATCTCAGCGTGCCGACTCTCCGCATCACCCAGGACGCCGCCGCCGACGAGCTGCTCGGCCGCGACCCGCTCGCGCTACTCCTGGGGATGATGCTGGACCAGCAGTTCCCGATGGAGCGGGCCTTTGCCGGGCCCCGCCTGCTGGCCGACCGGATGGGCGTCGAGCGGCTGTCGGCCGAGCAGATCGCCGACTGCGACCCGGAGCAGCTGACCGCCTGGTTCCAGGGGCCGCCCGCAGTGCACCGCTACCCCGGCTCCATGGCCGCGCGGACCCAGGCGCTGTGCCGGTTGCTGGTGGAGCGCTTCGACGGGCGGGCCGAGGCGCTGTGGGAGGACGTCCCGGACGGGGCCACGCTGCTGCGGCGGATCCGGCAGCTGCCCGGCTTCGGCGCCCAGAAGGCGAAGATCTTCGTCGCCCTGCTGGGCAAGCAGTACGGGGTGACCCCGCCCGGCTGGCGGGAGGCTGCCGGCGAGTACGGGGAGGACGGCGCCCGGCGGTCGGTCGCGGACATCACCGGGCCGGAGTCGCTGGCCGAGGTCCGCCGCTTCAAGCAGGAGAAGAAGCAGGCGGCGAAGGCGGCGGCGGGCGCCTGAGGAACCTTTCGCGGACGGCGCGACGGGGTACCTGCACCGGTTCGCGTGCGGTGGCACGATGGGGACCGGACCCGGGGTGTTCCAGGGAACGCAGGCCCGCGGTCTGCGCAGGCGACACGGTGCCGTCGGTGCCCCCGGCCAGCGGAGGGGATGGGTGCCAGTGACCTCGAGCCAGCAGTCCGCACGGTGGCGCCGGTCCAGCCCGGTGCTGATCACCGACGCTGCGCCGAGCATGGCCGAGGAGCACGCGGCACGGAAGAAGCGCTACGTGCTCACGATGGCGATCCGCGCCGTCAGCCTGGTCCTGGCCGCGGTCTTCTACCACACGCTGTGGCTGGCGCTGATGTTCGCGGCGCTCGGCGTGGTGCTGCCGTGGATCGCGGTGATCATGGCCAACGACGGCCCGCCGAAGAAGAAGCTTGCCGTGAACCGGTACCGGCCACCCCGGCCCGACCGGGTGTTGGGGAACCCGACCCGATCCGACCGGATCATCGACTCCTGAGGCTCAGCGCGCGCCCGTCCGGCTGACCACCTGCGCCGCCCGGGCCAGGCCGGCGTCCAGCGCGACCGCCGGATCGCCGCCGGGGTCGGCCAGCCACACCGACAGCAGGCCGGCGGCGAAGGCGTCCCCGGCCCCCGTGGTGTCCACGACTGCCGCCGGGTGCGCCGGCCGGTGCACCACCGTGCCGCCGGAGGCCCACAGTGCACCCTCGGCGCCGAGCGTGACCACCGCGACGGGGTACCGGCGGGCCAGGGTGAGGGCGGCATCCCGGGCATCCGGGCAGCCGGTGAGCAGCCGGGCCTCCTCCTCGTTGGGCAGCACCAGCGTGGCGTCGGCCGTGTCGGCCAGCCACCGGTCCACGCCGTAGGCGGCCAGCGGGGCGCTGGAGGCGGGGTCCACCGAGATCGTGCAGCCGGCGGCCGCGGCCGCCGCGAGGGCGGCCAGCCCGGCTCCCCGGGGCAGCGGGTCGAGCAGGGTGTAGCCGGACAGGTGCAGGTGCGCGCCGGGCACCGCCGGGGGGAGGTCGCCGATCCGCAGCGCGAGGTTGGCCCCGCGGTCGGCGAGCATGCTCCGCTGCCCGTCCAGTTCCACCAGGCTCACGATGGTCCCGGTAGGCGCCCCGGGCACGGTGCGCACCACCGGTGCCACCCCCAGGGCGGCGAGCTCGGCCACCAGACCGGCTCCCGCGGGGTCGCTGCCCACGCATCCGGCGAACACCACCGGGACCTCGAGATCGGCCAGGTGGACGGCGACGTTCGCACCCGCACCGCCGCCGCACGTGCGGATCGTCGCCGGCCGGTCCGAGCCCGGTGCCGGCTCCCCCGTGAGCACCACGACGACGTCGGTGGCGACGTCCCCGACCACGACGACGGGTCGCATCGGTGGACCTCAGCCCGCGACGGCGGCCAGCGCCGCGGCGATCCGCCCGGCCAGCTCCGCGTTGCGGAGCACCAGGCGCACGTTGACCGCGAGGCTGGCGCCGTCGCTGGCGCGGTGCAGGTGGTCGAGGATGAACGGGGTGACGGCCTTGCCCCGCACCCCGGCCGCCTCCGCCGCGACCAGCGCGTCGGCGATGACCCGGTCGTGCAGCGCCGGGTCGAGCTGCTCGTCGGCCGGCAGCGGGTTGGCGACGACGACCGCCCCGGGCGCGAGCTCGCGGCGCGCGGCGAAGACCGCGGCGGCCTGCGCGGGGTCGTCGACCGACCAGTCGAGGGCCGCGCCGGAGTCGGCGACGTAGAAGCCGGGGAAGGCCCGCGTCCGGTAGCCCACCACCGTCACCGACAGGCTCTCCAGCCGCTCGAGCGTGGCCGGGACGTCGAGGATGGACTTCACCCCGGCGCAGACCACGACCAGGGAGGTCCGGGCCAGGGCGGCCAGGTCGGCGGACTCGTCGAAGCTGTCCGCGGCCTGCCGGTGCACCCCGCCCAGCCCGCCGGTGGCGAACACCGCGATGCCGGCGCGGGCCGCCAGCAGCGCGGTGCCGGAGACGGTCGTGGCGCCGCTGAGGCCCAGCGCCGCGGCCACCGGGAGGTCGCGCACGCCGAGCTTGGCCAGGTCGGGGTCGCCGCAGACCCGGTCGACCTGCGCGGCGGTCAGCCCGACGTGCGGCATCCCGTCGAGCACCGCGATCGTGGCCGGCACCGCTCCGCCGGCGCGGACCGCCGCCTCCACCTCGTCGGCGGCGCCCCGGTTGTCCGGCCGCGGCAGTCCGTGGGCCAGGAGCGTGCTCTCCAGGGCGACCACCGGGCGGCCGCTGCCCAGCGCGTCGGCGACCTCGGGGGACAGGGTCACGGCTGGAGACGAGAACTCGGGCTGCACCCTGCCATCATGGGGGGCGGGTCCACCGGCTCCGTCGCCCGCCCCGCAGGGTTTCCGGCCGCCCAGACATCCGTCCCCGAACCAGGGAGTCCCGCGTGAGCGACACCGATCTCCTCGAGAAGCCCGACGTCCGCGACGCCGACACCGGCAACGCCAACGAGGTCTTCCACTACGTGCGCAAGAACAAGATCGCCGAGAGTGCGGTCATGGGCACCCTGGTCGAGGCCCTGTGCGGGGAGGTCTTCCCGGTGACGAAGGCCCCCAAGCCGGGCAGCCCGGTGTGCCCGGCCTGCAAGGAGATCTACGAGCAGCTGCGCAAGGACTGACCGGCAGCCCCCGGCTCAGGGCTGCTCGGTCCGGCGGGCCTGCTCCAGCTTGGCCGCCCGCCGCTGCCGGCTGTGGCGCTGGTGCCGGCGCAGCGGCGCCGGCCACCGGGCCTGGATCGTGGCGTTCAGCTCCGCGCCGAGCAGCACGGCCATGCCGAAGAAGAAGCAGAACAGCAGCGCGGCGATCGGGGTGGCCAACGCGCCGTAGGGCAGCGTCGCGGTGAGGATGTCGGCCACGTAGGCGCGGGTGAGCCGCGCGGCGACCAGGAAGAACCCGACGGCCAGCAGCGTGCCGGGCAGGTGCCGGTGCCAGGGCAGCCGCCGCGGCAGGATCACGTGGTAGAAGGTCGTGACCGCCAGCACCAGGCCGACCAGCACCACCGGCCAGTAGACGGCGTTGACCAGCACGGTCGCGGTGTCCCGCCAGTCGGCCGGCAGCAGCGACACCAGCACGTCCCGGCCGAGCACCAGCAGCGGCAGGGTCAGCACCGCCAGCACCAGGCCGACGACGAACAGCCACAGGGCCATCAGCCGGGTCCGGATCGGTCCGCGCACGTCGCGCTGGTCGTAGGCGATGACGATCGTGTTCATGAACGTCGCCGTCGCCGAGGAGCCCGCCCACAGGGACAGCAGGAAGCCGAGGCTGACCACGTCGAACCGGCCGGCGCCCAGGATGTCGGCGAGCGTCGGGCGCACCAGGGAGTTCACGACGTCGGGGGTGAACGCCCGGCTGGACGCCTCCAGCAGCTGGTTCTCGATCTCCCGGACCGCGCGGTCGCCGATCACGTCACCGAGGTAGCCCAGCGAGCCCAGCAGCCCGATCAGCAGCGGCGGCACCGAGAGGATCTGCCAGAACGCCGCCTCCGCCGACAGTCCCAGGATGCGGTCCTGCCACGCCTTGGCCAGCGTCCGGCCGAGGACCTGCAGCGGCACCCGCACCGCGGGAGGCCAGCGGGCCAGTCCCCGGCGCCGGTCGGTATGCACCGCGGTGCTGCCGGACGCCGATCCGACGTCGTCCACCGGCGCGGCGTCGGCCGCCCCGGTCGCCTCCTGGGCCGGGGCAGCGGCGTCCGACCCGGCGTCCCGGCCGCCCGGGCGGGATCCGCCCCGGGCAGCCGACGCCGCGGACTCCTCGCCGGCACGGGCCGGCGGCCCACCGGGCAGGACGGCGCTCACCGGGCCAGTGTGCACGTCACGGCCGGTCGCGGGGTTTCGCCGGGCCGGCACGGCCAGGGTCGGACGTCCCGCCCCGGGCGGGCCTCAGCCCGCCGGGGTGGGCTCGGGAGCCGGCGGCGCGCCCTCCGGCGCGGCCGGAGCGTCGGGTGCCGGCGCCGGCGGCACGCACCGGATGGTCGGCTCGGCCGCGTAGCGGGTCCGGAAGTCCTCCCGGCGGATCTCCGCGCCGGACTCCAGGTCGCGGAAGACCCGGGTGACCGTGATGTCGAAGCCAGTGGACCCGCTCTGCGGGCTGCAGTCGCCGTCGTCGGGCTTCTCCTGCACGACCGGCTGGCGGATGTTGTAGCGCTCGCTGCTGATCGACTCGATCTCGTAGCGCTTGGTGCCCCAGAAGGTGACCGTGAGCGACCC
>DATAAV010000344.1:0-1857 GCA_036259935.1 Geodermatophilus sp. | reverse complement strand
CCGAGGCGCTGCGCGTTCGAGTCGCGGCCGTTGCGGGAGGACGAGGCGCCCTTCTTGTGTGCCATGTCGTCGTCAGCCCTTCGTGATGTCGCGGACCACGACGTCGGTGAGGGGCTGACGGTGCCCCTGACGCTTGTGGTACCCGGTCTTGTTCTTGAACTTGTGGATGCGGATCTTCGGGCCCTTGCCGTGGCCGACGATCTCGCCGGTCACGGTCACGCCCGCCAGCGCCTGCGCGTCGCTGGTGACGGTGTCGCCGTCGACCAGGAGCAGGGCCGGGAGGGTGACGGTGTCGCCCGCCTCGCCGGCGAGGCGGTTGACCGTGAACCGGTCGCCCACGGCCACCTTGTGCTGCCGGCCACCGGCCTTCACGACTGCGTACACCACTGACTCCTCGATCGCTTCTTCATGTCCAGCGCTCTCGTCCTGCGCGCACTCCCGACGCGGGGCGCCGGGTGCTGGACGGGCTGCGCGCGCCTGCCAGGCGGCACCGAGTGGTGCCCGGCCCGTGGCGGTGCAACCCGACCAGCGTACCCGAGCGGCCGCGCCCCGGTCGAACGGGTGCCCGACCGCCCGGGCGGGGCTCAGGAGGCCGGGGGCCCGGCCGGTCGGCTGGCCGCGCGGCGCCGGCGCGGGCGGGTCGCCACGGCGACCGTTCCGGTGCCACCGCCGGTGGGCTCAGCCGCCTCCCCGGTGGGGGCTTCCGCCTCGACGGCGGCCTCGTCGGCGTCCCCCTCGCCGTCCGCGGGTCCGCGGTCGGCCGGACCGGCGCCGGCCGGCACGTCCTCCTCGGCTGCGGTCGCCGCCGTCCCCGAGGGGGCGTCGACCTCGGCCGCCGGCTCCTCGGCCGCCGGTTCCGGCGCGGGCACGACCTCGTCGGCGGAGGGCTCGACCGGAGAGGCCCCAGCGGGCTCACCCGGCTCCCCCACCGCCGTCTCCTCGGCTGCCGACCGCTCGCCGGCGCCGCCGGCGGCGGCGAGCACGGCGGCGTCCTCGGCGGCCCGGTCCTCGCCGGCCTGGCCGCGGTTGCGCCGACCCCGGTTGCGACGCCCGCCCGAACGCTGCCCGTCGCCGGAGAGGTCCTCGACCGGGCCGCCCTCGGCGGGGACGGACGCCGTCTCCACGACGGCCCCCGACTCCGGCACGGAGTCCTTCGGGCCGTCCTTCGCCGCGGTCTCGCCGGCCACCGGCTCCTTGGGGCCGATGTCCTTCCCACGCTCGCGGCCCTGCTCGCGCCGGCCGTTGCCACCGCCCCCGCCGCCGTTGCCGCCGCGGCGCCGCTCGTCGACCGGGTCGGTGCGCACGATGACTCCGCGGCCACGGCAGTGCTCGCACGGCTCGGAGAAGACCTCGAGCAGCCCCTGGCCGACCCGCTTGCGGGTCATCTGCACCAGGCCCAGCGAGGTCACCTCGGCGACCTGGTGCTTGGTGCGGTCGCGGCCCAGGCACTCGGTGAGCCGGCGCAGCACCAGGTCGCGGTTGCTCTCCAGCACCATGTCGATGAAGTCGATGACGATGATGCCGCCGATGTCGCGCAGCCGGAGCTGGCGGACGATCTCCTCGGCCGCCTCCATGTTGTTGCGCGTCACCGTCTGCTCGAGGTTGCCGCCCGAGCCGGTGAACTTGCCGGTGTTGACGTCGATGACGGTCATCGCCTCGGTGCGGTCGATGACCAGCGAGCCGCCGGAGGGCAGCCACACCTTGCGGTCGAGCGCTTTGGCCAGCTGCTCGTCGATGCGCAGGTCGCGGAAGACGTCGCCCTCGCCGGTGAAGCGGCTCAGCCGCCCCGACAGCTCCGGGGAGACGTGCGCGACGTAGGCCTCGACGGTGTCCCAGGCCTCGTCGCCCTGGACGACG
>DATAAV010000343.1:0-7187 GCA_036259935.1 Geodermatophilus sp. | reverse complement strand
CGAGCCGATCGTCTACGAGGACTTCCTGCCCCGGTCGGCGGCCGGGATCTTCGCCTCCAACCTCAGCGACAGGGGATCGATGGACGCCTCGCAGGGCGGGGCGCCCCGGGACGCCGCCTGGCTGTCCGAGGCGATCGGCCGCCGCATCCACGTCCCCGAGCAGCTGTACGCCGAGCAGCGGGCGGAGTCCCTGGCCCGGGCCGCGGCCGCGCTGGGCATCGCCGGTGGCATCGTCGTCGGCCAGGAGCCGGCCGGGCGACCGGTGCCCAGCGGCGGTACTCGCTGACGCGCGTGCGGGAAACCCCCAGGCAGCTCCGTCAGCCGGGCCGGCCGGTCGTCACCGAGTTCTGGATGGCGTCGATGACCGCGCGCGCCCCCGGCTGCGGTGCCGGCTCGCGGCGGTGCGCCAGCACCATCGTCCGCTCGACGCGGTCGGTCAGAGGCACCGCGGCCAGGCCCTCCCGCCGCAGCGTGAGCATGAGGTCGGTGACCGGCGCGACGCCGAGACCGGCGGCGACCAGCGACAGGGTCGAGGCCGTGTCCGTGACGGTGTGCTCCACCCTCGGCTCGAAGTCCAGCCTGCGGCAGGCCATGCGGACGGCGCGGCCGTAGAAGGTCTGCTCCGGGGGCAGGATCCACGGTTCATCGGCGAAGTCGAGCAGCGAGGACGGGCCGTCCTGTGCCGGGTGACCGACAGGTGTGGCGATCGAGAACCGCTCGGTGCCGAGCACGAGCAGTGCGACGTCCGCGGCCCGGGGGATGGGGGCCTGCGGGTAGTCCAGGCCGAAGGCGAGGTCGACCTGCCCGGCGGCGACGGCGGACGTGGCGTCGTCCACGTCGACCTCGACCGATCGCAGGTGGACCCCGGGATTCTGCTCGCGCACCCGGACCAGAGCCCGTGGCAGCAGCGCCGCAGCGGCCGTGCCGAAGACACCGATGACGACTCGCGCCTGTGGGCGCCCGGACAGGCTCGCCAGTGCCTGTTCGGTCTGCCGTGCCAGTGACAGCAGACCCACCGCGTGGTCGGCGAGGAGTTGGCCGGCGTCGGTCAGCTGCACGCGGCGCCCGACCTGGATGAACAGCTCGGCCCGGACCGATCGCTGCAGGGCGGCCATCTGCTGGGACACGGCGCCGGTCGTGTACCCCAGGGCCGCCGCTGCTGCGGTCATGCTGCCCGTGGCGCGGATCTCGACCAGGGTCCGCAGCTTCACGAGGTCCAGGTCCACATCCATGCAGAGAAGCTAAACGAAATAAGCGCCCAACTATCGATGGTGCTGCACGGGCTCAGCCCGCACGATGACAGCACGCCAGCGTTCCCACCCGGCCCTGAGGACCGCGATGACCGCTTCCCGACGCCACCTCCCGTCCTCCGCCTCGGCCGTCATCATCGGCGGCGGGGTGATGGGCCTCAGCTCGGCGTACCACCTGGCCCGACAGGGGGTCCGGGACATCGTCCTCCTGGACAAGGACGCCCTGGGATCCGGATCGACCTCCAAGGCGGCCGGCGGTGTCCGCGCGCAGTTCTCCGACTCGGTCAACATCACCCTCGGAGCGCGCAGCCTGGAGACCTTCCGCAACTTCGGCTCGCTGTTCGGCCAGGAGATCGACTTCCACCAGGTCGGCTACCTGTTCCTGCTCAGCAGCCGGATCGCCGTCACGGCCTTCGAGGCCAACGTCGCCCTGCAGAACGACCTCGGCGTCCCCAGCCGCATGATCAGCGTGGCCGAAGCCAAGCGGCTGTCCCCACTCATCTCGACGGAGGGGCTGCTGGCGGCCGCGTACTCGCCGACCGACGGCCACTGCACCCCCGAGTCGGTCGTGCTCGGCTACGCGTCAGCCGCACGCCGGGCGGGGGCCACGCTGCTGACGCACTGCGCAGCCACCGGCATCGACGTCCGCGGCGGGCAGGTCGTGGCCGTGCGGACCGAGGCCGGAACGATCCGGACCGACACCGTCGTCTGCGCGGCCGGCGCCTGGTCGGCCGAGGTCGGCTCCTGGGTCGGCGTCGACCTGCCCGTCACCCCGCTGCGACGTCAGATCCTCGTCACCGAGCCGGTTCCCGGCCTCGACCCGCAGACGCCGTTCACCATCGATTTCGACACCAGCTTCTACTTCCACGGGGAGGGCAAGGGGCTGCTGCTGGGCATGTCCGATCCCGAGGAGACCCCCGGTTTCGAGCTGACCCGGTCCGACGCGTGGCTGCCGCGCCTGGGCGAGGCCATCGAGCGGCGCGCCCCTGCGCTGGCCGAGATCGGCATCGCCGGCGGATGGGCCGGGCTGTACGAGATGACGCCGGACCACAACGCCCTGATCGGCCGCGCCGACACCGTGGAGAACTTCCTGTACGCGGCCGGCTTCTCGGGCCACGGGTTCCTGATGGGGCCCGCTGTCGGAGAGCTGGTGCGTGACCTCTACCTCGGCGAGGAGACCTTCGTCGACGTCTCCGGCCTCAGCGCCGGACGTTTCGCGAGCGCGGACGTCCGGCCCGAACTCAACATCGTCTGAAGAAGGACCACCGTGCCCCCCACCCCTCGCAGGCTCGCGGCGGGATCCTGCACGGCGACCACCGACCCGAGGAGCTGCACGTGACCACTCTGCCGAGCGCCGAAGACCTCCGTCGCCAGGCGCAGGACGCCGCCCGCCGCTGCGGCGTCGACCTCGACTCGTTCGCCGGCGACCGCCCGGTGACCTCGCCGATCAACGGAGCACCGCTGTTCTCCGTCCGCTGGCAGAACGCGGCCGACGTGGACGGCGCGGTCGCCCGCGCCGGCGAGGCGTTCCGGGCGTGGCGGACGGTGCCCGCGCCCGTGCGCGGCGGGCTGGTGCGCCGCTTCGGCGAGCTGCTCCGGGAGCAGAAGCAGGACCTCGGCACCCTGGTCAGCCTCGAGGTCGGCAAGATCACCTCGGAGGCCCTCGGTGAGGTCCAGGAGATGATCGACATCTGCGAGTTCGCCGTCGGGCTCTCCCGGCAGCTCTACGGCAGGACCATCAGTTCCGAGCGCCCCGGCCACCGGCTGATGGAGACCTGGCACCCGCTGGGCGTCGTGGGCGTGATCAGCGCCTTCAACTTCCCGGTGGCCGTCTGGTCGTGGAACACGGCGCTTGCCCTTGTCTGCGGCGACCCCGTGGTGTGGAAGCCGTCGGAGCTCGCGCCGCTCTCCGCCCTCGCCGCCGCCGCCCTGCTCGACCGCGCCGTCGCCGAGACGGGCGCGCCGGAACAGCTCAGCCAGGTGCTCATCGGGGGAGCGGACATCGGTGAGGCGCTCGTCGACCACCGCGGGATCGCTCTGCTCAGCGCCACCGGCTCGACCCGCATGGGCCGGGCGGTCGGCCCACGGGTGGCCGACCGCTTCGGCCGCTCCCTGCTCGAGCTGGGCGGCAACAACGCCGCCATCGTGACACCGTCGGCCGATCTGGACCTCACCACCCGCGGCATCGTCTTCGCCGCCGCGGGCACGGCCGGCCAGCGCTGCACCACGATGCGCCGGGTCATCGCCCACGTCGACGTGATCGACGAGCTCACCGAGCGGGTCGCCGCCGCCTACCGCCGCCTGCCCATCGGCTCGCCGATCGCGGACGGAACGCTGGTCGGTCCGCTCATCCACGACGCGGCCTACAAGGCGATGCAGGACGCCCTCGAGGCGGCGCGGCAGCAGGGCGGCGAGCTGGTCGCGGGCGGGGCCCGTCGCTTCGCGGAGGAGGCGCCCGACGCCTACTACGTCGAGCCGGCAATCGTGCGGATGCCCGAGCAGACCGACATCGTGCGGCAGGAGACCTTCGCCCCGATCCTCTACGTCCTGCCGTACCGGACGCTGGAGGAGGCGATCACGCTGAACAACGACGTCCCGCAGGGCCTGTCGTCGAGCATCTTCACCTCCGACCATGCCGAGGCCGAGCGGTTCCTCGCCGCCGACGGCTCCGACTGCGGCATCGCCAACGTCAACATCGGCACGTCCGGGGCCGAGATCGGTGGCGCCTTCGGCGGCGAGAAGGAGACCGGCGGCGGCCGGGAGTCCGGCTCCGACGCGTGGCGCAACTACATGCGCCGAGCGACGAACACGATCAACTACTCAGGCGAGCTGCCCCTCGCGCAGGGTGTCAAGTTCACCGTCTGACCGCAGCACTCCCCGGCCGGCCCGGGCGAGACGGCCGACCGGGCCGGCCCGCGAGCACGGTTCCTCCGCCGGCACCGCCAGAAGGGCACGACGATGCTCAACCCGCTGCACCTCCGCACGCTGGACACGGTGCTGCAGACCGGGTCGTTCGCCGTGGCCGCGCGGCAGCTGGGGTACACCCCCTCGGCGGTGTCGCAGCAGATCGCTGCCCTGGAACGGGCGACCCGCCTGCCCCTGTTCGAGCGGGAAGCCCGCCGCATCCGTCCCACCCCGGCGGCCGCGTTCCTGGCCACCCGCGGCCAGGAAGTACTGGCCGTGCTCGGAGCCCTGCACGACGATCTGCGCGGACTGGCCGAGGGTGCTCTCGGCACCGTCCGCCTGGGCAGCTTCCCGACGGCCAGCGAGCAGGTCCTACCTGCGGCACTGGCCGGGCTGGCTGTCAGCCACCCGTCCGTCGAGGTTCTCCTCGACGAGGGGGAGCCGGTCGAGCTGATCCCGCGGCTGCAGGACGGCGACCTCGACGTCGCCCTGGTCTACCTCTACACCCGGGTGCCCGCGCGTCAGCCGCGCGCGCTGACCGTCACCCCGTTGCTCCGCGAGGACCTGGTCCTGATGCTGCCCGCCGATCACCTGTTGGCGGCTGCGGAGGAAGTCCCGCTCGAGCAGCTCGCGGACGCGGTGTGGGTCACCACCCGGCAGGGGACCGAGGGCGCCACGTGTCTTCAGCGGATGTGCGCCGACGCCGGGTTCGAGCCCCGGATCACCTATCGCAGCAACGACTACGACGTCATCCGCGGCTTCGTCCGATCCGGCCTGGGCACCGCGCTCGTGCCTGCGCTCGGCCACGTACCGGACCCGGGAGTGGTGACCCTTCGCCCGGCCGGGGTGCGCGGGCACCGGTACGTCGGTGTGCTCACCCACGAGGGCATCCGCAATCCCGCCGTGGACGGGGTGATCGCGGCGCTCACGGCCTCCGCCCGTGCACTGCACGAGCCCGAGCGAGGTCTGGTGCACGAACCGCTGGCGCCGGGAGGGCGACGGACTTCTTCCGGACCACTCCGGCCGGTCAAGAACCGCGGTCAGCAGCGAACCGCGTCCTAGCCGCGGCCCCCGTCCCCGGCCTCTCGGGCAAGTGGCCGCATCCTCCGCACAGGTGCTAGGCCAGACGCAGCCTCGGCGCGGCTGGGGATGGGGTGGCGTCGGTGACGGCTTCTGCCCCTCCGGGGATGACGACGAGCGCGGGACGGGTGCTGACGTCCCTCGCGGCGCCAGTGGCCACGTCCCGATGACTCCTCGGCGGCCCACCCAGGCGGGTCTGGAGATCCCGGTTCGCGTATCCGGCGGGCAGTGGCTGGCATGCGCCATCGGCGCTCGGCGGTGCTGCGGGAGCGGAGGGTTCCTGCGCCATGTGGACGTAGAGGATGCCGTCCGCGGGGTCGTACGTCCTCATCGTGTCCTCGCCTCCTGCTCACACCCACCGGGCGCGATGGCCACGGTTCTCGTGGCGACGCCGGCCGTTCGATCCGGACAGAGTTCAGCGTCGGACGTGAACGCAGGCGGCAGGAGACCCCGATGCGGGGGCTTCCGAGGACCCAAAGTGGGGGTCCGCGGGCACCGTGTTCGCCGATGTCGTCCTGCAGATGACGGTGTACCGCCAGGAAGACGTCGCCCCGTCGCTGCGCTCGCCCGAGCCGCGACGACGACGGGCTTGCCCCGCTGGCCGGAAGGTCGGCCCGTCGCACTAGCGGGGGGCCCGTCCACCACCCTCGGCCGCCGCGCGGGGACGCGGGTGGTGCGGGCGCATCGCGGCCGTCGCCGCGTCCGCCTGCTCCTCCATCTGCCGCAGGAACGCCACGACCTCGCTCCAGGCCGCCGGGGAGAGCTCCTCGGCGGCGCTGAGCAGGGCGGCGTGTCAGCCGAGCCCTGGACAGGATCGACTGGCGGGCACAGCCCACGCCGGCTGACACCGGTCCTGGGCGGTCTGGGCCGCCGGTCTGAGAACGGGCGTCGGCGGCCTTCACTTTGGCCGACGTCACGAGCTCGTCAGGATGACGAGTTGCTGGGTCGCTCGGGTCATCCCGACATAGCGGTCGACCGCTCCTTCGATGCCCGTGCCGAACGCCTCGGGGTCGACGAGGACGACCAGGTCGAACTCGAGCCCCTTCGACAGCTCCGGGGCCAGCGACCGGACGCGGGCCGTCTCCCGGAACGTGGGGTCGCCGATGACGCAGGCGATCCCCTCTCCCTCGGCGTGCGCGGCGAGCCAGGTCTCGAGGGTCGTACCCAGCTCTGCCACGGATCCGTGCACGACGGGGACTCCGGTGCTGCGGATGGAGGTCGGCACGTTGGCGTCCGGGAGCACGGCCCGGATGACCGGCTCGGCCTCCGCCATGACCTCTTCCGGCGTCCGGTAGTTGATGGCCAGGGAGGCCAGGGTGATCTCGTCTAGTCCGATCCGCTCGAGCCGTTCCTGCCACGATTCCGTGAACCCGTGCCGGGCCTGGGCGCGGTCACCGACGATGGTGAGGCTCCGGGACGGGCAGCGGAGCAGCAGCATTTGCCATTCGGCGTCGGTCAGTTCCTGAGCCTCGTCCACGACGATGTGCGCGAACGGGCCGGCGAGCAGGTCAGGGTCGGCGCTGGGCATTGCGGCCTCGTCGACCAGGGCATCCCGTAGATCCTGTTGGCGCAGGCTCGTCACCAGGCCCTCGCCGTCGTCATCGGCCTCGATCAGGTCGTCGATGACCCTGGCCATGTGCTCGCGTTGGGCGGCGACTGCGGCGTCGTGCCGGCGCTTGCGCCGGGACGCCTCCGGGTCGCCGAGCCGCTGCCGTGCCGCGTCCAGGAGCGGCAGGTCGGACACCGTCCATGCCTGGGCGTCCGCGCGCTGCAGCGCATGGACGTCATCGGGGCTGAGCCAGGGAGCGCACTTCCGCAGGTACGCGGGGACCGACCACAGGTCTCCGACGAGGTCCGCCGCCTCGAGCAGCGGCCACGCCCGGTTGAAGGCTCTGAGCAGCTCCCTGTTCTGCAGCAGCGACTTCCGGAGCAGATCGGCCGGGACGTCGTCGT
>DATAAV010000342.1:0-8020 GCA_036259935.1 Geodermatophilus sp. | reverse complement strand
GCTGCGCATCGACCGCGCGACCTACGACGCCATCGTGGCCCACGCCCGGGAGGACCACCCGGACGAGGCCTGTGGCGTCGTCGCCGGCCCCGAGGGCAGTGACCGCCCCGAGCGCTTCATCCCGATGCTCAACGCCGCCCGTTCGCCCACGTTCTACGAGTTCGACTCCGGCGACCTGCTGCGGCTGTACCGGGAGATGGACGACCGGGACGAGGAGCCGGTGGTCATCTACCACTCGCACACCGCCACCGAGGCCTATCCCTCCCGCACCGACATCGGCCTGGCCTCCGAGCCCAACGCGCACTACGTGCTGGTCTCCACGCGGCACCACGGCAACGAGACCGGCCTGGCCGGCGACGAGGTCGAGTTCCGCAGCTTCCGCATCGTCGACGGCCGGGTGACCGAGGAGGACGTCGAGGTCGTCGAGTCCTATCTGTTCGGCCACTCGCCGACCACCGTCGTCTACGACTGACGCGCTCGCGCCGTCCGGGGCGGAATCCCGGACAGCAGGCGGGCGTTGCCCCGCTCAGACGCACGACCCGCTGCCGGCTGCAGCGGTTCCGCCATCCCGCTCCAGAGGAGAACAGCACACCATGGCCATCGAGGTCCGGATCCCGACCATCCTGCGCACCCACACCGGCGGCAACAAGACCGTCGAGGGCAGCGGGGACACCCTCGGCGCCCTCGTCGACGACCTCGACGCCAAGCACCCCGGCCTGAAGAACCGCCTGGTCACCGAGGAGGGCAAGCTGCACCGGTTCGTCAACGTCTACGTCAACGACGAGGACGTCCGCTTCACCGGCGCGCTGGACACCCAGCTCAAGGACGGCGACTCGGTGACGATCCTCCCGGCGGTCGCCGGCGGCTGCTGAGCGCTCGCCGCTCCCGCCGTCCCTCGTCACCCGCACCCGGAAGAGCTCGCATGGCCCGCTTCGCCTCCCTCGTGGACTCCCTCGGGGGCACGCCCCTGGTGGGGCTGCCCAACCTGTCGCCGACCCCCGACGTCCGGCTGTGGGCCAAGCTCGAGGACCACAACCCGACCGGCTCGATCAAGGACCGCGCGGCGATCTCGATGATCGAGGCGGCGGAGAAGGACGGGTCGCTCAAGCCGGGCGCGACGATCCTGGAGCCGACCAGCGGCAACACCGGGATCTCGCTGGCGATGGTGGCCCGTCAGCGCGGCTACAAGCTGATCTGCGTCATGCCGGAGAACACCTCGATCGAGCGGCGCCAGCTGCTGGAGATGTACGGCGCGCAGATCATCAGCTCCCCGGCGGCCGGCGGCTCCAACCAGGCGGTCGCCGTCGCCAAGGGGCTGGCCGCCGAGCACGACGACTGGGTGATGCTCTACCAGTACGGCAATCCGGCCAACGCCGAGGCGCACTACACCGGCACCGGGCCGGAGATCCTCGCCGACCTGCCGTCGATCACCCACTTCGTCGCGGGGCTGGGGACCACCGGCACGCTGATGGGGGTCTCCCGGTACCTGCGGGAGAAGAAGCCCGACGTGAAGGTGATCGCCGCCGAGCCGCGCTACGGCGAGCTGGTCTACGGGCTGCGCAACATCGACGAGGGCTTCGTCCCCGAGCTCTACGACCCGACCCTGCTGGACTCCCGGTTCAGCGTCGGCCCGCAGGATGCGGTGCGCCGCACCCGCGAGCTGGTGGAGCAGGAGGGCATCTTCGCCGGCATCTCCACCGGGGCGATCCTGCATGCCGCCCTCGGCATCGCCGACAAGGAGGTCGCCGCCGGCCGCAAGGCCGACATCGCCTTCATCGTGGCCGACGGCGGCTGGAAGTACCTCTCGACCGGCGCGTACGCCGGCACGTTGGAGGAGGCGACCTCCGCGCTGGAGGGCCAGCTCTGGGCGTGAGCTCGGACTCGTTCTCCCCGGTTCCGCATCGGTGACCCGCGCGGGCGGGCTAGCCTGGCCCGCGCGATGGGAAACGTGCAGGAGAACGGGGACGTGACCGGGGGCACCGCGTGAGGCTCACGGTGGTCGGCTGTTCGGGCAGCGGTCCGGGGCCGGCGTCGGCCGCCTCCTGCTACCTCGTCGAGCACGAGGGGTTCCGGCTGCTGGTCGACCTGGGCAACGGTGCGTTCGGCGCGCTGCAGGCGCTGGTCGATCCCGACACCGTCGATGCGGTCTTCCTCTCCCACCTGCACGCCGATCACTGCCTCGACGTCGCCCCGTTCGTGGTGTGGCACCGCTACTCCGGCCGCTCCTCCGGCCGGCCGGTGCCGCTGTTCGCCCCGGCCGGGGCCGACCGGCGGCTCGCTGCGGCCTACGACCTCGACGGCGGCCCGCTGACCGACGTCTTCGACTTCGGCGTGCTGACCAGCGAGCCGTTCACGATCGGGCCGTTCGCCGCGCAGACCGCGCGCACGGCCCACCCGGTGGAGTGCCACGCGCTGCGGCTGTCCGCCGGCGGGCGCTCGCTGGTCTACACCGGTGACACCGGTGCGTGCGACCGGGTGGTCGACCTCGCCCGCGGCGCCGACCTGCTGCTGGCCGAGGCCGCCCACCCCGACGTCCCCGACCTGCCACCGGCGCTGCACCTCACCGGCCGGGAGGCCGGCGAGCACGCCGCGGCCGCCGGCGTGGGGCGGCTGCTGGTCACCCACGTGCCGGCCTGGGTGGACCCCGCGGCCCAGCTGGCCGCCGCCCGCGCGGTCTTCCCCGCGAGCGAGCTGGTGCACCCCGGCGCGCAGTACGACCTCTGAGCCGCGCCGCCACCGGCTTGCCCGCCCGCCCCGGGACCGGCACGGTGGGTCGATGGTCGACGACGAACGGGACGGCGTCCGGCTGACCAGCCTGGACTCGCCGCTGGGCGACGGCCTGGAGGTCACCAAGGGCGAGCTGGTGGACCACCTCGACGCGTTCGCCGACCGCCTGGTGCCCCAGCTCGCCGGCCGGCCGCTGTCGGTCAAGCGGGTGCGGCCGGGCTCGGAGCCGTTCATGCAGCGCAACGTGCCGAAGGGCGCGCCGGAGTGGGTGCGCACCGTGCCGGTCTGGTCGTTCGGCGCCAACCGCGAGGTGCACCAGGTGCTCTGCGACGACCGCCGCACGCTGCTGTGGCTGGCCAACCAGCGGGCCGTCGAGTTCCACGTGCCCTTCCTGCGCGCGGGCGAGGACACCCCTACCGGCCTGGTCGTCGACATCGACCCGCCGGAGGGCGCCGGCTTCGACGTCGTGGTGGCCGCGGCGGACCTGGTCCGCCGCGCCCTGGCCGATGCCGGGCTGGCGGGGGCGGTGAAGACCAGCGGCTCCAAGGGCGTGCACGTGGTCGTGCCCGTGCACGGTGCCCGTGTCGAGGACGTGGCCGCGGCCACGCGGGCCCTGGCGGCCCGTGCCGAGCGGCTCGGCCCGGACCTGGCCACCACGGCCTACATCAAGGAGGACCGGCGCGGCCGGGTCTTCCTCGACGCCACCCGCTCCGGCTCCTCCACGATCGTGGCGGCCTACAGCCCGCGCATCCGCCCCGGGCTGCCGGTCTCGGCGCCGGTGGCCTGGGAGGACCTGCCGGCGGCGCGCCCCGGTGACGTCACGGTGCGCACGGCCCGCAGCCGGCTCGGGGACGGCGACCTGTGGGCCGAGCTGCTGCCCGCGCCCCAGGAGCTGCCCGCCGACCTGGTCGCGGAGGGCCACACCATCCCGGTGGCCCGGGTGCAGGCGATGCACGAGGGCCGGCGACGGGCCCGCGCCCGCAGGGCCGAGGGCGGCGGCTGACGCTTTCGCCGGCCGATCCACAGCGGCGGCGTCGTCCACACCCCCGGCTCCCCGCCGGCCTCTCGGTCGGTGGCACGGCGCAGGCTGCCGCCCATGACGACCGATCCGCAGATCACCGCCTGGCTGGACCAGGAGGACGCCCACCTCGCCGAGCTGATCCGCGCCCACCGCTGGGCGGTGCAGTACGTCGGCGCCGGGGACGACCCCGGCGAGCCGGCCTTCGGCTACACCATCGGCCTGTTCGGGCTCGGTCATCCGGAGATGATCGTCGTCGGCCTGGGCGCCGAGACGACGCACGGCATCCTCGACCGGGTCGCCGGGATGGTCGCCGACGGCCGCGACCTCGTGCCGGGGGAGCTGCTCACCTGGGACGACTGGGAGGGGCGGCTGTTCGTCGAGGAGTGCCCCAACCCCGGGGAGGTGGTCCTGGGCGCCAACCGCTGGTACCAGCGGCCGGAGGAGTACTCCGTCCCGGCCCTCCAGCTGGCCTGGACCCACCGCGAGGGGGCGTTCCCGTGGGAGGCCGGCTACCCCTGCGGGCCGGAGTGCCAGCCCCGACCGGGCACGTGGCGGCCTGAGCAGTGTCCGAACGCCACGCCGCCGTGACGGACCGTTTCGCGCGTGCGACATGTCGGCCGGGAGGCCCTCGCGGCACTGTCCCGCCGCGACCGAGGGCTCCACGATGACCGGTCGTCGGGCATCCGTCCCCGGCAGTCCGGGAGGGGATTCCATGGCCCACATCCACCGCGGTCGCTTCAGTGCCGAGATCGACGGCGACTTCGTGGTCTTCCTGATCGGCGCCCGCATCAACAAGCCGTGGCTCGCCGTGAAGAGCTTCCACGACCTGGGAGGCCGGCGGCACGGGATGAAGGCGATGCTCGACGAGCTCATGGCCCATCCCGAGAAGGGGCTGCTGGGTTACCGGATGGGCTTCTCGACGATTGTGCAGTACTGGCGCAGCTTCGAGCAGTTGGAGGCGTTCGCCCGGGATCCGGGCGACCTGCACCGCCCCGCCTGGCTCGACTGGTACCGCCGTGACCCCCAGGGCCGCACCGGCATCTGGCACGAGACGTACCTGGTCCGGGCCGGTGAGTACGAGGCCATCTACAGCGACGTGCCGGAGGCGGGTCTGGCGGCGGCCGGCCGTGCGGTCCCGCTGAGCGGTAACAGCTCCGCCCGGCTGCGGCTTCGGCGGGAGGCGGCCGCGGAGCAGGCGCCGCCGGAGCCCGCCACGCTCGGCGTCGACGGACGGTGACCGGCGGGCGCGCTTCCGCCGACCGCGGACATCCCTCGGCGTCGGCCCGCGGACCCGTCGTGACGGCCCGGCGCGGCGGTACGGCCGATCCGAACCGAGGTCTGGTCAGCCGGTCCGGACCTCCCGCCCGTCCTCGGACCACATGGTGTGGAACGAGCCGCCGCGGTCCACCCGCCGGTAGGTGTGCGCCCCGAACCGGTCGCGCAGGCCCTGGATCAGCGCCGCCGGCAGCCGGTCGGCCCGCAGGCCGTCGTAGTAGGCCAGAGCCGTGGCGAAGCCCGGCGCGGGGATCCCGTGCCGAGCCGCCTCCGTCACCACGGGGCGCCAGCCGGCCTGGCACTCGGCGACCGCGTCGCGGAAGTAGCCGTGGGTCAGCAGCGTGGTCAGGCCCGGCTCGTCGGCGAAGGCCTGCCGGATGCGGTCGAGGAACCGCGCCCGGATGATGCAGCCGCCGCGCCAGATGGTGGCCAGCGCACCCCGGTCGATGTCCCACCCGTTGGCCTCGGCGCCGGCGGCGATCTGATCGAAGCCCTGCGCGTAGGCCACCACCTTCGAGGCGTACAGCGCCTGCCGGACCGCCTCCACGAAGGCCTCCCGGTCCTCCACCGGTTCGGCGCCGACGCCCGGCCCGGGCAGCACCTTCTGGCCGGCCGCCCGCTGGTCGACGTGCCCGGACAGCGCCCGGGCGAACACCGCCTCGGCGATGCCGCTCACCGGCACCCCGAGGTCCAGCGCCGACTGCACCGTCCACCGGCCGGTGCCCTTCTGCTCGGCCTCGTCCAGGACGACGTCGACGAACGGCTGCCCGGTCTCGTCGTCGACGTGGTGCAGCACCTCGGCGGTGATCTCCACCAGGTAGGACTCCAGGTCGCCCGCGTTCCACCCGGCGAAGACGTCGCCGATCTCGGCGGGGGACAGGCCCAGCCGGAGGCGCAGCAGGTCGTAGGCCTCGGCGATCAGTTGCATGTCGGCGTACTCGATGCCGTTGTGCACCATCTTCACGAAGTGGCCGGCGCCGTCGGTGCCGACGTGCGTGCAGCACGGGGTGCCGTCGACGACCGCGGCGATGCTCTCCAGCACCGGGCCGACCAGCGCGTAGGCCTCCGCGGAGCCGCCGACCATGATGCTCGGGCCCAGCAGCGCCCCCTCCTCGCCGCCGCTGATCCCGGTGCCGACGAAGTGCAGCCCGCGCTCCGCGAGGGCGGCGGTCCGCCGGACGGTGTCGGTGTAGCGGGCGTTGCCGCCGTCGACGACGACGTCGCCCTCGTCCAGCAGCTGCACCAGGGCGTCGAGCACGGCGTCGGTCGGCGCGCCGGCCGCCACCATGACGACGATCCGCCGGGGCCGGCGCAGGGTCGCCACGAACCGGTGCAGGGAGTCGGTCGGGACGAGGGTGCCCTCGGCGCCGTGCGCGGTCACCAGCGCGTCGGTCCGCGCCCGGGTGCGGTTGTGCACCACGACCTCGTGCCCGTGCCGGGCGAAGTTGCGGGCCAGGTTGGCCCCCATCGTGGCCAGCCCGGTGACACCGATCTGTTCGCTCATGGCCGGGCATCGTGCCCGACCGCGAGGCCCCCGAACACGGCCGCGCGTGCGGGGGCGAGCCGGTCAGCCCAGGCCCAGTTCCTTGCGCAGCTTGGCCACGTGGCCGGTGGCCTTGACGTTGTAGGCCGCCTTCTCGATGCGCCCCTCGGCGTCGACGATGAACGTCGACCGGATCACGCCGATGATCTCCTTGCCGTAGAGCTTCTTCGGCCCGTAGGCGCCGTAGGCCCGCAGCACCTCCTTGTCGGGGTCGGAGACCAAGGTGATCCCGAGGTTCTCCTTCTCCCGGAAGCGCAGCAGCTTCTCCGGCGGGTCCGGCGAGATCCCGATGATGTCCAGCCCCGCCTCGGCCAGCTCGCCCGCGGCGGCGGTGAAGTCGACCGCCTGGGTTGTGCAGCCCGGCGTCAGCGCCGCCGGGTAGCAGTAGACGATGACCCGGCGCCCCCGGTGGTCGGCCAGGGAGACCTGGTTGCCGTCGGCGTCGGGCAGGGTGAACTCCGGCGCCGGGTCACCCGGGGCCAGGCGCACGGGGGCTGCGTCGATACCGCTGTCGGTCTCGGTCATGCCGGGAATCCTGCCGTGCCGCACCGGGGCCCTTCCACGGGGTCGGCGCCGCGGGGCTCGGGCGGGCTCATCCGGGGAGGAACGACAGGCGCACCTGCCGCCGCGGGTTGTCGGTGTTGGTGTCGACCAGGCAGATCCGCTGCCAGGTCCCCAGCATCAGCCGGCCCTCCAGCACGGGAACCGACGCGTGCGGGGCGACCAGCGCCGGGACGACGTGATCGCGCCCGTGGCCGGGGCTGCCGTGCCGGTGCCGCCAGCGGTCGTCGCGGGGGAGGAGCACGTCGAGCTGGGCGAGCAGGTCCTCGTCGCTGCCCGAGCCGGTCTCCAGGATCGCCACCCCAGCCGTCGCGTGCGGGACGAAGACGTGCAGCAGACCCTCGGTCTCACCCCGGACGAAGTCGGCGCACTCGTCGGTCAGGTCCACCACGGAGGGGACACCGCCGGTGCGCACCGCGCGCAGCTCTGATCGCATGCCGCGATCCTCACCCGTCCGACCCCATCGGGCAGGGACGCCCGGAACGCGGCCACACCGGGTGCGGTCGGCGCACTACTGTCGGCCCACGTGACCGCACGCCCCGACAGCCGCGCCGCCGACGAGCTCCGCCCCGTGACCATCACCCGCAACTGGCTCGACCACGCCGAGGGCTCGGTGCTCGTGGAGTTCGGCCGCACCCGCGTGCTCTGCGCGGCCAGCGTGACCGAGGGGGTGCCCCGCTGGCGCAAGGGCTCGGGCCTGGGCTGGGTCACCGCCGAGTACGCGATGCTGCCGCGGGCGACGCACACCCGCAGCGACCGCGAGTCGGTGAAGGGCCGCATCGGCGGCCGCACCCACGAGATCAGCCGGCTGATCGGCCGCTCCCTGCGGGCCTCGATCGACCTGGCGGCCCTCGGTGAGAACAGCATCGCGATCGACTGCGACGTCCTGCAGG
>DATAAV010000341.1:0-7254 GCA_036259935.1 Geodermatophilus sp. | reverse complement strand
TGGAGTGGGAGGGACGCGTTCTCCGCGCCCTCCCACTCCACTCGGCGCGCCGGTGGTTACTCGGTCACGGTGACGGGCACCTCCATGCCCATCGCGCGGTGGTTGCCGACAGAGCAGTAGAAGACGTACTCGCCCGGCTGGAGGTCCACCGTCAGAGTCCCGGACCCCCCGGGGGCGAAGCGCTCGGTGGCGGCGACGTCGTTGCCGTCGCGCTCGACGACCAGGTCGTGGGTGGCCTGCCCCCCGTTGGTGACCTCGAAGGTGTAGCTCCCGGCGGCCAGGGTGGTCTCGGGCATCTCGATGAAGAAGTCACCCTCGGTGACGGCCACCGTCTGGCCCTCGCCCGCGTCGGTGGTCGGCGCGGCGCCGCCCGTCTCGGTGGCGGTGGGCTCCGTGGTCTGGGTGGCCGCGGGGGTGCCGCCGCCCTCCTCGCCGTCGCCGCCCCCGCAGGCGGAGAGCAGACCGAGCGCGACGGCGAACAGCAGGGCGGCCGTGCGCCGTCGGGAGCGCAGCGCGTGAGCGGTGGAACCGGTCGTGCGTGACACGGGAGCCTCCCCAGGGTCGGTCGCTCCGCCGCCCCTCCGGCGCGCGGACCGAGGTGTCCACGATGGTGTCCACGATGCTGCAACCCTTGCAGCACTCAAGGGAAGCCCCCGAGCACGGGAGCTTCCCTCGAGTTCGTCCGGCCGTCAGGCCGGGACCGGAACGGTCACGAGCCGACCGTGATGGGCACCTCCATGCCGTTGGCCCGGTGCTGCCCGACGGAGCAGAAGAGGATGTACTCCCCGGCCTCGAGGTCCACGGTCAGCGTCGCCGTACCGCCGGGCTGGATGACCTCGGTCCCCGCGACGACGGCGCCGTCGCGCTCGACCTTCAGGTCGTGCGGCATGCGGCCCTCGTTGACCACCTGGAAGGTGTAGCTGCCGGCGGAGTAGGAGTCCTCCGACAGCCGGATGAACATCTCGCCCTCGGTCGCGGTGACCGTCTCGGACTCGCCGGCCTCCGCGGTCGGCGCCGCGCTGGTGGACTCGCTGGTCGTGGCGTCGGGGGTCTGCGTGGCCGCGGGGGTGTCGCCCGCGGCCTCGTCGTCGGAGCCGCCGCAGGCGCTGAGCAGGCCGAGGGCCAGGGCCAGAACCAGCGCGGCGCCGCGACGTGCGGGGCCGAGCCTGCGGCCGGGTGCGATGGAGCCGGTCGAACGTGGCACGGGAGCCTCCCAGAGGTCGGTCGTTCCGCCGCCCCGTCGGCGAGCGGACCGAGGCGTCCCGGATGCTGCCAACCGTGCAGGAGCCGAGGGAAGACTCTTGAAGATTGGAGTTTCCTGAGAGTCCTGCGCCGTGGTCAGGCGGACGCCGCCTCCGGCGCCCCCGCCACCCGGCGGCACCACGCGACGACGGTGGCCAGCACGTCGGGATCCACCGGCCTGCGCAGCTCCTCGCGGTAGGCACGCAGCGAGGCGGGGCCGGGCTGGCGCCGCAGGGTGTGCGTCAGGTCGGGTACCCGGAGCATCTCGACCGGCCCGTGCACGGTGGCCGCGACGACGTCGAGGTCGTCGGGGGGCGCCTGCAGGTCCTTGGCTCCGGTGACGGCGAGCACGGGGACGCTCACCCGGGCCAGGTCGGCCCGCGGGTCGTGGGCCATGAACTCGCGGGTCCAGCGGGCGTTGATCCGGGCCCCGCCGATCCGGGCGACGTCGGTGGTGGTCGCCTTGATCCGGGCGTGGTTGCGGGCGACCTTCTTTGCGAGATCGATGCGCAGCAGGCGCAGCAGCCCGCGCACCGGCGCCGGCAGCGTGGGCGCGATCCGGGCCACCTGCCACCGCAGCAGCTCCTCCCCGGGGGTGGCGCTGGTCGACAGCAGGACCAGGCCCGCGACGGGGGCGCCGCGCGCGGCCAGCGCGGAGGCGAGCAGCGCTCCCTCGCTGTGCCCGGCGAGCAGCAGCCGGGACGGGTCCACCTCCGGGCGGGCGGTCAGCGCGTCGAGCGCCCTGCCGAGGTCGTCGACGTTGTCGGTGAAGCCGGCCGCGCGCCAGTCGCCGGGGCTCTCCCCGACGCCGCGCTTGTCGTAGCGCAGCGAGGCCAGCCCGCCCTCGGCCAGGGCGTGCGCCAGCTGGCGGGTGACGTCGAAGCGGGCGCGGCGGTGGTTGGAGTCGCGGTCGACCGGCCCGGAGCCGGTGGCCAGCAGCACCGCAGGAACGGCGCCGGCGCCGTCGGGAAGGGTGAGCGTGCCGGCCAGCGGAGGCTCGCCGGGCACCCGCAGCGGCAGCTCGCGCACGGTCAACGGGCCCCGGCCAGCGCGGCCGCGACCGAGGCGGCGTCCTCGGTGCTCACCAGCACGGTGTCGAAGCGCTGCCCGGCCAGGCGCACCCGGACGGCCGGCTGACCGCGCCGCACCGCGACGAAGGCCTTCTCCCCGCGCCCGCGCCAGGTGCCGATCTTGCGCAGCCCGGGCAGGCCCAGGCCGGGGGCGCGCAGGCCCCGGACCGCCCGCAGGCCATCGGGCACGACGTCGACCTCGCGGACGGCGGTCAGCGGCACCTCGAGGTCGCGCAGCAGGCCGAGGATCTTCTCCCCGCGGTCGAGGGTCACGGAGAGGCTTGCGGGTGTCGTCCGGATCGTCGCCATGGCACCATTGTTCTCAACCGCGCGATCAATGTCAAAGATGAGAACGATGGAGGCGCCGTGCCCTCGGCCGACCTGCTGCTCCATCCCGTGCGGCTGCGGGTGGTGCAGGCCTTCCTCGGCGACCGGACCCTCACCACGGCCGACCTGCGCGCCGAGCTCCCCGACGTCCCGGTGGCCACCCTGTACCGGCACGTCGGCACGCTGGCCGAGGCGGGCGTGCTCGAGGTGGTGGGGGAGCGCAAGGTGCGCGGCACCGCCGAGCGCAGCTACCGGCTCGTGGTCGAGGCGGCGTCGGTGGACGCCGACAGCGCGGCGGCGATGACCGTGGAGGACCACCGCCGGGCCTTTCGCACCTTCGTCGCCGCCCTGCTGGCCGACTTCGACCGGTACGCCTCCGCCGCCGAGGACGCGACGCTCGATCTCGCCCGGGACGGGGTCGGCTACCGGCAGGTGGGGCTGTGGCTGACCGACGAGGAGTTCGCCGCCCTGGTCGCCGACCTGCGGGCGGTGCTGCAGGCCCGTACCGCACTGGAACCGGACGGCGTCCGGCGCCGGCGGATCGTCAGCACCGTGTTCCTCCCGGGGGAGTGAGCGGCGGGGATCCGGCGAGCCGCTGCCCCCCGGATCCCCGTGCGGCGGCCGCCGGGTCTCAGCGCGTGGAGCGCCGGGCGCCCTGCGCGGAGCGACGGGCCTGCCGGGCGGCCCTGCGTGCCTGCTTGTTGGCCTTCTTCACCGTGACCCGCGGCCGGCGCTCCATCAGCCCGCGGGTGAACAGGCCGATCCCGATGCCGACCAGCCAGCTGTCCTTGGCCAGGCTCAGCCCCTCCTGGGTCGGCGCCAGGCTGCCCGGCTTCCGCATACCCGGGGTCTTGAGGTAGAGCCCGAGGAGCCCGGCGGAGAACGCGGTCAGCGCCGCTCCGGCGACCGCCGTCGGCACGAACGGGGTCAGCAGCGCCGCACCCAGGACGATCTCGGCGTTGGCCAGGCCCTTGGTGAACTGCTGCGGCGGTACCGACTTGAGGAAGGGGTAGGTGCCCGCGGCGAAGCCGTGCATGCCCGCCGCGGTGGCCTCGTCGGCGCCGCGCTTGCCGAGCCCGCTGTTGAGGATGAAGGCACCGGCGGAGATCCGGGGCGCGATCTCGGACAGGGTGATGGGCAGACCCATGGGTACCTCGCTCGTCGTCGCAGGAACTGCCGGCGCGGGGACGCACCGGCTCGGTCGCCTGCTCCTGTGCCCACGGGTCGCGGTGTCAACCACGGCCCGCCGGCCCTCCCGCCGAGGTCAGCGGCCGCCGCGGCGGGGCCGGCTGCTGAAGGAGGCGGCCGTGTGCGTCCCCGCGCGGGCGGCCAGCTCGGCCCGGGTGCGGGCCGGTCCGGCCGGGCGGCCGGAGCCGCCGCGTCCGCCCGCCGGGCTCCCCGCGCCGGGGGTTCCGGTGGCGGGGCCCCCGGCGGAGGACCCGGTGCCGGACCGCCGACGGCGGCCGCCGCCGCCGCGGCCCTGTGGCGCGGGCTCCGGCGCGGGGGCGGGCTCCACGAACGGAGCCGCCGGGCCGGTCATCTCGGTGATCCGCGGATCACCGGGGCGCACCGCGCTGACCGAGGGCGTGATGCCGGCCTGGCGGGCCAGGGTGCGCACCTCGTCGGCCTGGTCGGGGGTGGACACGGTGACGACCGTGCCGCCGGCGCCGGCCCGGGCCGTGCGCCCGGAGCGGTGCAGGTAGGCCTTGTGCTCCGCCGGCGGGTCGACGTGGACGACGAGCGCGACGTCGTCGACGTGGATGCCGCGGGCGGCGATGTCGGTGGCGCAGAGGACCCGGGTGGCGCCGGAGCTGAACGCCTCGAGGTTGCGTTCGCGGGCGTTCTGGCTCAGGTTTCCGTGCAGATCGACGGCGGGGACGCCGGCGGCGGTCAGCTGCCGGGCGAGCTTCTTGGCCTGGTGCTTGGTGCGGGTGAACAGCACGCTGCGGCCCAGCCCGGAGGCGAGCTGGCGCACCACCTCGGCCTTGTCGGCGCTCTGCACCTGGAAGACGTGGTGGGTCATCGTCGTCACCGGCGCGACGGCGGGGTCGACCGAGTGCGTGGTGGGGCCCGACAGGTAGCGCCGCACCAGGACGTCGACCCCGTTGTCCAGCGTCGCCGAGAACAGCAGCCGCTGGCCGGTCTTCGGGGTGCGGTCCAGCAGCCGCTTGACGCCGGGGAGGAAGCCGAGGTCGGCCATGTGGTCGGCCTCGTCCAGGACGGTGATCTCGACCGCGCCGAGGTCGGCGTGGCCCTGGCCGATCAGGTCCTCGAGCCGGCCGGGGCAGGCGATGAGCACATCGATGCCGCCGGCCAGCGCCTGCACCTGCGGGTTCTGGCCGACGCCGCCGAAGACGGTGGTGGCCTTCATGCCGAGCGCCCGGGCCAGCGGGTCGACCACGGCGAGCACCTGGTTGGCCAGCTCGCGGGTCGGCACCAGGACCAGCGCGCGCGGCCGCCGGGGCTGCCGGCGGCTGTCGGAGGCAGCCAGCCGGGCGACCAGGGGCAGGCTGAAGGCCAGCGTCTTGCCGGAGCCGGTGCGGCCGCGGCCGAGCACGTCGCGGCCGGCGAGGGTGTCGGGCAGCGTCGCGACCTGGATCGGGAACGGGGCGGTGATCCCGCCGGCGGTCAGCACCTCGACCAGCGGCGCGGGCACGCCGAGCTCGGCGAAGGTGGTGTCGGCGGGCAGCACGGTCGGCGTGGTGGGGCCGGTGGACGGCGCAGCCGCGTCCCCGGCGGGAACGACCGGAGCCGATGCGGCGCCGGGGGTGCGGATCGGCTGCGCGGTGGCGGGGCGGGTGCCCCGGCCGCGGCCACCGCGCCGGCGGCGCCGGGTGGCGCTGTCGCCGGACGTGGGGGCGGAACTGCTGGGTGACGTCATGTGTGTGCGGTCCTCGACGCTCGGATGGCCGTCGTCGGCCCCGGCGACCGCGAGCGCGGCGCACCTGTGCGAGGACAGGGCGGGCTCACGTCGTCCGGCGGGACGTCGCGACGGCCGGGCGCGCCTCGGTGGCGCAGCCTCGGCCCGACGTCGATTCCTGCCGCTCCGGATGAGCGAGGGCGGCGCCGGTCCCTCTACTCAACCAGACCGGCGGGGTCCGGGGTGCGCCTGAGGGGGAGTGTCCGGTCACACCGAGTGGGGTCTGGCCGGATCGTTGCGCTCGCCGACCCGTGGGCCGCTGTCCGGGCGGTCGGCGGGTCGGTCATGCTCGGTGCCGTGACGACGACCGACCACCACCGGTCGGCGGCCTCCTCCCGGATCCATCCGGCGTGGTGGGTCGCCGCCGTGACGTTCCTGGCCCTGGTCGGGGCGGCCGCGTTCCGCGCGGTCCCCGGCGTGCTGATCGATCCCCTGCGCGACGAGTTCCGGTGGTCGGTGTCGGTGATCTCCGCCGCCGTCGCGGTGAACATGGCCCTGTACGGCCTCACCGCGCCGTTCGCCGCCGCGCTGATGGAGCGTTTCGGCATCCGGCGGGTGGTGGTGGCGGCGCTGCTGCTGACCGCGACCGGCAGCGGGCTGACCGTGTTCATGACCGCCAGCTGGCAGCTGGTGCTGCTGTGGGGCTTCCTCGTCGGGCTGGGCACCGGCTCGATGGCGCTGTCGCTGGTGGCCACGGTGACCGGCCGCTGGTTCGTCGCCCGCCGGGGCCTGGTCTCGGGGATCCTCACCGCCGGCGGCGCGACCGGGCAGCTGGTGTTCCTGCCGCTGGTCGCCTGGGCGGACCAGCACTGGGGCTGGCGGTCGGCGTCCCTGGGCACGACCGCCGCCGCGCTCGGCGTCGTCCCGCTGGTGCTGTGGCTGCTGCGCGACCGGCCGCGGGACGTCGGTGCGGTGCCGTACGGGGGAACGGCCGCCGACGACGTCGACCCGGTGCGCACCGGTGCCGCCCGGGCCGCCGTCCGCGGGCTGGTCGAGGCCTCCCGGTCGCGGCCCTTCTGGCTGCTGGCCGGGGGGTTCCTGATCTGCGGGGCGTCGACCAACGGGCTGGTGCAGCCGCACTTCATCCCGGCCGCGCACGACCACGGGATGCCGGTGACCACCGCGGCCGGGCTGCTCGCCGTGGTGGGGATCTTCGACATCGCCGGCACGGTGTTCTCCGGCTGGCTGACCGACCGGGCCGATCCGCGGGTGCTGCTGCTGGCCTACTACGGGCTGCGCGGGATGTCGCTGTTCCTGCTGCCGATGCTGTTCGGCCCGGACCTGCAGGTCAGCATGATCGCCTTCATCGTCTTCTACGGCCTGGACTGGGTGGCCACGGTGCCGCCCACGTTGGCGCTGTGCCGGGAGCACTTCGGTCCGCGGGCCCCGGTGGTGTTCGGCTGGGTCTTCGCCTCGCACCAGGTCGGCTCGGCGATCGCCGCGTTCGGCGGCGGGGTGATCCGCGACGTCACCGGCTCCTACGACCTGGCCTGGTTCGGCGCCGGCGCGCTGTGCCTGGTGGCGGCGGCGCTGTCGATCTCGATCCGGCGGCGGCCCGCGCCCGCCACCCCGCCGTCGGACGAGGAGCGGGTGGGGCTCCCGCCGTCCCCCACCCAGGCCGCGGCGGCGCAGTCGCACGGCTGACTCCTCGCCGCCTGCTCCTGGCCCCTGGACACCTGTTCCGCGGAACGTCGT
>DATAAV010000340.1:0-2135 GCA_036259935.1 Geodermatophilus sp. | reverse complement strand
GCGCAAGGGCTACGCCAACCCGATCACGGTGTTCACCAACATCGAGCAGATCACCGGCTACCTGCGGCGGCACGTCGCCCGGCAGGGCCCCAAGCCCGCTCCCGACGAGGCCGACCCGGTCAGCTGGGTCTACGACATCGGCGAGAACAGCGACTGCTCGGTCGACGCGCTGGTCAGCGACAACGTCGCCGACCTCGTCGCCACCTTCCGCGAGCTGCCGACGGCGAAGGCCACCTTCGCCACCAAGTTCGTCAACCGGCGGTTGCTGGACCTGGACCCGGCCGGGCGCACGCGCGTCCGCTTCTCGCTCATGCCGGAGGCCGACGCCAAGGTGCTCGACGTGCGCACCAGCCGCGTGGCCGAGCGGATCGCCGCGATCGACGACTTCGTCGAGGCCGGGTACGAGGTGCACCTCAACCTCTCCCCGGTCGTGCTCCGCGACGGCTGGGAGGCCGACTGGGCGGCGCTGCTTGAGCGGCTGGACGAGGAGCTGTCCCCGGCGGCCAAGGCCCAGGCGGCCGCCGAGGTCATCCTGCTGACGCACAACCGCGACCTGCACGAGGTCAACCTGGGCTGGCACCCGAAGGCCGAGGAGCTGCTGTGGCGGCCGGATCTCCAGCAGCCCAAGCGCAGCCAGAACGGACAGCGGAACGTGCGCTACCGCACCGCGGTGAAGCGAGCCGGGGTCCAGCGGCTGACCGGGCTGGCCGGCCGGCTCGCGCCGTGGCTGCGGATCCGCTATGCCTTCTGACGACCGCTTTCCGCCCGCGCGGACGTCGACCGTCTGAGAGGCTTGTCGGGACGGCGACGGGAGGCCGTCGACCTGATCGACCTTCCGTGTCCGGAAGGCGACGCCGGGTGTGGGACCCTGAACGGTGCCGCACGATCCCATCACGGACGAGGAGATGTGACAGCGCCAGTGCCGACCGCGGCCACCGCCGCGCCCGCGGTCCTCGAGGCGCTGCCCGACGCCGTGGTCGTCGCCGACCGGGACGGCCGCATCGTCTACGCCAACCGGGCGATCCACACGCTGCTGGGCCACGACGCCGCCGCGCTGCGCGGCCGGCCCCTCACCGTGCTCATGCCCGAGCGCTTCCGGCGCACTCACGCCTCCGGCTTCGCCCGGTTCCTGAGGACCGGGACCGGGGAGCTGATCGGGGCCACGACGCAGGTGCCGGCGCTGCACGCGAACGGCACGGAGGTGGCGATCGACCTGACGCTGTCGCCGCTGTCCTGGGGGGAAGGTCCTCCCGTGCCCGGGACTCCCGTGGCCGACGGCGTGGTCGTTGGCGTGCTGCGCGACGCGAGCACCACGATCCTGCTGGAGCGGCAGCTGACGGTGGGCCGTTACCTGGCCGCGACCCTCCGGGTGACGGCGGCCCTGACCGAGGCGCCCGACGCGGACGTGGCGTTCGAGCGCCTGCTGCCCACCCTGTGCGCCGAACTGGACTGGGACGCGGCCTCCCTGTGGCAGCCGGACGGGTACGGCACCCGGCTGCTGTACGCGGGGACCTGGACCGCGCCCGGTCAGTCCGTGCCGTCGCTGCACGCCCAGACCCGCGGCCGGGCCTTCCGGCGCGGCGAGGGGCTGCCGGGCCTGACCTGGCAGCGCCGGGAGCCGGTGGTCGTCGAGGACCTGTGGAAGGACGCCCGCTTCCTGCGGGCGGAAGCCGCGCGCGCCGACGGCGTCCGCACCGGGGTGGCCGTCCCCGTCCTGCACGGGGAAACCGTCCTCGGCGTCATCGAGCTGTTCTCCCGCGAGCAGCGGACCGTCGCCCCGGAGCTGGTGGAGGTGCTGGCCCACGCCGGCCGGCAGATCGGCCAGTTCCTCGGCCGGCTGCGGGCCGAGTCCGAGGTCCGCGAGCTCGCCGACACCCTGCAGCGCAGCCTGCTGCCGTCCCACCTGCCGGTGATCCCCGGAGTGGAGCTCGCCGCGCGCTACCGGCCCGGCGGGGGCTCGGCCCTCGTCGGCGGCGACACCTACGACGTCACCGCGCTGCCCGACGGGCGCTGGATGGTGCTCATCGCCGACGTCTGCGGCACCGGCGCCGAGGCCGCCGCCGTCACCGCGCTGACCCGGCACACCGCCCGTGCGGCGGCCAGCCCCGCGGCCGAGACGACGGCCGGCCCGGCCG
>DATAAV010000339.1:0-7016 GCA_036259935.1 Geodermatophilus sp. | reverse complement strand
GTGCACCGGCTGCTGGGCGCCCAGGGCACCTCCGGCGGGTTCGCCCGCAACGAGGAGTGGCCGCTGGACGCCGACGTCGTCGTGGTCGACGAGGCCTCGATGCTCGACGTCGAGCTCACCGCGGCGCTGCTGGAGGCCTGCGCCGACGGCACCCACCTGCTGCTGGTCGGGGACCCGGCGCAGCTGCCCTCGATCGGGCCCGGGCACGTGCTCGGGGACCTCATCGACTCCGGCGTCGTCCCGGTCACCGAGCTGACCACGCTGTACCGGCAGGCCGAGGGTGGCGCGATCGCCCGGCTGGCCAACGCGGTGCGGGCCGGGGAGCTGCCGCGGGTGGACTCCCCCGAGCGTGAGGTGGTCGTGGTGCCGGCCACCGGCAGCGCCGAGGCCGCCAAGCGGGTGGTGCAGCTGGTCACCGACTCCATCCCCCGGGCGCTGGGCATCGATCCGGCGGCGGTGCAGGTGGTCACCCCGGTCCACCGCGGCCCGGCCGGCACGATCGAGCTGAACAAGGCGCTCAAGGCCCGGCTCAACCCCGGCGACGGCGCGGTGTGGGGCTTCGACGTCGGCGACCGGGTGGTGGCCACCGCCAACCACCTCGACCTCGAGCCCGTCGGGTTCGCCAACGGCGAGGTCGGGGTGGTCACCGGCACCGGCGACGGCACCCTCGACGTCGCCTTCGCCTCCGGTCCGGTGACGGTCAGCGGGCAGGCGATGTCCGACCTGCGGCACGGCTGGGCGATCACCGTGCACCGCGCACAGGGCTCGGAGTGGCCCGGGGTCGTCGTGGTGCTGCCGCCGGAGGCCGGCGGGATGCTCTCCCGGCCGCTGGTCTACACCGCGCTCACGCGGGCGCAGCGCCACCTGTCGGTCGTGCACGCCGCCGGCGCGGCCCTGGCCCGGGCGGTGCGGGAGGTCGACGTTCGCCCCCGACGGACCCGCCTGGCCCGGCTGCTGGCCGAGACGGCCGGCTGACCGCGGTCCTCCCGGAGGCTCGTCAGATCAGGTCGTCGTCGTCCTCGGCGACGGGCACGTCGGCCTCCTGGTCGAGGACGTCGGCGTCGTCGGCCTCCCGGTCGCCCACCGGGCGCAGCGGGCCGCCGGTCCCCCGCGGCCGGGCGACCAGCTGCTGGTCGAGGGCGTCGGCCTCCGGGACGTCCACCGGAGGCGGCGTCGCGTCCCCGGCGAGGGCGACCTCGGGCGGGTCGACCAGCGCGTCCTGCTCCGCGCGGTCGGCGTCGGGCACGTCCCTCGTGAGACCGGGTTCGGTCACGTCGTCCTCCCTCGTCGTGCGGTGCAACGGTCACCGTCCATCCTGCCGTCCGCGTGCGGGCGCGGCAGACCCGGGACCGGAGCGGAAAGCGGGGACGGCGGACAGGTGACCGATCGGCGTCCTGCGTGCACAATCGGCGGGGTGGAGGCGGTCGCCGGGGAGTACGAGTTCGCGCCGCTGCGGATCCCACCGGGCACGTCCCGATCCGCAGCGGCCACCATGCTGAGCCTGCAGGCCGACACCGGCGGCTGGGAGCTGGCTCGTCTGCAGCTGCACGCCGACGGGACCCGCAAGGTGATCCTGCGCCGCCGGGCCCGCCTGTCCTACCTGCCGAAACCGGTCATCTAGCGGTCCTCATCCGCTCCTCCTTCTGCCATCGTGTGCCGCACACACCGCGAAGGAGGCGGGACGTGAGCGCACATCCGGGCGAGCCGACGCTCATCCAGTCGGTGCAGCGGGCCCTGCGGCTGCTCGAGGTCGTCGCCGAGCTCGACGGCCGTGCCCGAGCCAAGGAGATCGCCCGCGCGGCCGGCCTTCCCCTCCCCACCACCTACCACCTGCTGCGCACCTGCGCCCACGAGGGCTGGCTGCAGCGGCTCGGCGACGGCTCCTACGTGCTCGGCCACCGCATCGACGTCGTCCGCCGGCACGGGACGGCGGCCCGCGGGGTGGCGCACGCGCGGCCGGCGCTGGAGTGGCTGCGCGACGAGATCGGCGGCGCGGTCTACCTGGCCCGGTACGTCGACGGGGAGATCGTCGTGGCCGAGATCGTCGACAGCCCGCGGGCGCCCCGGATCGACCTGTGGGTCGGGATCCACGACGCCGGGCACGCCACCGCGCTCGGCAAGTGCGTCCTCGGCCAGCTGTCCGCCACCGAGCGCGACGACTGGTTCGCCCGGCACCCGCTGCACGACCTCACCCCCCGCACGGTCGTCGACCGCCGCCGGCTGCGGCTGCCCCGGTCCGGCGAGGTGGCGCTGGACGACGGCGAGTACGCCCTGGGCGTCTGCTGCCTGGGCGCCGCGGTGCCCACCGGGGACGGCGTCGCCTCGGTCGCGGTGGTCGCCGCGCCGTCGGCCGTGCACGAGCCGGCGGTGCGGCGCACCGTGCTCACCGGCGCCCGGCGGGTGACCCGCGCCCTGGCCCTGGGCTGCGCGGCGTCCTGACCGACCGGCGTTGCCGCCATCTGAAATTCCGGCTCTGGCGGGCGGATGTGGCCGGCCTCACGATGCGGCCATGACACAGCCGCCACCGGAGTGGGCGGTCCGGGCGCTGTCGGGCGTGTACGACCCCTGCTGCCGTGAGAAGGGCATCTCGGTCGTCGACATGGGGCTGCTGCGGTCGGTGACGGTCACCGGCGGGCACGCCCGCGTCGAGCTGCTGCTGACCTCCGGCTGGTGCCCGTTCGCCGCCCGCGTGCTCACCGACGTGGAGGAGGCGATCCGCTCCGCGCCGGACGTCGACTCGTGCGAGGTCGAGATCGTCTGGGACGAGGTCTGGACGACCGACCGGCTCTCCGCTTCCGCGGCGCGCACGCTGCGCTTCCTGCCCGACCCGGTCGCCGTGCCCGACCGGGACGCCTACCTCGCCACCCACGCTCCCCAGCCGCAGGAGGACCGGCCATGATCGGCGACGCATTCGTGTTCGACGGGGTCGCCCACCCATTCAACTTCACGCCGAAGAACGCCTTCGGGAACCCGGGCCAGATGTTCGCCAACCACCTCTACGCGTTCCACGCGACCCTCACCCCCGACGACCAGCCCAAGCTGTCCGCCGAGGAGTTCCTCAAGGAGTGGACGCCGGAGGACATCCGGCAGATGGTCTACGACCAGTCCGACACCGACATGCTCGTGGCGATGCCGCTGCCGCTGACCGACCTGTTCCGCGACGGCCTCTCGCCGTGGGAGGAGTGCGCCGAGCTCGCGCAGCGGGACCCGGACCGGACGATCTTCTGGGGGTCGGTGAACCCGCTCGAGGGGCGCCGGGCCATCGACCTCATGGAGCGCCAGGTCGGCGAGTTCGGCGCGAAGGCGTTCAAGTTCTACAACGTGCGCTACGACTACGGCTCGCCGTTCCCGTGGCGGATGGACGACCCCCAGGTCGCCTTCCCGATCTTCGAGAAGGCCCAGGAACTCGGAGTCGATCTCATCGGCGTGCACAAGGGCATCCCGCTCGGGCCGCAACCGATCGAGGCCACCCAGACCTGGGACATGGACGGCGCCGCGGCCAACTTCCCCGACATCAACTTCGTGATCTTCCACGTCGGGATGCCGTTCCTCGACGAGACCTGCTGGCAGCTGATCCGCCATCCCAACCTGTACGCCTCGCTGGCGGCGACGATCAACTTCGTCGTCCGGGCGCCGCGGATGTTCGCCGAGATCCTCGGCAAGCTGCTGTTCTGGTGCGGCGAGGACAAGATCGTCTACGGCTCCGAGGCGCCGATCTTCCATCCCCAGTGGGCGCTGAAGGCCTTCATGGACTTCTCGATCCCGCAGGACCTGTGCGAGGGCTACGGCTATCCGCAGCTCACCGACCAGGCCAAGCGGAAGATCCTCGGCGAGAACCTGCTGCGCCTGCACGGGATGGACGTCGAGGAGACCAAGGCCCGCCTGGGGCGGCCGCAGTCGCACTGACCGGGGAGACGCCCGACGCTCGGGGGGCGATGTGCGCCGGCGGTGCGCTCCAAGCAGCGGACCGCGCCGCCGGCGCACGCCACCAGCGGGTCGGGGCGCATTCCGTTTGGGTTCGACCCAAGTTTTCACTTGACTGCGACACAAGCGTGGGCCACGCTCGCGGTGTGACCGGCGCCACCCGCAGCTACCGGATGACCACCCGGGCCCGCGCCGCCGAGCGGACCCGGGAGCGGATCCTCGCCGTCGCGCGGGAGCGCTTCTTCGACCAGCCGTACGACGAGGTGACCCTCGCCGGGATCGCCGCCGATGCCGGCGTGACGCAGCAGACCCTGCTCAACCACTTCACCTCCAAGGAGGGCCTGCTGCTGGCCCTCGTCGAGGAACTGCGCCCCGAGATCGAGGCGATGCGCGGCCCGGTGGCCCCCGGCGACGTCCGCGCCGCCGTCCGCGGGCTGATGCGCCAGTACGAGGCGCTCGGCGACGGCAACGTCCGCCTGGCCGCCGTGGCCGAGCGCATCCCCGAGCTCGGCCGCGGCATGGAGCTGGCGCGGCGCACCCACCGCGCCTGGCTCGAGGAGGTCTTCGGCGAGCAGCTGCCCGCCGAGCGGGGCGCCCGCCGCCGGGCCCTGGCCGCGCTGTACGCCGTCACCGACGTCGGCACCTGGAAGCTGCTGCGCCGCGACCTCGGCCACTCCCGCGCCGAGACCACGGCCGTGCTGGAGTCCCTGCTCCGGGCCGCCCTCGCGACGACCCGCGTCACCTGAGGAGGTCGGTCGTGCACTACCTGGCCGCGCTGTGGGACGGCGGAGGAACCGTGCCCGCGGAGATCGGCGTCGTCCGCCGGCTGGTCACCCGCGGGCACACCGTCACCGTCCTCGGGGACCCCACCCTGGAGGCGGACGCCGCGGACGCCGGTGCGGGGTTCCGCAGCTGGACCCGCGCCCCGCACCGCCGCTCGCCGGCCGTGGAGGACGACGTCGTCCGGGACTGGGAGTGCCGCACGCCGGTCCAGCTGCTCGCTCGGCTCTGCGAGCGGGTGGTGACCGGGCCGGCCGGCGAGTACGCGGCCGACGTCCGCGAGGCGCTCGGCGCCCGGCCCGCCGACGCGGTCCTGGCCAGCGGCCCGCTGCTGGGCGCGCTGGTCGGGGCGGAGTCGATGGGCGTGCCCGCGGTCGCCCTGTCGGCCAACATCTACTCCCGCCCGGCCCCGGGCATCCCGCCGTTCGGCAGCGGCCTGGCCCCCGCCCGCGGCCCGGTCGGACGTGCGCGCGACCGGGGGCTCAACGCGCTGGCCTCGGCGCTGTGGAACCGGCACCTGCCGCCGCTCAACGCCGCGCGGACCGCGCTGGGCCTCGACCCCCTGCGCGAGGTCTGGGGGCAGTGGGACCGTGCGGCCCGGGTGCTGGTGCTCACCTCGCCGGCCTTCGACCTGCCCGCCGTGCTGCCGGACAACGTCCGCTACGTGGGCCCGGTCCTCGACGATCCGGTGTGGACCGAGCCCTATCCGCTGCCCGAGGGCGACGAGCCGCTGGTCGTCGTGGGCCTGTCCAGCACCTACATGCAGCAGGCCGGGGTGCTGGGGCGGATCGTGGCGGCCCTGGACACCCTCCCGGTGCGCGCGGTCGTCACCACCGGCCCCGCGCTGGACCCGGCGGAGGTGCCCGGCACGGCGAGGGTCGACGTCGTCCGGTCGGCACCGCACGCCCGGCTGTTCGCCGCGGCCGACGTCGTGGTGACGCACGCCGGCCACGGGACGCTGATGAAGGCGCTGGCCGCCGGCGTGCCGACGCTGTGCCTGCCGATGGGCCGCGACCAGGGGGACAACGTGGTGCGGGCCGCCCGGCACGGTGCGGTGATCGGCCTCCGGCCGTCGGCGCCGCCGCAGAGGATCGCCGCGGCGGTGCGGCGGCTGCTCGAGGACCCGGCGTACCGGAAGCGCGCCGAGGCGCTGGGTGCGCAGATCCGCGCCGCTGCCGCCGGAACCGCACTCGTCGACGAGCTGGAACGGCTCGCCGGCGACGGCACGCCGGACGACCGGCTCACGCCGGCCTGACCCCTTCCCACCCCGGAGGCAGCTCATGACCGCCACTTCACCGTCCGCTCCCGCCGGTCAGCTGCTGCTGCCCGGGCAGGCCGCCGCCCCCGACGGCCCGGTCGACCTCACCCTGATGTGGCTGATGCACCGCGGGTTCCGCCGCGACCTGGACGCCTTCGCCCGCGCGGCCGAGCGCACCCCGGTCGACGACCGGGCGACCTGGCAGGCGCTGCACCGGAGGTGGGAGCTGTTCGCCACCACGCTGCACCACCACCACGTCGGTGAGGACGCCGGGCTGTGGCCGCTGCTGCTGGAGCGGGTCGACGCCGCCGGCGACACGGCCGGGCGGGCGACCCTGGAGGCGATGTCCGCCGAGCACGCCGGCCTCGACCATCAGCTGGCGGCGTGCTCGGCCGGGTTCCTGCGGCTGGCCGCCGAACCGGACGAGCGGGCCCGGCGCGTCCTCGCCACACAGCTCGCCACGGTCCGCGCCGACCTCGGCCGGCACCTGGCGCACGAGGAGCGCGACGCGATGCGGGTCCTGCAGGACCACCTGGCGCCGGCCGACTGGGACCGGATCGGCAAGGACTACTTCGACTCCGCCTACTCGCCGCGCGGCCTGCTCGCCGTCGTGGCGTGGGCGCTGCACGACCTGCCGGCCGACGCGCTGGCGCGGCTGCGCGGGGTCGACCGGATGCCCGTGCTGCTGGCCGTCTGGCGGCTGTTCCTGCGCCGTGGGTTCGCGCGGCGGGAGCGCCGCGCGTTCCGCTACGCGTGAGCGGACCGGTGCCGCCCGGGTCCGGCCCGGGCGGCACTGCGGGCTCACGGGACGAGCACGACCTTGCCGACGGTGCCGCGGTCGGCGAGGGCCGCCAGCGCCTGGGGCGCCTGGTCCAGCGGCAGCGCCTGGCTGACCAGCGGGTCGATCTCCCCCGCCTGCACCAGGCGCACGAGCTCCTCGTGCACCGTGCCGATCAGCGGCGGCTCCATCGTCCGGTACAGGCCCCAGTGCAGGCCGACGATGCTGTAGTTCTTCACCAGCGCGTGGTTGGCCGGCGCCTGGGGGATCCGGCCG
>DATAAV010000338.1:0-8006 GCA_036259935.1 Geodermatophilus sp. | reverse complement strand
GCCGCACCGCAGGGTGGGTGTCGCTGTTACGGGGTGGCGACGTCGCCGGAGCCCTGGTCGAGGGTGCCGTCGTCGTCACCGGGGGCGGTGGCGGCGTCGCCGGAGCCCTGGTCGGCGGTGCCGTCGTCGTCACCGGGGGCGGTGGCGGCGTCGCCGGAGCCCTGGTCGGGTGTGCCGTCGTCGCTACTCGGGGTGGGGACGGTGTCGCCGCTGCCCTGGTCGGCGGTGCCGTCGTCGTCGCCCGGGGCGGTGGTGACGTCCCCGCTGCCCTGGTCGGCGGTGCCGTCATCGTCGCCGGCCGGAGTGGTGGGCTCGGGAACCGTGCCCTCCTCCGGCGTGGTCGTCGGCGGGGTGGTCACCGGCAGGGCGGTCTCGGCGGCGTCCCTCGGGAAGGAGAACCGCCACACCTGGCCGGCGTGCGTGCTCTCGTCCACGTCCGCGGTGGCCGGGTCGTCCTGGACGACCGCCGGGGAGGTGCTGTAGGCGGAGACGAAGACCTCGCCCCTCTGGCCGAGCGCGAGGCCCGACGGAGCGGGGACGTCGAAGGTCGCGTACGTCTCCTCCTCGGTGTCGACCCGGACGACGTTGCCCGTGCCGCCGCCGGCCGCGCCCTCGTTGCCGAGGCCTTGGGCGACGAAGACGTGCTCGCCGTCCCGCTCCACCGCGAGGCCGGTGATACCGGTGAAGCCGTCCCACCGGCCGGTCTCGGTGCCGTCCGCGTCGAAGCGCACCACCGAGGCGGCGCCGGGAGTCAGCGAGCCCTCGCCGCCGACGTAGACGTTGCCCCGCCGGTCCTGCGCCAGGGCGTTGGGCGCGAAGTCCGGCGTCGTGGCGTCGTCGGCCGGGAAGGCGGTCCACACGGTGACGGTGGCCGCGGGCAGGCCCCGCTCGTCCTGCTGGGAGAAGTCGGGGGTCACCTTCCAGACCACGTTCGCGCCGGCGTCGGCCACGAGCGCGAACTCGTCCCCTCCCCGCTCACGCTCGGGAGTCGGGTCGACGACCAGTACCGCGGTCGGGTTGCTGCTGGGAACGGCGTTGCCGTCGGGGTTCTGGTCCTGCTCGGCCTGGCCGAGGTCGACCCACGGCACGGCCTCGCCCTCGACGGTGAGCAGCAGACGCCCCTGGGTCGGGGTGGTCGGGTCTTGGCTCGTGGTGTCGGGCGGCGCCGGGATGTCCTGGGTCGGGGTGGTCGGGTCCTGGGTCGTGGTGTCGGGCGGCGCCGGGATGTCCTGGGTCTGCTGGGCCTGCGCGGGCTCCTCGCCCTGCGTGATGAGCAGCTGGCCAGCGGTGCCGAAGGCCGCGACGCCGCCGGTGGCGACCGCGCCTTCGGACGTCTCCACCGAGAACAGGCGGTCGACGACCGGAGCCGCGTCGCCGCCCCTGCCGCGGTCCGGCCGCTCGACCGCGAAGATGCCGGTGAGGCCGTCGCAGACGGCGTCGGTGGTGACGTCGCCGGGAGTGGTGGGAACGTCGCCGGAGCCCTGGTCGGGTGTGCCGTCGTCGCTACTCGGGGTGGGAATGACGTCGCCGGCGCCCTGGTCGGGTGTGCCGTCGTCGCTGCCGGGGGTCGGGGTGACGTCCCCGCTGCCCTGGTCGGCGGTGCCGTCGTCGTCGCCGGACGGGACGGTGCCATCGGTGGTGGGGGTGGTGCTGCCCGTGTCGGCGGGTGTCGTCCCCGGTTCGGGCGTCGTGGGCGCCGCCGGGGCGGCGCAGTCGTCGCCACCTTCGGCGATCAGGAGAGTGTCTCCGGACCAGGCCAGCTGGCGCGGGTTGTCCAGGCCGTCGGCGACGACCACGGGGTCGGTCGCGCCCCGGTCCCGGTCGTCGGTGGAATCGTGGGCGGACGCCGCGGTCGCGCTCCCCAGGAGGAACACGAAGGAGCCGGCGGCAACCAGGTATCTGCGCATAGGGGTGTCTCCGCTGTTTGTTCGGCGGTGTGGGAAGAGGTGGCCCCGCCGCCCCCCAGCCGGGCCGGGACGACCGGATGGCCATCCGAGGCCGCTGACGCTAGGCGGGCGCCCGTACCGGCCGGAGCCCCCGCGCAGGGGGAACTGGACCGTCCGTATTGGGGGTCCACGGCGTGGTGAGCGCGAGTTGTTCGCCGTGCGTGACCCTTTGTCATCGGCCCTCGCAGTCGGGTCGCCGGAGCGCCGGTGACGGCTAGGGTCCGGAGCAGAGGAGCTCATGGGGGATGGCGCCGTGGAGACGGGCGACCGGCCTCCCGCTCGACACGCTGAAGGCCGCACCGGCGCGGTCGGAGGAGGGGATCGACATGGCACTGCTCGAGGACGGCGCGTGGCAGGGGAAGGTCTGGACCGGCTCGTGGACCGACGGCAGCGGCGGCACGTACGACGCCGTCGAGCCGGCGACCGGGAACGTGATCGGCCAGGTCGGCAAGGCCACGCCGGAGGACGTCGACGCGGCCGCCGAGCGGGCGGTGGTCGCACAGCGGCAGTGGGCGGCGCTGCCGTTCGAGGAGCGGGCCGCGGTGCTACGGCGGGCGGGGGACGTGCTGTCGGCGCACGCCGAGGAGATCAAGGGCTGGCTGGCGCGGGAGTCCGGCGCGATCCAGCCGTTCGGCGACTTCCAGGTGCACACCAGCGCCCAGGAGTGCTACGAGGCCTCCGCGCTGCCCTCGCACCCCTACGGCGAGCTGCTGCGCACCGGGCAGCCGCGGCTGTCCTTCGCCCGCCGGCTGCCGGCCGGCGTGGTCGGGGTGATCGCGCCGTTCAACGTGCCGACGATCCTGGCCATCCGCGCGGTCGCCCCGGCGCTCGCGCTGGGCAACGCGGTCATCCTCAAGCCCGACCCGCGCACCGCCATCTCCGGCGGGGCGATGTTCGCCCGGGTCTTCGAGGAGGCCGGGCTGCCGGCCGGGGTGTTCCAGATGCTGCCCGGCGCCGCCGACGTCGGCGAGGCCCTGGTGGTCAGCAAGCCGGTGCGGGTCATCGCCTTCACCGGCTCCACCAGCGCGGGGCGCAAGGTGGGTGAGCTGGCCGGCCGGCACCTCAAGCGGGCGCACCTGGAGCTGGGCGGGAACTCGGCGCTGATCGTGCTGCCCGACGTCGACGTGCGGCAGGCCGCCTCGGTCGGCGCGTGGGGCACCTTCGCCCACCAGGGCCAGATCTGCATGGCCACCTCCCGGCACCTGGTGCACCGCGACATCGCCGAGGAGTACACCGCGGTGCTCACCGAGAAGGTGGAGAAGCTGCCGGTCGGCGACCCCTTCCGGGAGCAGGTGGCGATGGGGCCGCTGATCGACGCCGGGCAGCGCGACCGGGTGCACGGCCTGGTCACCGACAGCGTCAGCCGGGGCGCCACGGTGCGCACCGGCGGCACCTATGAGGGGCTGTTCTACCGGCCCACCGTGCTCGCCGAGGTGCCGATCGAGGCGCCTGCGTACAAGGAGGAGATCTTCGGCCCGGTCGCCCCGGTGACCCCGTTCTCCTCCCTCGACGAGGTCGTCGAGCTGGCCCGGGGTACCGAGTACGGCCTGTCGCTGGGCATCCTCACCCGCGACGTCTACGCCGGGCTGGAGCTGGCCGAGAAGATCCCCTCGGGCCTGGTGCACATCAACGACCAGACGGTCAACGACGAGGCGGTGGCCCCGTTCGGCGGCGTCGGAGCGTCCGGCACCGGCTCCCGGCACGGCGGCCCGCTGGCCAACATCGAGGCGTTCACCGAGACCCAGTGGGTCACCCTGCGCGGCGACCTGCCCGCCTACCCCTTCTGAGCGACCCCGGGGACTTCCGGTACCGAATGTCCCGGCCGCCGGCCGGACTGTCGGTACCGGAAGTCCGCGCCGGGGGGTCAGGCCCGCGGGGGGACCGTCCGAGCGGCGGCGCGCTCGGTGACCAGCCGGGGCCGGGCGGCCGCCAGCCCCACCAGGACCTGCAGCGCCAGCAGTCCCAGCAGCAGGAGCAGGGCGGGAGCCCAGGCCTCGGTCGCATCGCGCACCAGGCCGACCGCAAGGGGGCCGGTGGCGGCGAGGAGGTAGCCGACGCTCTGGGCGGCCGCCGACAGCCGTCCGGTCTGGGCGACGTCCCGGGTGCGCAGCAGGACCAGCGCCATGGCCAGCGGAAAGGCGGCCCCGGTACCGAGGCCGTAGAGCAGCGCCCACACGACCGGTGCGGCCTCCGGCGCCACGAGCAGGCCCACCAGCGCCACCGCCGAGGGCAGCGACACCACGACGACCCAGCCGGTCTGGGCCGCGCGCCGGGCGGCCAGCGGCGGGACGACGAGTGAGGCCGGGGCGCCGAGCGCGGCGGCGGCCGCCAGCAGCCCACCGGCGAGGACGGGGGAGACCCCGGCCTCGTCCTCCAGGACGTTGGGCAGCCAGGTCAGCATGGCGTAGAAGGACAGTGACTGGAGGCCGAAGAAGCCGGTGACGGCCAGGGCCACGCGGTTGCGCAGGATCGCCGTGCGCGGCGGTGCGGCGACGGGGGGCGCGGCCGGGCCGGGGCGGCGCCGGGCGGCCAGGACGGCGAAGGCGGCGACCGCGGCCAGCACGGGCACCAGCCACAGGGCCAACCCGGCGAGGGCGCTGCCGGCGACGGCGGCGAGGGGCTGCGCCAGCCCGGCGCCGGCGCTGGCCGAGGCGGCAATGGCCGCCGTCGTGACGCCCACGACCGTCGGGCTGCGCGGGCCGTACTCCGCGCGGGCCACCGCCGGGACCAGCACGTTGCCCACGGCGATCCCCCCGGCCAGCAGCACCGTGCCGGCGAAGAGCCCCGCGGCGCCGCCCAGGCGCAGCGCGACGCCGACCGCCAGCACGACCGCCCCGGCCAGGACGGCGCGGTGGACGCCGATCCGGGCGGCCAGAGCGGGGGCGAGCGGGGACAGCAACCCGAAGCAGACCAGCGGCAGCGCCGTGAGCACCGCCAGCGCCGCCGTCGACACCCCCAGTTCGTCCCGCAGGTCACCGAGGACCGGGCCCACGGCGGCGAACGGGCCCCGCAGGCAGAGGGCGACCAGCACGAGCGCCACCGCCGGCCCGAGCACCGCCAGGCGACGGGGAGCGCGTCCGCCGGAGGGGGCCGTCATGCCGGACGGCGGGTGTCCGCGAGGACCCGCTGCACGAAGGCCTCGAGGTGCGGCTCGGCCACCTCGGGGAGGGTCAGCGCCGACAGGTAGGCGTGACCGAGCTCGAGCACGCGCGGCCGCGGCGAGAACTCCCGGCCCTCCAAGCGCACGGAGCCGAGTTCTACCAGGGTGAGCAGGAAGCGGCGCGCGGCCGCGCGGGTCAGGCCGGTCAACCGGGCGACCTCGCTGAGCGGCAGCCGGGGATGCTCGGCGTCGGACGCGCGGATCACCGCCGGCCGGACGGTTCAGCCGGGGCGGAAGCAGAGGGTCTGGCCGGGGCGCAGCTGCCCGCAGCGGTCGACGTCGTCGTCGACGACGTAGCCGATGACCGGGTAGCCGCCGGTCACCGGGTGGTCGGCGAGGAACAGCACCGGCTTGCCCGACGGCGGCACCTGCAGCGCGCCGCGCACCATGCCCTCGCTGGCCAGCTCGCCGCTGCGGGTGCGCTGCAGCGGAGAGCCCTCCAGCCGCAGGCCGACCCGGTTGCTGTCCTCGGTCACCGCCCACGGCGCTCCGGCCAGCGCCGCCCACGCCTCGTCGGCGAACCAGTCCTGCCGCGGGCCGGGCAGCACCCGGACGGTGACCTCGCCGCCCGCGGGGTCGGCCACCGGCGCGACGTCGACCCCGGGCGGAGGCTGCCCGGCGGTGCCCACCGGCAGCACGTCGCCGGCCGAGACGACCGGCGGCCCGAGCCCGGCCAGCACGTCGGTGGCGCGCGACCCCAGCACCGGCTCGACGGCGATGCCGCCGCGGATCCCGACGTAGGTGCGCAGCCCGGTCGCCGCCATGCCCAGCCGGAGCTCCCGGCCGGCGGGCACGAGGGCCGGGGCGTTGTGCGCCGGCGAGCCTGCGCACCGGGCGCCGGTGGTGACGACGAGCAGGTCGGCCTCCGCGCGCAGCGCCAGCCCGCCGAGGGTCACCTCGAGGACCGCCGCGCCCGGGTCGTTGCCGAGCAGCCGGTTGGCCAGGCGGTAGGCCGCCCGGTCGCAGACCCCCGACCGGCCGATGCCCAGCGCGGCCTGGCCGGGCCGCCCGCCGTCCTGCACGGTGGTCATAGGGCCGGTCGCCAGCACGGTGACGGCGCGAGTCATGCGGCCCCCACGTCGACGAACCGCACCCGCACGCCGGGGCGCAGCAGCGCGGCCGGCTCGCGGGAGAGGTCGAACACGGCGACGTCGGTGCGGCCGATCAGCTGCCAGCCGCCCGGCGACTCGCGCGGGTAGACGCCGGTGAACTCCCCGGCCAGCGCCACCGACCCGGGCGGCACCCGGGTGCGGGGAGTGGACCGGCGCGGCACGTTCCAGTCGGCGCCCTCCTGCGTGCAGTAGCCGAAGCCGGGGGCGAAGCCGCAGAACGCCACCGTCCACTCCCGGCCGGTGTGCCGGCGGACCACCTCGGCCGGGTCGACGCCGAGCAGCGCGGCGACCTCGGGCAGATCCTCGCCGTCGTAGCGGACCGGGATCTCCACCCGCTCGCCGCTGCCCGCGCTGTCCCGCCGGGGCGCGGTGTGCCGCACCGCCCGCTCGACGGCCGCGAGCGAGGTCTGCGCCGGGTCGGTGACCAGCAGCACGGTGCGGGCCGCGGGCACGATGTCCACGACGCCGGCGGGCCGGTCGGCGGTCAGCGCCGCGTAGAGGCCGAGCACCTCCTCGAGCCCGTCGACCTCGACCAGCAGCGCGGTGGACCCGCTGGGCAGCACGCGCATCAGGGCGCGAAGGGGGCGAGGGTGAGGCCCGCGCCGGCCAACGCCGCCCGGACCTGCTGCGCGATCGCCACCGCGCCGGGGGTGTCGCCGTGCACGCAGATGGAGTCCGGCGCCAGCAGCAGCGGGTTGCCCTCGACGTCGGCGATCGGCTCGCCGGTGGCCATGGCGACGCAGCGCCGGGCGATCTCCTCCGGGTCGTGCAGCACGGCGCCGGGCAATCGCCGGGAGACCAGCGTCCCCCGCGGGGTGTAGGCGCGGTCGGCGAAGGCCTCCGCGACGACGGTGAGCCCCGCCTCGGCGGCCTGCCGCAGCCACGCCGAGCCGGGCAGCCCCAGCACCGGCAGCGTGGGGTCGTAGTCGACGACGGCGCTCACCACCGCGGCCGCCTGCTCCTCGTGGCCGACGATCGCGTTGTACAGCGCGCCGTGCGGCTTGACGTAGCGCACCCGGCTCCCGGCCACCCGGGCGAAGGCCTCCAGCGCGCCGATCTGGTAGAGCACGTCCTGGGTCAGCGCGTCGGGCTCCATGTCGATGAACCGGCGGCCGAACCCGGCCAGGTCGCGGTAGCCCACCTGCGCGCCGATCGCGACCCCGGACGCGGCGGCCCGCTCGCAGACCCGCCGCAGGATCACCGGGTCGCCGGCGTGGAAGCCGCAGGCAACGTTGGCGCTGGTCACCACGCCGAGCAGCGCGTCGTCGTCACCCAGGGTCCACTGACCGAACCCCTCGCCGAGGTCGGAGTTGAGGTCGACGGTCCGGTCGCCGTCGGACGGAACGCTGCTGGTCACGGTCCGATCCTCCGCCCAGGAGGGGCTTCAGGAGAACAGGTCGACGACCGGACGGATCGAGTTGACCGCCAGGTAGAGGGTCAGCAGCCACGCCGTCCAGGCGACGACGAGCAACCGGCGCGGGTACCGGTAGCCGCCCATCAGGTCGGCCCGCCGGCTGGCCACCCGCAGCAGCACCGCGATGCCGATCGGCAGGAGCAGCCCGTTGAAGGCGCCGGCGAAAGTCGGCGGGAGCCCGGTACAGGCCTGGCCGGAGCTCCGGAGCGCACGGAGCATGAGGCCATGGAGACTCCCGCCGCGGTGCGGCAGCGCTACCGCGTCGGCCTGGCCGTGCCGACGTCGGGCGTCGCGCCCGGGTTCGCCCAGGCCAACCTGGTGGTGCTGCCCCGCGACTGGGCCTTGGACATGCTGCTGTTCGCCCAGCGCAACCC
>DATAAV010000337.1:0-24295 GCA_036259935.1 Geodermatophilus sp. | reverse complement strand
CTTGCGGAAGTAGCGGCGGACGCCGGCGAGGAACTCCTCCCGGCCGACGTAGGCCACCAGCTGCTTGAGCACCGAGGCGCCCTTGGCGTAGGTGATCCCGTCGAAGTTGACCTCGACGGCGGCGACGTCGGGGATGTCGGCCGCGATCGGGTGGGTCGAGGGCAGTTGGTCCTGCGCGTAGGCCCAGGCCTTCTCGGTGTTGGCGAACGTCGTCCAGGCGGTCGTGTACTCGGTCGCCTCGGCCTGGCAGAGGGTGCTGATGTAGGTGGCGAAGGACTCGTTGAGCCACAGGTCGTCCCACCAGCGCATGGTCACCAGGTCGCCGAACCACATGTGCGCCAGCTCGTGCAGCACCGTCTCCGCGCGCCGCTCGTAGCGGGCCCGGCTCACCTTGGAGCGGAAGACGTAGTCCTCCAGGAACGTGACCGCGCCGGCGTTCTCCATGGCACCGGCGTTGAACTCGGGCACGAAGAGCTGGTCGTACTTGTCGAACGGGTACGGGTAGTCGAAGACCCGGTGGTAGAAGTCGAAGCCCTGCTTGGTGACCCGGAACAGCTCGTCGGGGTCGAGGTGCTTCGCCAGCGAGGCCCGGCAGTACAGGCCGAGCGGGATGCCGTCGTGGCAGTCGGTGACCTTGGCGTAGGGCCCGGCGACGAGCGCCACCAGATAGGTGGAGATGCGCTTGGTCGACGCGAAGTGCACCAGCTGCGAGCCGGCGTGGCCGGCCTCGATGGTGCGCTCGCCGGTGTTGGAGACGACCTGCCACTCGAACGGCGCGGTGACGTGCAGGGTGAAGGTCGCCTTGAGGTCGGGCTGGTCGAAGCAGGCGAACATCCGCTTGGCGTCGGCCGGCTCGAACTGGCTGTAGAGGTAGACCTGGCCGTCCTCGGGGTCCTCGAAGCGGTGCAGGCCCTCGCCGCTGTTGGAGTACCGGCAGTCGGCGGTGACGACCAGCGTGTTCTTCTCGGCCAGGCCGGGCAGCGGCAGGCCGCCCTCCTCGGTGTAGCCGCTGACATCGAGCTCGGCGCCGTTGAGCGTGGCCGAGCGCACCGTCTCCGCGATCAGGTCGAGGAAGGTGTCGGCCCCCGGTTCCCGGCAGCTGAACTCGACCGTCGTGGTCGAGCGGAAGGTGCGCTCGCCGGGGTGCCCGGCCCCGTCGGTCAGGTCGAGCTGCAGGTCGTAGCTGTGCACGGCCAGCAGCTCGGCGCGGCGGGCGGCGTCATCGCGGGTCAGGTTGGGTACGGCCACGCCAGGCAGCTTCCCATGGCGCGGCCGGGGTCCTCCCGACGTCCCGGTGACCTCGGTCGCGTGCGTCGTCCGGGAGGAACAACGTGCCCGCCGGCCGACCTTGAACCGATCAGAACATCGACGTGAGGAGATCGTGCCTTGACCGAGGCAGTGCAGAGCGCCCCCGTCCGCGCCCGCGTGGACTTCTGGTTCGACCCGGCCTGTCCTTGGGCGTGGCTGACCAGCCGGTGGATCCTCGAGGCGGCCAAGGTCCGCGACATCGACCTGCACTGGCACGTCATGTCGCTGGCGGTGCTCAACCGCGGCCGCGACCTGCCGCCCGAGTACCAGCAGCTGATGGAGCAGGCGATCGGCCCGGTGCGGGTCGCGATCGCCGCGGCGCAGAAGTACGGCGACCGCATCCTCGGCGACCTCTACACCGCGATGGGAACCCTGCGGCACCACGAGCAGGTCGACCTCGCCGACCTCATCGCCCCGGCCCTGGAGCGCGTCGGACTTCCCGCGGAGCTGGCCGAGGCGGCCACCTCGACCGAGTACGACGAGGTCCTGGAGGCCAGCCACCACGCGGGCATGGACCCGGTCGGCGACGACGTCGGCACGCCGGTCATGCACATCGACGGCGTGGCCTTCTTCGGCCCGGTCATCAGCAAGGTGCCCACCGGCGAGGACGCCGGGAAGGCCTTCGACGGCGCCGTCCTGCTGGCCAACCTGCCGGACTTCTGGGAGCTGAAGCGGACCCGCACCTCCGGGCCCGACCTGAGCTCGGTGCCGGCCGACACGCTGCGGCTGACCGCCGCGCGCTGACCTCCCGGGGCCTCTGGCCCCTGCGGGGGTGCGGCATGCTGACCCGGTGCCGCACCCCCGCCGCCAGCGCATCCTGATCACCGGCGCCAGCTCCGGCCTCGGCGAGGGCATGGCCCGCCGGTTCGCCGCGATGGGTCGCGACCTCGCTCTCGCCGCCCGCCGCACCGACCGGCTCGACGCGCTCCGCGAGGAGCTGCTGGCCGCCCACCCCGGCATCCGCGTGGTCACCGCCGGTCTCGACGTCGACGACGCCGCGGCCGTGGAGACCGGAGTGCCGAAGCTGGTCGAGGAGCTCGGAGGGGTCGACCGGTTCATCGCCAACGCCGGCATCGGCAAGGGCGCGTCGGTGGGCACGGGCAAGGCGTGGGCCAACCGGGCCACCCTGTTCACGAACGTGCTCGGCACGCACGCCCAGGTCGAGGCGGCGATGGAGCTGTTCCGCGCGCAGGGCAGCGGCCACCTCGTGGTGATCTCCTCGGTCGCCTCGATCCGCGGCATGACCGGCACCCGGACGGCGTACGGGGCCAGCAAGGCGGCGCTCAACGCGCTGGCCGAGGGGGTCCGCGCCGACGTCCTGGGCAGCGGCATCCGGGTGACCACGGTGCTGCCCGGCTTCATCGCCACCAATCTCAACGCCGGCCGCCGCGGCCGGTTCACCGTCGACCTCGACACCGGGGTCCGGGCCCTCACCGCCGCGATCGAGCGTGAGCCCGTGCGCGCCTACGTGCCCGAGTGGCCCTGGCGGCCGATCGCCGCGCTGCTGCGCGTGCTGCCCCTCCCCGTGGTCCGCCGCCTCACCTGACCGCCTCCGGGGACTTTCGGTACCGAAAGTCCCCACCTCCCCGGGGATTTTCGGTACAGAAAGTCCGCGCGGTCACCAGCAGATCCGCATCGGCCGGTCGCGCGCGTCCCGGGTGGCGTCACCCACGCACTCGGCCCGGCCGTCGGCGATGCGCTGCGCCGACCAGGCGGCGGCGCAGGCGTCGAGGGCGTCGACGGCGGGGACCCGCGGCGGCGCGCCGGCGAGCGCCTCCATCACGCCCATCACCTGCTCCAGCGCCCGGGGGCGCTGCGCCGTGCCGCGGGCGGTTCCCTTCGGGTCGCGCACCCGGGGATCGAGCGCACGGAACGCCAGCTCCGGGTGGACCTCCACCACGCGCTCCGGCGGCGGGTCACCGAGTGCGTCGTCGAGCGCGCGGATCGCCTTCACCAGCCGGAACGCCTGCGCCGACGGGGCGCGCGGCGGGTCGGTGGCCGCCCGGGAGAGCGCCCGCGCCTCGGCGTAGTCGTCGGTCGCCAGCACCGCGCGCACCGGCGTCGGGAAGACCGAGCTGCCGGCGCCCAGCCCGCGCAGCCGCTCCCGCGCCTCGTCGTCGCACCGGCGCGGACGGTTCTCGGGCAGGCCGATCGGCATGTCGATGCCCACGACGTCGACGTCCGGGACCGCCAGCACGGCCGCGGCGTCGGCCAGGCGGACGAGCGTGACCGTGCGCCCCTCCAGGCGGGCGCCGACCCAGGCGCCCCGCCACCCGTCGACCCCCAGAACCGCCACGGCGGCAGCCTGACAGACTCGCCGCCATGCGCGTCTTCGTCGGCACCGACCACGCGGGCCTGGAGTTCAAGGACCACCTCAAGAAGGCACTCGCCGGCGCCGGGCACGAGCCGGTCGACTGCGGCGCGTTCGAGTACGACGCCCAGGACGACTACCCGCCGTTCTGCTTCGCGGTGGGGGAGCGCACCGTCACCGAGCCGGGCAGTCTCGGCGTGGTCATCGGCGGCTCGGGCAACGGCGAGCAGATCGCCGCGAACAAGGTGCCAGGTGTGCGCGCCGCGCTGGTGTGGAACCGGGAGACCGCCACGCTGGCCCGCGACCACAACGACGCCAACGTGGTCGCCATCGGGGCCCGGCAGCACAGCATCGAGGAGGCCACCGAGCTGGTCCTGCTCTTCCTGGAGACCCCGTTCAGCGGCGACGAGCGGCACGCCCGGCGGATCGGGCTGATCAGCGACTACGAGCGCGACCGGCACCGGCCCGCCGGCGGGCTACCCACCCGTCCCGAGCATCCCTGAGCGCCACCCCGGGACGACCGGGAACGGGTTCAGCGGGCCGGTCAGGCCCGTCCGGGCAGCCGCGGCGTGCCGGTACCGGCGCCCGATCGCGTGCCCGGGCCGGCGACGTTCACCGGCCCGGTGGTGAAGGTGCGGCGACGCGCCCTACTTGCTCCTGTCCGCCAGCCAGAGAGCGAACCCGACCAGCAGGATCAATACCGCCAAGACTCCGATGATCACGAGTTGCGTTCCCGTCAGGGCCATTGCTCGACCTCTCGGTGGAAGGGGAAGCCGCTCGCCCGAACCCACATAACGGGCTCTGGCGTTCCGGATACGGATCGTCCGGATTCCCCGACGTTAGGCGGCCGACGGCCAGCAGGAGCCCATGAGAAGGCAAGAATCCGGTTAACTCTCCGGGCGCGTGGACTGCCCGGTACTCGCCGCGAGGATCAGGCCCAGCCGAACAGGGCAGCCCCCGCAGCGGCAGCTAGAACTCGTCCGGGCACCACGCGGTGACCGGCCAGCGGAACGCCGTGGACGCCAGCGTCACCGCGCCCGGGCTGACCTCGGTGACCCGGCCGGCGGCCTGCAGCGAGGCCAGGGAGACTGTGCCCAGATAGGCGGCCGAGAGCTCCTCGATGCCCAGCACGATGTCCGGATCGCGGCCGGTGGGGGCACAGCGGCCGCCGGCCGGGTGCCCGGTCAGCCGCCAGCGCCCGGTGTTCCACCCGCAGAAGTCGTCCCGCACCTCGAGCACCAGGTCGATGGGTGCGGGGTAGCGACGGCCGGCCAGCGCCCGACTGACGTCGACCAGGCGCACCCACAGGGCGTCGACGGGCCGGGCGTGCAGCGCCCGCTGGTCGCGCAGCAGGTACCGCAGCGGCTCGTCGGCGGAGGCCAGCGGCGCCTCGAGGGTGCGCACCAAGTCGTGGGAGAGCAGGAAGCGCCACAGCCCGGCGTAGGCCGCCGGGGTCGTGGCCCGGACCTCCCCGGCGGTCAGCGTGCCCTCCGGCTCGCCGGTCACGCTCCACGAGGACCTGAGCCGGTAGGTGGCGTAGCCGGTCACCGTGCCGTCGGCCTCGGCGTGCAGCACGTGCCGGCGCGCGGTGGCGCCCTTGCGGTCGGCCGGGTCGTCGCGCAGTGCGCGGTCCCACCAGCGGTCGTCCCGCGCCATGTTGCCGGGCACCTGCCGGCGCAGCGCGTCGTGCACGCGGGGAGCCGCGACCCGGAACTCGTCGATCTCGACCAGGCACACCTGCCCCGTGCCGGTGTCCACGTCGTCGCGCAGCCGAAGCCGCTCGGTCTGCCCCGTCCAGCCGCCCCGCCAGGTCGCCGGCGCGTACCCGAAGCGGCCGTAGATCGAGGACTCGGCGGCCCACAGCGCGGCGACCGGCTCCCGCTGCTGCGCGTGCACCTCGGTGAGCTGGCGCCGCATGATCGCGGTGAGCACCCCGCGTCGGCGGTGGGTCGGGGCGACCGTCACCCACGTGATGCCCGCGCAGGGCACCACCGCACCCGGCACGGTCAGCTCCAGACTGTAGATCCCGGAAGTGGCCGCGACCCGGTTGCCGTCGAAGAGGCCGAGCGACCGCTCCAGCTCGGCGACCGCCGGCGGCGCCTCGACGAACGGCCCGGTGGGGTCCTCCCCGAACACCGCGCTCATGGCACGGGCGAAGCGCGGCCACTCCTCGGCGGTGACGGGACGGAGCTGCTCGGCGAGATCGGCCACGGCAGGTGTCTACCGGGCCGGTCGGACGCCGCGCGACCGAGTTCCCCGGGGCACGGCAGGATGGCGCCGTGACGCAGACGCGCAGCTGGGCGGAGATGCTGGCGGCCATCGAGCGGCGGCTGGTCGCCGCGACCGGTGACGACGTCGCCACCTGGGCCGGACGGGTCCGCGCCACCGGGCTGGAGACCGAGCCCGAGGTGCGGGCCTGGCTGGCCGAGCGGGGCATCACCGGCTACGGGCAGATGGTGCTGGTCATGGAGCGCTTCGGGTATCCGGATTTCCTCACCGCCACCGCCGACGAGCTCGTCGACGGCCAGTACGCCGCCAAGCCGGCGCTGCGGCCGATCTACGACGCGGTGGTCACCGTGGCGCTCGGCGTGGGGGAGGTGCACGTCCAGGCCCGCAAGACCTACGTCTCCCTCGTCGGGCCGCGGCGCACCTTCGCCGTCGTCCAGGCCTCGACGAAGAGCCGGGTCGACCTGGGCCTGCGGCTGCCCGGCCGGGAACCCGGCGGTCGCCTGCTCCCGGCGAGGAGCATCGGCAACGGCGACTGCACCGTCCGCTTCGGGCTCACCTCCGTGGACGAGGTGGACGACGAGGTCGTCGACCTGCTCGCCGAGACCTACCGCGCCAACCTCTGACCCGCCCGGCCGCGGGCGCTGCCACGATCCCGGCATGCAGCCGCAGCGGCCGATCGGCTGGTGGATCAAGCGGCTCGACGCCCTGCTGGAGGACGTCGTCGACGCCGCCGTCGCCGGTGAGGGGCTGACCCGCCGACAGTGGCAGGTCCTGCACTCCCTCGCCGACAGGGAAACGGAGGAGGCGGCGCTGCGGGACGGCTTGCGGGACTTCGCCGCCCCGCGGGAGCTCGACGCCGTCCTAGCCGATCTCGTCGCCCGCGGCTGGGTCGAGCGGCCGGAGGGCGGGCGGGTGCGGCTGACGGCCGACGGCCGCGCCGCCCACGACCGCATCGCCGCGGCGATCGGCCGCGTGCGGCGGCACGTGACCGACGGGCTGTCGCAGCGGGAGTACGAGCGGACGGTCCTGGTGCTGAGCCGGATGGCCGCCAACGTCCTGCGGGCGCTGGGCCGCGCCGAGGACTGACCGCTCCCACGGGGCCCCGGGCCCGTCTGGTTAGGGTCTGTCGGGCTGAGCGCGCCATCCTCGTCGTGGTCCCTGCGCGCGCGGTGCCCGGACGGAAGGGGAGATCGTGCGACTCAGGGCCGTGCCCATCGCCGTGACCGTGGCCCTGCTCGGTGCCGGCTGCACCTCGTTCGCGGCCGTGGACCAGGGAGAGGGCTCCTCGGCGCAGGTCGCCACCGCGGCGCCGGACAACGCGTTCACCCTGGTCGCCGACGCCGACCCCGTGGCCGCGGCCATCGGCACCAGCCGCGCGCTGTTCGACACCGCCGAGGTCGTCGTGCTCACCCCGGCCGGTGCCGACGCCGCGACGCTGCTGGGCGCCTCGGCGGCGGTGGGGCTGGGTGTGCCGCTGCTGCTCCAGCCCGACGGCGGGGGCGCGGACGGCGATCCGGTGGCCGCCGAGCTCGAGCGGCTCGGCGCCACCACGGTGCTCGCCGTCGGCGGTGCGGAGACCGCGGTGGACGGTGTCGACGTCGTCGCCGTCCCCGCCGATCCCGAGGCCGTCGCCGCCGCCGCCGGCCTGGAGCCGGCCGGCGGTGACCCGGTGCCGGCCGGCGAGGAGCCGGCCGCGGTCGCGGGCCTGGACCCCGACGAGCCGGTGGCCCTGCGCCCGGAGGACGCCGCCGAGGCCCCCGAGAACGGCGACGAGGCCGACGGCGAGCTGCCAGCGGTGGCCCGTCCCGAGCCGCTTGCCGACACGCTGCTGCTGGCCACCGGTGCCCCCGAGTCGCTGGCCGGGATCGCCACCGCCCGCGCCGCCGGGGCGCGCGTGCACCTCACCGACGGGCAGACCGATCCCCGCGGCTCTGCGGGGCTGGTCTCGCTGATGCAAGAGGACCGGCCCGAGGCGGTCGTGGCCCTGGGCGCCGACCTCGGCGCCGAGGAGGGGCTGGAGTGGAAGGTCCAGACCGCCGCTACCGGTGTCGAGCTGCCCGCCGGGGGACAACTGCTGTTCCCGCAGCACTTCCTGGTGGCGCTCTACGGACATCCGGGCACCGGGGCGCTGGGCGTGCTCGGCGAGCAGGACCTGCCGGCCGCCATCGAGCGGGCCCGCGCGCACGCGGCACCGTACGAGCCGCTGGTGGAGGACGCGACCGTCGTCCCGGCGTTCGAGATCATCGCCACCGTGGCCTCGGAGTTCGCCGGGCCCGACGGCAACTACTCCACCGAGGTCGCCGCCGAGGAGCTGCGGCCCTGGGTGGAGGCCGCCGGTGAGGCCGGGCTGTACGTGGTCCTGGACCTGCAGCCGGGGCGCACGGACTTCGTCACGCAGGCCGAGCAGTACCGGTCGCTGCTGGAGATGCCGCACGTGGGGCTGGCGCTGGACCCGGAGTGGCGGCTCGGGCCCAACGAGGTGCACCTCACCCAGATCGGCTCGGTCGACATCGGCGAGGTCAACCAGGTGGTCAACTGGCTGGCCGACCTCACCCGGCAGCACGCCCTGCCGCAGAAGCTGCTGGTGCTCCACCAGTTCCAGGTGCGGATGATCCCCGAACGCGAGCGGCTGGACACCTCGCGGGACGAGCTCGCGATCATGGTCCATGCCGACGGGCAGGGGCCGCAGGGTTCCAAGCAGGAGACCTGGCGGGTGCTGCGGCAGACGGGGCCTGCGTCGCTGTACTGGGGGTGGAAGAACTTCTACGACGAGGACGCCCCGATGCTCACCCCGGAGCAGACCATCGCTCAGGTGAGCCCCCGGCCGCAGCTCATCAGCTACCAGTAGGCCGACCCCTCCCGTTTCGTCGGGGCCCTGTGGTGAGCTGTCGCGGCACGAAGACCGGAAGGGGTGTACCGGGTGACAAGTGTCGCTTTAGGGGCGACCGGTGAGCTCGATCCGCGGCTGATCGAGCACCGGCGGGAGCTGACCGGCTACTGCTACCGGATGCTCGGCTCGGTGTTCGACGCCGACGACGCCGTCCAGGAGACGCTCGTGCGCGCCTGGCGCGGCCTGGCCGACTTCGAGGGACGGTCGGCGCTGCGGTCGTGGCTGTACCGGATCGCCACCAACGTCTGCCTGGACCAGCTCTCCGGCCGGCAGCGCCGCGCCCTGCCGATGGACCTCTCCGGCTCGCCGTGGCAGCCGGTGGAGTCCTCGCTGGCCGCGCAGCGCCCGGGCTCGGCCTGGGTGGAGCCGATCCTCGACCGGCAGGTCGTTCCCGAGGACGGCGACCCGGCCGAGCAGGCCGTGGCGCGGGAGTCGATCCGGCTGGCGTTCGTGGCCGCCCTGCAGCACCTGCCGCCGCGGCAGCGGGCGGTGCTGCTGCTGCGCGAGGTGCTGCGGTGGAAGGCCGACGAGGTGGCCCGGCTGCTCGACACCACGGTGGCCTCGGTGAACAGCGCGCTGCAGCGGGCGCGGGCGACGCTGGCCGCCGTGGGGGGTGAGCCCGAGCAGCGTCCCTTGGACGCCGAGGACCGTGACATGCTCGACCGCTACGTCGACGCCTTCGAGCGCTACGACATCGACGCCTTCGTGGAGCTGCTGCACGAGGACGCCACCCAGCACATGCCGCCGTTCGAGATGTGGCTGCGCGGTCCGGCGGACATCGGGGCCTGGATGCTCGGCCCGGGAGCCGGGTGCCGCGGATCCCGCGTCCTGCCCACGCAGGCCAACGGCGCGCCGGCCTTCGCCCAGTACCGGCCGCGGGAGGGCGGTGGTCACGTGCCGTGGGCTCTGCACGAGCTCGAGGTGCGCAACGGCCGGATCACGCACATCTCGAGCTTCCTCGACCTGGACACCGGCCTCTTCCGGAAGCTGGGCCTGCCGCCGTCCCTCCCGTAGCCGGACCGATGAGTTCGGCGCCGCCGAGCGGTCGGTACTCGCAGAACCGACCGGAGAGGAGACGACCGTGCTCACCGACAGCCCCGCCTTCAGCGGGTTCTCGGTCGACGATCTCGACCGCGCCCGGCACTTCTACGAGGACACCCTCGGCCTGCGGGTCTCCGACGTCCCCGGGATGGGCGGGGGCCTGCTGACCCTGCACCTGGGCGGGGGCACCGACGTCCTCGTCTACGCCAAGGACGACCACAGGCCGGCCACGTACACGGTGCTCAACTTCCCGGTTCCGGACGTCGAGCAGGCCGTCGACGCCCTCGTGGCCCGGGGGGTCCGGTTCGAGCAGTACGCCGAGCTGGGCACCGACGAGAAGGGCATCGCCCGCGGCGAGGGCGGCCCGACGATCGCCTGGTTCGCCGATCCGGCAGGCAACATCTTCTCGGTCCTCGAGCAGTCCTGAGGGCCCCGCCGACCGCGGCAAGGAATCTCGAGCCCTGCCCGGTCAGGGACGCGGGTTGGTGCGCGTCCAGCCGCGCTCGTCCCGGCGGGCGCCCTGGGCCGCCCGACAGCGGCGGCACACGGCCTGCACGGCCTCCGCGTGCCGGCCCGACTCCGGCTGGACGTCCTCCCAGGTGACGTGCGGGAAGCGGGCCAGCCGGGACCTGCTCAGCGACAACCCGCAGACCGTCTCGTTGCGCCCACGCTCCCACGCGTGGACCTCACCGGCGGGATAGCGGACGCCGTCGTCGGGATCGGTCCACTGGTCCGCGGCCGCGACCGCCGCGTTGCGTACTCCCATGAGGGGACGCATACCCGCGTGCCGGCCCCTGTGTCCCACCCACCCGGGGTCTGCTGGTCGTCGAGCCCTGGCCGTGTACGTACGCGCCCGCCCGTGCTTCACCTCGTGACGCCGGCCAGGGTGAGGACCAGGTGCAGGGCGAGCCGGTCCCGGCCGTTCTCCAGGTCGAAGCCGGTGAGGTCGGCGATGCGGCGCAACCGGTGGTAGAGCGTCTGGCGGTGGATGGCCAGGGCGGCGGCGGTGCGTTGCGCGCTCCCGGCCTGGTCGAGATAGGTCCGGGCGGTGAGCACGAGATCGGGATCTCCGTCGAGCAGTCGCCGAGCGCGCTCATCGGTCAGGGTTGCGGTCAGCCCTGCCGGATCGCCGACGGCGAGCAGCCGCAGGACGCCGAGGTCCGCCCAGCCCTGCACAGTGACGTCATGGTGGCCCTCGAGGTCCGCCCGCAGGGCCACGCTGAGGGCCGCATCCGCCTGCCGCCAGCCGAGGTGGCCGTCGTGAGCAGCCACGGGCCCGGACACCCCGGCCGCGACACGCTGCGGGTGCTGCGCCACCAGGCTCCGCCCGGCCCGCTCGGCGATCGCCTCTGCCTTCCGCCCGTCGGTTCCGGGCACCACGAGCGCTGCCCGCTCCCCGACCGGTGCGGTGAGCACGGTCCGCGGCAGCAACCACGAGTTGACCGGGCCCACCGGACCGCCGCCGCGGGAGGCCACGGCGACGACGAAAACGGGGCCGGAAGGCGGGAGGAGGCCGTCGCGCCGGAGCTCCTCCACCGCCCGTGCCCGCGCCCCGGGGTCCCCGGCCAGCAGTTCCCCGACGGCCCAGGAGGTCCGGTCGGCGGCCCGCGCCCGCAGGGCCATGGACGCCGCGACCCGGGCCACGACGTCGCCCAGCCCTCGCACGGCTTCGGCCGGGACGACCTCGTCCGGGTCCAGCAGCCACAGGTAGCCGTAGGTCACCTTCCGCCAGCGGACCGGGATGCACCACCGTGAGAGCCGCCCGCCTCGGGGATCTCCGGGTATGCGGAGGGGCTCCTCCGCCTGGGCGATGCCGAAGGCGCCGAACAGCTGCTGCACATCCGTGCTGGACCGCCGGCGCAGGATGGATGTGCGCCGCACGTCGTCAATGACCTCGTCGTGCCCCGAGGACGCCACGAGGTTGAGGTCCCGGTCCTCCAGGGTGGCCGGCGCCCCGGTCGAGGCGGCCACCGTGTCCACCAGGTCCTGGAGCTGGTCGTTACCACCGGTCACAGGAGCGAAGGTACATCCGTCTGATCGCGGGGGCGCGAGATGTGACGTTTGCACCTTGGGGCATGCCGCACCGCAGACATAGTGTCGTGGCTCACGGCCCCCCGGGCGTGCACACGCAGCGACGTCCGCGAGGAGGGTTCGTGTTCGGACAGGTGATCCTGGGTGTCACCGGCAACCGGTTGGTGCGCTCGGTGATCTCGAGTAGCAGCCTCAGCCGCTCCGTGGTCTCGCGGTTCGTCGCGGGAGCTGACGTCGAGGCTGCGCTCGACGCAGTCCTCCCCCTCTCGGCCGACGGCCTGCGAGTCACGCTCGACTTCCTCGGCGAGGACATCACCGACGACTCTCAGTCGACGGAGACCGTCGACGCCTACCGGTTGCTGGTGACCCGCCTCGCCGACGCCGGGCTGGCCGACGGCAACGAGATCTCCGTGAAGCTGTCCGCGCTGGGGCAGTCCCTGGGGCCGGACGGGCCGAAGGCGGCCACCGAGCGGGCGCACGAGCTGGTCGAGCACGCGGCCGTCCACGGCGTCGACGTCACCCTCGACATGGAGGACCACACCACGATCGACAAGACCCTGGAGACCCTGCGCACCCTCCGCGCGGAGTTCCCGCGGGTCGGCTGCGTCCTGCAGACGATGCTGTTCCGCACCCAGACGGACGCGCGAGACCTCGCCGTCCCGGGCTCCCGGGTACGCCTGGTCAAGGGCGCTTACGCCGAGCCGGCGTCGGTGGCCTACGCGGAGAAGACCGACGTGGACCGGGCATACGTGAAGTGTCTGCGCGTCCTCGTCGAGGGGGACGCCTATCCGATGGTCGCCACGCACGATCCCCGGATGGTGGACATCGCCGAGTACCTCTTCGCCCAGCACGGCCGCGGGCCGGCCGACGGGGAGTTCCAGATGCTCTACGGCATTCGCACCGCGGAACAGCGCCGCCTGGCCGCCGCCGGCCACACGGTGCGGGTCTACGTCCCGTTCGGCACCGACTGGTACGGGTACTTCTCCCGCCGTCTCGCCGAGCGCCCGGCGAACCTCGCGTTCTTCGCCAAGTCTCTCGTCGCGCGCTGACCCGTCGGCGCCGACCCCGCTGCCCTTCCTGAGCACGCCCCCTGACCACCCGAGAGATCGTCGTGGAGTCCGTGACCGAGGCGCCCTCCCGAGCAACGAGCCGGGGCGCGGGCGCCCCCGTTGACCGAGCAGAGCGGCGGGTCCGTGTCTCCCACACGTGCCGCCGGTCCTGCCGTTCGTGCGGTCGCTCCTCGACTCCCTCCCGGATGTGGAAAACTTCGCCTTACCTGGAGGCCCAGGATGTCTGAGTTCACTGCGCACGCCGAGACCTCGCCCACGGCCGCCGCTGCTCCGTGGTGGCGCCACCTGCCCGGCGCGCTGCGCGCGTCGACCGGGGCCGAGCGCCTGCTCGGGGACTACTTCGCCACCAGCGCCTCCGATGACCTGGCAGACCGCTCGGTGGACGACTTGCGCGCCGCTGTCGCGTCGCACGTCACCGCCGGGGCCCGGCGTCGACGCGGCGAGGCCGTGGTGCGCGCTGTCGACGGCGTCGTCTCGGGTGCCGGCGAGCAGCGCACCACCGTCGAAGTCGTGGCCGAGGACATGGTCTTCCTGGTCGAGAGCGTGACCGCCGCCCTGACCAGGCTGGGCCGGGGGATCCACATGGTCGTCCACCCGCGGTTCGCGGCGCGCCGCGACCCGTCCGGTGTGCTGCTCGACCTGGGCCCGGCCGAGTCGGCGACTCCGGAGGACGTCGTCGAGGCGTGGATCCGGGTCGAGGTCGAGCGGAAGGCCGAGCCGGGGGCGCGCCAGGCGCTGGTGACGGAGCTGGGCTCGGTGCTCGACGACGTCCACGCCGCGGTTCGCGACTGGCAACCGATGCGGGCCAAGGCCCTCGAGGCCGCCGACGAACTCGACAGCTGCGTCCCGCCGGGTGTTCCGGAGGAGGAGCTGCGCAGCGCCGCGCACCTTCTGCGCTGGCTCGCGGATGACCGCTTCACCTTTCTCGGCTACCGGGAGTACGAGCTACAGGCGGGCGATGGCGACGCCAGGCTCGTCCCGAGGCCGGGGACGAGTCTCGGACTGCTGGCGGGCGAGCGCGAGCGCCCGGCGGGAGCCGCTCGCCTCCTGACCGCCGCGGTTCCCGGACAGGCGGGCCGGCGCGTGCTGCGGGTGACGAAGGCGAACGAGCGAGCCACGGTGCACCGGTCCGCGTACCTCGACACCCTCACGGTCCCGACGTACGACCGGGCGGGGCACGTCACGGGGGAACGTCGCCTGCTGGGCCTGTTCACCTCCGGCGCCTACAGCGAGAGCGTGCGGCGGGTCCCGGTCGTCGCCGAGAAGGTGGCCGAGGTGCTGCGCCGGGCCGGCTTCGCCTCCGGAACCCACTCCGCCCGGGATCTCCTCAGCATCCTGGAGTTCTTTCCCCGCGACGAGCTGCTGCAGGCCGACGTCGAGGAGATCCTCCCGACGGCGCTCGCCGTCCTGCGGTTGCAGGAGCGCCGCCGGACCCGGCTCTTCCTGCGCCATGACGCCCTCGGCGGGTTCCTGTCCTGCCTGGTGTTCCTCCCGAAGGATCGGTACTCCACCACTGTCGGGAACAAGGTGGAGGAGCTCCTGCGGCAGGCCCTGAACGGCGCCACGGCCGAGACCGCCCTGCACATGTCCGAGTCCGCGCTGGCGCGGCTGCACGTGGTCGTCCGCCCGCGCCCTGACGAGACGCTCCGGGATGTCGAGATCGAGGAGCTGGAGGCGGTCGTCGCGAAGGCGGTCCGCTCCTGGGAGGACGACGTCCTCGACGCCGCCCGGGAGCGGCTGGGCGCGGCCGAGGGCACGGGGCTGGTACGGCGCTGGGTGCGCGGCGTGCCGGGCGCCTACCGGGCGGACGTCTCCCCGGTCCTCGCGGTCGAGGACCTCCTGCGAGCGGAGGCCCTCCTCGCCGCGGACGACTCGACCGTGGCGGAGAACCGCGAGACCGGCCACGATTCCGCGCCGGTCGAGCCGGCGCCGATGCTCGCGCTGCGCGAGGCCTCCGACCTCGAGCCGCGGACCTGGCGACTGAGCCTCTACCGCCTCTCACCGGCCACCCTGTCCGAAGTCCTGCCGGTCCTCGCCGACCTCGGCGTCGAGGTCACCGACGAGCGCCCGCACCTCCTCGAGCGCGCGGACGGCCGGAGGGTGTGGGTCTACGACATCGGGCTCCGTGTGCCCCAGGAGTTCTGGCGGCAGGACTCCGATGCCGAGGCCACTCGCGCTCGCTTCCGCAACGCGTTCGCCGCAGCCCGGACCGGCCGCGCGGAGAGCGACGCCCTGAGCCAACTCGTCCTGGCGGCACAGCTGTCCTGGCAGCAGGTGGCGGTGCTTCGGGCCCTGGTGCGCTACCTCCGGCAGACCGGACTGCCGTACACCCTCGACTACGTCGCCGGGACCCTCCTCGCCGAGACCGCGGTCACGAACCTCCTGGTGCGCCTGTTCGAGGCCCGCCTCGACCCGGAGCGCCACGGGCGTCCGGAGGAGCGCGCGCCCGCCGTGCACGCGGTGCTCGACGAACTGCGGAGCGCCCTCGACGCCGTCGAGGGTCTGGACGCCGACCGCATCCTGCGGGCACTGCTGTCCGCCGTCCAGGCGGTGCTGCGCACCAACGCCTTCCAGCACCGGGCGGACGGCAACCCGCCGGAGCACCTGTCGTTCAAGCTGGACCCGTCGCAGGTGGCCGGGATGCCCGACCCCAAGCCGAAGTACGAGATCTGGGTCTACAGCCCGCGAGTGGAGGGCGTGCACCTGCGCTTCGGGGACGTCGCCCGCGGCGGACTGCGCTGGTCCGACCGCCGGGAGGACTTCCGCACCGAGGTGCTCGGCCTGGTGAAGGCGCAGATCGTCAAGAACGCCGTCATCGTGCCGACCGGCGCCAAGGGCGGGTTCGTCGCCAAGCGGCTGCCGGATCCGGCCGTCGACCGGGACGCCTGGTGGGCGGAGGGGGTGGCGTGCTACCGCACCTTCATCAGCGGCCTGCTCGACGTGAGCGACAACCTGCGCATCGACGGGGAGCGCCAGGTCGTGGTGCCGCCGGCCGGCGTCGTCCGCTACGACGGTGACGACCCGTACCTGGTGGTCGCCGCGGACAAGGGCACGGCGTCGTTCTCGGATCTGGCCAACGCGATCGCGCAGCAGCGCGGCTTCTGGCTGGGCGACGCCTTCGCCTCCGGCGGTTCCAACGGCTACGACCACAAGGCGATGGGCATCACGGCCCGGGGCGCGTGGGAGAGCGTCCGGCGGCACTTCCGCGAGCTGGGGGTCGACCCGCAGACCACCGACATCACGGTGGTCGGCGTCGGGGACATGAGTGGTGACGTCTTCGGCAACGGCATGCTGCTCTCGGAGCACATCCGGCTCGTGGCGGCCTTCGACCACCGTCACGTCTTCCTCGACCCCGACCCCGACCCGGGGGTCTCCTTCCGCGAGCGGGCCCGGCTGTTCGCCCTGCCCCGCTCCTCCTGGGCCGACTACGACCCGGCGCTGCTCAGCCCCGGCGGGGGTGTGTACCCGCGCACCGCCAAGTCGGTGCCCATCTCGCCGCAGGTGGCCGAGCGGCTCGGACTGGCCGGCGATACCACGGCTCTGAGCCCCGACGAACTGGTCCGCGCCGTGCTGCGGGCGCCGGTCGACCTTTTCTGGAACGGCGGCATCGGTACCTACGTGAAGGCCTCGACCGAGCAGCACGCCGAGGTCGGGGACAAGGCCAACGATGCCGTGCGCGTGGACGGCACCGATCTCCGCGTCCGGGTCGTCGGTGAGGGCGGCAACCTCGGCCTCACCCAGCTCGGCCGGATCGAGGCAGCCCGGCAGGGGGTGCGGCTGAACACCGACGCCGTGGACAACTCCGCCGGGGTCGACTGCAGCGACCACGAGGTCAACATCAAGATCATGCTCGACCGTCTGGTCGCCGACGGGAGCCTCGGGGAGGACGAGCGCAACAGCACCCTGCGGCGGATGACCGAGGAGGTCGCTCGGCTCGTCCTCCGCAACAACTACCAGCAGAACAGGGTGCTGTCCGTGGAAGGTGTCGGCGCCGCCGACATGCTGCCGGCGCACCGCCGCTTCATCGAGGCCCTAGAGGCCACCGGCACCATCGACCGCCGGCTCGAGGCTCTGCCGTCGTCCGCCGAGCTGGACCGACGGGCTCGGGAGGGAGCCGGGCTCACGGTGCCCGAGCTGTCCGTTCTGCTGGCCTACGCCAAGATCTCCCTGGGCGCGGCCGTGCTCGCCAGCGACCTGCCGGACGAGGGCTGGATGCAGGGCGCGCTGCGGGCGTACTTCCCCACCGAGCTGCGGAAGGGGTTCACCGAGCACCTCGCCGAGCACCCGCTGCGCCGCGACATCGCGACGACGGTCCTCGTCAACGAGGTCGTCGACACCGGGGGGGTGACGTTCCCCTTCCGCGCCGCAGAGGAGACCGGCCGCGAGCTCGCCGAGGTGGTGCGGGCGTACGCCGTGGCCAGTCAGGTGTTCGATCTGGAGGAGCGGTCCGCGGCCGTCGAGGCCCTCGACGGTCAGGTGCCCGCGCACGTGCAGGCGCTCCTGCGGCAGCAGCACCAGCGCCTCCTCGACCGGGCCGTGCGCTGGCTGCTCCACGCGCGCCCGGAGGGCATCGACGTGCCGGCCGAGGTCGACCGCTTCGCGCCGGCCATGCGCGACCTCGCCGCACGGGTCCCCGACCTGCTGGTCGGGCAGGACCTGCGGTACGTCCAGGAGCTGGCCGACCAGTTCACCGCAGCCGGGGTCGAAGTCAGGGAGGCGCTGACCACCGCGAGCCTGCTCTTCGTCTACCCGCTGCTCGACGTCGTCGAGATCGCAGAAGCCACGGGCCGCCTGGCCGGGGAGGTCGCCACGACCTGGTTCGTGCTGTCGGAGCGCTACGGCATCGACGCCTTGCTGACCAAGGTCTCGGCCCTGAACCGCACCGACCGGTGGGAGGCCCTGGCCCGGGCCGCGCTGCGGGACGACCTGTACGGCGTGCTCCGCGCGTTCACCACCGCAGTGCTCACCCACGCCGCGACGGCGCCACCGTCGGCCTCGCCCCCGGATGCGAATTCCGCCGTCGCGGCGTGGGAGGCCATGCACGCATCAGCGGTCCAGCGGGCCCGCCAGACCCTCACGGACCTCGACTCGGCGGGCCGAGCCGACCTCGCCGCCCTCTCCGTGGCGTTGCGGAGGCTCCGGGCGGTGCTTCCCCGCCGGTGACGGCCCGGCGTCCCTGGGTTCGGTGCTGAGGTGAGCGCGAACGCCCCTGCCGTACCGCATCACCCCATGTGTGGATAGCGGTAGTCGGTCGGAGGGACGAACGACTCCTTCACCGACCGCGGGGAGACCCAGCGCAGCAGGTTCAGCGGCGACCCCGCCTTGTCATTGGTGCCGCTGGCCCGGGCACCTCCGAAGGGCTGCTGTCCGACGACAGCACCGGTCGGCTTGTCGTTGATGTAGAAGTTGCCGGCCGAGAACCGCAGCACCTCCATGGCTTCGACGATCGCGGCGCGATCCTGGGCGATCACCGAGCCGGTGAGCCCGTACGGTGCGGCGTCGGCGGCCTCCCGGACGACCTGGTCGTAGTCGCCGTCGTCGTAGACGAACACTCCGAGGATGGGTCCGAAGTACTCGGTCGTGAAGACCTCGTGCGCCGGGTTGTCGGCCTGCACCACGGTGGGGCGGACGAAGAAGCCCTCGCTGTCGTCAGCCGTGCCACCGGCAAGGATCTCCACGCCGTCCTCGCCGCGGACCCGGTCCAGGACACCGGTCAGCCGGTCGAAGGACCGCTGGTCGATGACCGCTCCGAGGAACTTGGAGAAGTCGGTGATGTCGCCCATCGGCATGCCTTCGACCTCGTCGAGGAAGGGATCACGCAGCCGGTTCCACGCGGAGCGGGGGATGTAGGCCCGGGACGCCGCGGAGCACTTCTGCCCCTGGAATTCGAACGCGCCCCGCACCAGCGCGGTACGCAGTACGTCGACGTCGGCGGACGGGTGGGCGATGACGAAGTCCTTGCCGCCGGTCTCCCCGACGAGGCGCGGATAGGCCCGGTAGGTGGTCAGGTTCTCCGTGACGGTGCGCCACAGGTGACCGAAGGTCGCGGTGGACCCGGTGAAGTGGATGCCGGCCAGGTCGGGATGGACGAGCGCGACCTCGCTGACCGCACGGCCGTCACCGGTGACCATGTTGATGACCCCCGGGGGCAGGCCGGCGTCCTCCAGCACCCGCATGGTGTAGTGCGCGGCGAGTTGCTGCGTCGGTGCGGGCTTCCACAGCACCGTGTTGCCCATGAGCGCGGGCGCGGTGGGTAGGTTGCCGGCGATGGCCGTGAAGTTGAAGGGCGTGATCGCCAGCACGAACCCCTCCAGGGGCCGGTGGTCGAACCGGTTCCACACTCCCGGTGAACTCATCGGCTGCTCGGTGAGGATCTGCCGCCCGAAGTGGACGTTGAACCGCCAGAAGTCGACCAGCTCGCAGGGCGTGTCGATCTCCGCCTGGTAGCAGGTCTTGCTCTGCCCGAGCATCGTGGCCCCTGCGAGCGTGTGCCGCCACGGCCCGGCGAGGAGCTCGGCCGCCTTGAGGAAGATGGCGGCGCGGTCGTCGTAGGACATGCGCCGCCACGCCGGAGCGGCGGCGGCGGCTGCCTCCACGGCATCCCGGGCGTCGTCGGGCGTGGCGTTGTTCATCGTGCCGAGGACGGCGTCCTTGCGGTGGGGCTGCACCACGTCGATGGGTTCACCGCCGCCGAGCCGCTGCTCGCCGCCGATCGTCATGGTCAGCTCGACTCGCTCCGCGGCGAGCTGCTTCAACCGCCCCTCGAGCGCGGTGCGCTCGGCGCTGCCGGGCGCGAAGTTGTGTACGGGTTCGTTGACGGGAGGGGGGACCTGGGTGACGGCGTCGAACATCTCGGTTCACGCTCCGGGTGTCATGCGGTTCATCGACCGACGAGGGCGCGCAGGAAGAAGAGCAGGTTGGCCGGGCGCTCGGCCATCCGGCGCGTCAGGTAGGGGTACCAGGCGGATCCGAACGGGATGTACACGCGGACGCGGTGACCGTGGTCCACGAGCTCCTGCTGGAGATCGCGGCGGATGCCGTACAGGAACTGGAACTCGAACTCCTTCGGCCCCTTGCCGGCTTTGACGGCCGCCTTGCGTGCGTAGGCGATGAGCTCGTCGTCGTGCGTGCCGAACGCGGGATCGGAGCCGTGCTGGAACAGCCAGTCGGTGAGGAACTTGAACTGGGCTCTGATCTCGGTCTTGCCCTGGTGCGCCAGCTCGACCGGCTCCGCGTAGGCGCCCTTGACCAACCGGACCCGGGGCTTCAGCGGCGACAACGACTCCAGGTCGAGGGGAGTGCGACGGAGGGCCGCCTGGATGGCGAGCCTCGTCTGTGGATGTGCCGTCGCCGCCTCCCGGAACAGCGCCAGCGTGTCCGGGACCAGGCTGCTGTCCTCCATGTCGACCTCGACCGGTACGCCGACGGACTTGGCCTGGTCGAGGATCCGGTTCAGGTTCGCCACGCACGCATCCCGGTCGACCGTCTGGCCCAGCTGGGAGAGCTTGATGGAGATCGTGGCGTCCAGACCGCGTCCGGCGATGGCCCTCGCCGCCTCCTCGTACTCCGCGACGGCGTGGCCGGCGCCGGACAGATCGGTGACTCCCTCGCCGAGGAGGTCGAGGATTCCGCCGATTGCCCGGGAGTTGAGCGTCGTGGCCGCTTCGAGCGCCTCGTCGAGCCGCTCCCCGGCGACGAAGCGGTGTGCGGCCCGGCGGGCGATCGGGTTCTGGGTGACCTGCTGCTGGAGCTTCGGGCTTGCCGCAGCCCACATCAGCACTCGGTTGACCATCACGCCCCCGATTCCGGTTCATTGGCGTGTGAGATGGCGACGGCTGCCCTCAGGGAATGACTCTACTGATTGGGGACCTGGCGGACACCCGGAGCGGCCAGGTTCTGCCGGTGGAACCGGGAGCAGCGCGCGCCGGCGCACCCGGCGACAGGCTCAGTGGGCGGTCGTGGCCCGGCGGCGCACGCGCCGGTCGTAGCGGTCGCGCCCACCACTGATCGGTCGGCCGAGGTACTCGCCCAGCGCGACGCCGGCGGCGAGTGCCAGCCCGACGGCCGAGGCTCCCACGAGGGCGGCGAGGCCACCCTGGATGTCAGCCTCTACGACGATCGCGAAAAGGCCCTGGTAGATCGCCAGCCCCGGCAACAGCGGGACGATGCCGCAGACCGCGACGAGCAGCGGTGGGATGCGGAGCCGCTCGGTCAGCAGTTCTCCGCAGAACCCGATGACGACCGCCGCGATCCCGCTGGCCACCGCCGGCCCACTGCCCAGCCCGCTGGCCGCCCAGAACGTCGTCCATGCCAGCGCCCCGGCCATCGCGGCGAGGGCGATGGCGCGCGGGCGGGCGTGGAAGGCAAGTGCCCAGAACCCGGCGATCCCGGCCGACGCCGCCAGCCCGACGGCGAACGGCACGGTCGAGGGCGAGGTGTCGACGACGTCCAGCGGAAGTCGTGCTCGCTGAGCGATGTCCAGCACGCCGGCGATGCCCACGACGATGCCGGCGGTCAGGGTCACCACCTCGAAGGCTCGCGCGGCGGCGGTCACCGGGAACCCGCTGATCGCATCCTCGGCAGCGCCCACCAGGGACAGTCCTGCGAGGAGGACGACGATGCCGGCCGCGACGACCAGCGAACTGCGCACGTCGACGTCCCAGGCGACGAGGAGGACGGCGACGCCCGTCGCGAGCGCGGCACCGACCGCCTGCTGGAAGAACAGCGGTAGCCCTCTGCGATCGAGCACCCGCATCGACTGCTCGATCAGCGCAGTGGTCATCGCCGCGATGAGGGCCACCAGCCATCCACCGCCCAGGAGGAATCCCAGGGATCCCGCCACGCCGGACCAGCCCAACGCCTGGACGGTGCGGCGATACGTTGGGGGCGCCGACACCACCCGGTCCAGCCGGCGGTGTGCCTCCTCGATGTCGAGGCAGCCTCCGCCGATCGCGCGTGCCAGGTTCGTGATCCCCTGCAGGCGGGTGTAATCCATTCCGCGTGGACGCACGGTCCGCATCGCGGTGAGCGGCACCGCGTTGTCCCGGTCATAGCTGACCACCAGCGACGTGAACGTGACGTCGACCTGGCAGCTGGTCAACCCGTATGCGGCAGCCACCCGCAGCACCGTCGCGGTCACGTCGGCTGCGGAGGCCCCGATGGCAAGCATCGACTCCCCGATGCGCAGGGCCAGACCCAGCGCGGCGTGCGCGGTGAGATCATCCATCCGGCTCGGCTGGGCCCGTAGGCCGATCGGCGCGGTCGGGGGAGTGTGTCCCGCGATGGCTCGCCATGCCCGATCCGGGATGCGCGCGTGCGTCATGTGACGATAGCGGGCCGGGATCGGCATACCCCCAGGTTAGGTGGGTGGGACGCGTCGGCCGGCCATCCGGCGGCCGGCTGGGCTATGGCGTTCGTAACAGGATCGGTAGCACGGCCGGATCTGCAGCGGAGCCCGGTAACGGCCGGATCTGCAGCGGAGCCCGGAAGCAGTCCCATCTCTACGGCCGCCGGTGGCTGCCTGCAGGTCAGCGGTGCCCGGTCACGATGCCGGCGGCTGCGCTGGGTCGTGGGCGGGCGGCACCGTGTCCCCATGCCACTGATCCGTCGGGCTGGCGTCGGGGACGCGGCGCTGCTGCTGACCCTGATTCGCGAGTTCTACGAGGTGGACCGCCACCCGTACGACGAACACCGGGTGGTCCGTGCGCTCGGGCCGCTGCTCGTGGACGACTCCGTAGGCCAGGTCTGGCTCATCACCGACCCCCCGGACCAAGGCGCAGGCGTCACCGGCAGTGCCCCTGACGGCGCCGTGACGGTCGTCGAGGGTTACGCGGTGCTCACCTGGAGCTGGTCGCTCGAGTCCGGGGGGCGGGACTGCCTGCTCGACGAGTTCTACGTCCGCACCCGCGGTCGCGGCCTCGGTGGTCGTGCGCTGGACGAGCTGCTCCACGTCGCACGCAATGCCGGTGCTGCGGCGATGTTCCTCGAGACCGAAGCGCACAACTGTGCGGCACGCCGGTTGTACCGGCGTCACGGGTTCCGCAGGCAGGACTCGGTGTGGATGGCCCGCCGGCTATGACCGGGACACTCTGTTCACGTACTCCGTCCTCGTCCTTCAGGGGTGGCTTGGCCCCGGTGGAGCGGGCTGTCGGGGTCGAGAAGAGAGTGCTTTCGTCCGTAGGCGAAGTAGAGGACCAACCCGATGGCGAGCCAGATCGCGAACCGCAGCCAGGTCTGCCATTGCAGTTGGAGGATGAGGAACAGCGACGCGAGAACTCCGAACGCCGGCACCACGGGCATCAGCGGTAGCCGGAAGGACCGGGGAGCCTCCGGGCGCGTGTAGCGGAAGAGGATGACCGCCACACACACCACGATGAACGCCGAGAGAATGCCGATGTTCGTGAGGTCCGCAACCTCACGGATCGGGAAGACGCCGGCGAGCAGCGCGGAACCGACGCCGGCGATCCAGGTCACCCGCTGAGGGGTTCCGTGGCGGTCAACCTTGGCGAACCAGGGAGGCAGCAGCCCGTCACGGCTCATGGAGAACCAGACGCGGGTGACGCCCAGCAGGAAGGTCAGCATCACGGTCAGGATGGAGAGCACTGCGAAGACCGAGATGATGCTGGCGATGACCGGCAGCCCCACGCCGCTGAAGGCGGATGCGAACCCGGCTTCCGGGTCGATGTCGGTGTACCGCTGCATGCCCGTGAGGACGAGGGTCGCGGCAACGTAAAGCGTCATCGCGATGACCAAGGACAACACGATGGCCTTGGGCATGTGCTTCTTGCCGTCCTCGGCCTCCTCGGCGGCCGTACTCATGGCGTCGTACCCGAATACGGCGAAGAACACGGTGGCCGCGCCCGTGAGCACGGGGCCGAAGCCGGCCGGCATGAACGGGTTGTAATTGGCGGTGTTGATGTAGAAGATCCCCAGCCCGATGATGAAGAGGATGAGGAGGATCTTTATGCCGACGGCAATCAGCTCGAAGCGGCCGAAGGTCCTGGTGCCGAGACTCAGGATGAAGGTCACGAGCAGGCAGATCAGGACCGCGGGGATGTTGACGACCCCGCCGTCCTCGGGGCTCGCGGTGATCGCCAGCGGGAGGGTGATCCCGAAGCCGTTGAGGAACGCGGCGAGATAGCCGGAGATCCCGATCGCGACGACGGCGACGATGGCGATGTACTCCAGAAGGAGGTCCCAGCCGATGAACCACGCGACGAGTTCACCGAGTGCGACGAAGCCGTACGTGTACGCCGAGCCGGCTCTCGGAATCATGCCGGCGAACTCGGCGTAGGACAAAGCGGCCGCCGCTGACGCGAGGCCGGCGATGAGGAAGGCGATGAGGACGGCGGTCCGACCCCGGGGTTGTCCGCGTCGCCGTGCGCGACCAGCCCGGCGAGGGAGAAGATCCCGACG
>DATAAV010000336.1:0-8158 GCA_036259935.1 Geodermatophilus sp. | reverse complement strand
GTCCTGTCCGCCCGCTCCGCGCACGGCGTCGGCCTCCACCTCGACGAGCATCGCCGGGTCGATCAGCGCAGCCACCTGCACCATGGAGGTGGCCGGGCGGACGTCGCCGAAGACCTCGCCGTGGGCCCGGCCGACCTCCTCCCAGCGGGAGATGTCGGTGACGTACATGCGGGTGCGGACGACGTCGGCCAGGGAGAACCCGGCCTGCTCGAGCGCGGCGGCGATGCCGGCGAGGGCCTGGCGGGTCTGCGCGGCGGCGTCGCCGGGGTGGACGACCGCGCCGTCGACGGTCGCCGTCGTCCCGCTCACCCAGGCGGTGTCACCGTGGACGACGACCCGGCTGTAGCCGACGACGGATTCCCAGGGTGCGCCGGACCCGATCCGCAGCGTCATCATCCGGCGAGCTCCTCGGTGACCCGCAGCGCCTCGGGCAGGGTGAACGCGCCCGCGTAGAGCGCCTTGCCGACGATGGCGCCCTCGACGCCGACGGCGGTGAGCCCGGCCAGGGCGCGGATGTCGTCGAGCGAGCTGACGCCGCCGGAGGCGATCACCGGGCGCGACGTGGCGGCGCAGACCTCCCGCAGCAGGTCGAGGTTGGGCCCGCGCAGCGTGCCGTCCTTGGTGATGTCGGTGACCACGTACCGGGCGCAGCCCTCGGCGTCGAGGCGGGCCAGGGTCTCGTAGAGCTCGCCGCCCTCGCGGGTCCAGCCGCGGGCGGCCAGCCGGGTGCCGCGCACGTCGAGGCCGACGGCGATGCGGTCGCCGTGCTCGGCGATGGCCCGCGCGCACCACTCGGGCGACTCCAGCGCCGCGGTGCCGAGGTTGACCCGGCGGCAGCCGGTGGCCAGGGCGGCGGCGAGGGACTCGTCGTCCCGGATGCCGCCGGAGAGCTCCACGTCCACGTCGAGCTTGCCGACGACACGGGCGAGCAGCTCGCGGTTGCTGCCCCGGCCGAAGGCGGCGTCGAGGTCGACCAGGTGCACCCACTCCGCGCCGTCACGCTGCCAGGTCAGCGCGGCCTCGAGGGGATCGCCGTAGGAGGTCTCGCTGCCGGCCTCCCCCTGGACGAGACGGACGGCCTGGCCGTCGGCGACGTCGACGGCGGGGAGCAGCTGCAGCTTCGGCACGGCGACCAGCCTAGGAGCGCCCTACATCTCGGTGACGCCGGCGTCCGGGGCGAGCTCGTGCGCGGTGACGAACCGGGACTCGTCGGAGGCCAGGAAGACGATGGTGTCGGAGACGTCCTCGGGCTGGGTGCCCTCGATCGGCAGCATGTTCATGAACATGGCGCCCAGCCGGTGGTCCTCGGCCATCGCCGCGCCCAGGACGGCCTGCATGTCCCCGGTGCCCATCGCGGTGGCGACGCCTGTCGGGTGGACGCTGTTGACCCGGATGCCGTGCCGGGCCAGCTCCGCGGCGAACGCCTTCGCCATCCCGCGGACGGCGAACTTGCTGGTGGTGTAGTGGACCATGAACGGCTGTACCTTCAGCCCGGCCGCCGAGCTGATGAGGACGATCGACCCGCCGCCGGCCTGGACCAGGTGCGGGGCGCCGACCATGACGGTGTTCCAGACGCCGGTGACGTTGATGTCGATCGTGTCCTGGAACCGCTGCGGGGTGACCTTGTTCCAGTTCGCCGGCGTGCAGATGCCGGCGTTGGCCACCACCACGTCGAGTCGGCCGAGCCGGTCCACGGCGGCGTCGATCTCCGCGCGCATGCCCTCGAGGTCGCGGACGTCCTTGCGCACGGCCACCGCGCGACGGTCCTCGGCCTCCACCAGCCGTACTGTCTCGTCGAGGTCCTCGGGCTTCGGCTGGTCGTAGGGGATGTCCGGCAGGGGCCCCGGCGTGTCCAGGGCGATGATGTCGGCGCCCTCCCGGGCCATCCGGACCGCGTGGCTGCGGCCCATGCCGCGTCCCGCGCCGGTCACGAAGGCGACCTTGCCCTGCAGGCGTCCCGCCATGCTGCGCTCCGTGTTCTCGACGAGTCGTTGAGGGCTGCAACATATCCGCGGTGTCCACCGCCTCCGCTGCACGGCAGAGTGCGGGCATGGAGTTCCGCGACGTCGTCCGCCGGCGGCGCATGGTCCGCGACTACGACCGCGACCGGCCGGTTCCCGCGGAGATCCGGGAGCGGCTGCTCGAGCACGCGATCCGGGCGCCCTCGGCCGGGTTCAGCCAGGGCTGGGCGTTCCTCGTGCTGGAGTCGCCGGAGGAGCGCGACCGGTTCTGGACGGCGACCGCCGGCGGCGGCGCGCCCGACCGGTGGCTGACCCGCATGCGCCGGGCGCCGCTGCTCGTCGTGCCGCTGTCGCACAAGGCCGCCTACCTCGACCGCTACGCCGAGCCGGACAAGGGCTGGACCGACCGCGACGAGTCCCGCTGGCCGGTGCCCTACTGGGACGTCGACACCGGCATGGCGGCGCTGCTGATGCTGCTCACCGCGGTCGACGAGGGGCTGGGCGCCTGCTTCTTCGGCATCCCGCCCGAACGGCTGGTCGCCTTCCGGACCGCGTTCGGCGTGCCCGAGGCGTACCGGCCGGTCGGCTGCGTCTCGGTCGGCTACCCGGGCACGGAGGACCGCCGCTCGCCGTCGCTGCGGCGGGGCCGGCGCGGCGTCGAGGAGGTCGTGCACCGCGGCCACTGGTGAATGCGGCTCAGGCCGGGGGCGCTCCGCCCAGAGATGCTGGGGCGCGCCACACCCGCGGTCGGACCACGCCCGCGCGGATTCGTGCCGGTCGGCGAGGCCACGCGCAGTGCAGCTGTGCCGTCTCCGTGAGGCGCCCGATGATGGCGTGATGACAGCTGTGCATGTTGACAGGGCGCCCGGGTCGTCTCTGCAACTGGCCGCGATCGGCGCGCTGCTGTTCGGCCTGCTCTTCGCAGTCCATCACGTCCTGCAGGGGGTCGGCCCGGTCACTTCGACAGCGACAGACGTTGCCGCGTACAACGTCGCCCATCGCGGCGCCCTGCTGAGCAGCGAGATCGCCCTCGGGCTCGGTCTGCTGACTTTCATCGCCTTCCTCGCCCCGCTCGTGGCGGTCATCCGGCGGCCCGGGTACGAGACGACGGCGGTCTCCGTGCTGGTCACCGGCACTGTCTTCATCGCCCTGGGATTCATGTCGGCTGCCGCAGAAACCGCGCTGGTCGGCGTCGCCGACAGCCACGATCCCGCGCGGTCGACGCTCTGAACGAGCTGCAGGGTCGCACCCCGGTGGTCTGGGCGGTGACCGCCCTGGCCACGACGATCTCCCTGGCGACACTGCGTACCGGGCTGGTGCGGCGGTGGCTGGGCATCGGCGGGCTGGTTCTCGCGGGCATCTTCCTGCTGGCCTCGGCCTCGAGCCTGGTCGGGCGCACCGTCGGGGGCGGCTACTCCCTCATCGGGGTGGGCCTGTTCATCGTCTGGATGCTGGCTCTGGCCGCTTGCCTGTGGCGCGCTGCGCCGGCCGATACCTCGGCGCACCCCGGGTAGCAGGGTCTCCGCCAGGGACGCCGCCATCTCGCGGCGCAGGCGTCGCTCCCCGGACCCGACGCTCCCGCCGGAACTGGCGGCCCGCCCGCCAGGGCAGCACTCAGAACGGCCAGGGGCCGATGAAGCCGGGATCACCCGGGCCGGTGGTCAGCGGTTCCCCGATGCCCGGTGGCGCGCCAGAGGGCACCGGCGTCTCGGGCGGCTCCTGCGGCGGAGTGGTGGTCCGGCTGATGCCCGACGGCGTGGTCACCTGCAGTTCCCCGCCGGGCAGCAGGACGAAGCGCCATCCGCGGGCGTGGGTCTTGAGCCGGTGGTGCCGGCGGCACAGGCAGCAGAGGTTGTCGCAGTCGGTGTGCCCCTCCGGCCAGGAGCGGCCGTGGTCGATGTCGGTGCGGCCCACCGGCCGGGTGCAGTGCGGATGGCGGCAGCGACGGTCCCGCACCTGGACGAACCGCCGCTGCCCCGCCGTCGGGCGGTACCGCGGCGTCGCCGGCGGCCGGCGGCCGGCGGAGCCCGCGGCCGCGTGCGCCGCGTGCGAGCGCCCGGCGGGTCCCGACCGCGACGAGCCGGCCGGTGCCGTCGTGGACGGCCACCTCCAGCGTGCCGCCCGTGGGGCGCTCCGGCCCGAGGGCGTCGAGTTCGGCGAGCAGCTCCGGGCACTGCTCGGCGCTCACCGGATGACCGTCCACCTCGGCGGGCTCGTCACCGCCACGCAAGCGTGGGAAGGGAGGCGTGCACCACCAGCTGGGCGGTCACGGAGGGCCGCTCCGCCCACGGCCGGAGGACGAGATCGGCCAGCACCTCGGCCCGCAGCCGGCCCATCGGGCGGTCGTTCCCGCCGTCGCGCAGCTGCCGGGCCAGCAGGTCGATCCTCCGGCCGCAGGCCGCGGCGACCGGGAGGTCCAGGTCAGCGGCCAGGCGGGCCATGCCGTCCTGGGTCGCCCACCAGCGGACCTCCGCGTCCGCTCGGGCCCGCTCGTGCCGACGCCGCCGCGCGGCGGCGTCGAGCCGGTCGATCGCCCGGCGGATGCCGGCCGCGAGGTTCGTCGGCGTCTGCGTTCCCGCGCGGGGCAGCACGAGGGCCTCGACGCGACCGGCCACCTCGTCCTCGAGCCGGCCGAGCAGGTCGGCCACGACCCGGGCCCGCGCCTCGTCGATCTCCCCGCGCCGCAGCAGGCCCAGCGTCGCGGGGAAGCGCCGGGTCAGCGTCAGCAGATCCGGGCGAGCTCGGCGGCCCGGCGATCGCCGTAGGGGTGCACGAGCGCCAGTTCGGCCGGCAGCCACTCGCTGACGTCCATGACCTCCGGGTCCCGCTCCCGCCGCGCATCCGGTCCCGGAGCGCCCGCCCGGCCGGCGGGGACGTCGTCCGTCGCCGGGCGTTCGGCGGCGAGGAGGGCGACGAGTTCCATGCGCTCGGCGGCCTGGGCCGCCGCGCCGCGCTCGCCCAACTGGAGAAGCCGGACCAGCCAGAAGTCGGCAAGCGCCGCCCGCTCAGGACTGCTGGCCGGGCACATCTGGGCCATGAACTCGTCCAGCGGCTGGAGCGGGCCCACCGCGGCCAGGAGTTCCTGGCGGGAGGCGGGCGAACCGTCGTCGGCGAAGCAGCCGAGCCGACGGACCGTCCCGTCCGCCGACCATTCCGCCACTTCGAACGTGCGTTCGATCTTAGCCGCGAATCAGCAGTGCCGCGAGACGAATCCACAGGTGAGGAACGGGAAAGCGCACACTGAGGAACGTGGCCCTCGTGCCCACGCCGCGGCTGCCCCGCCGTGCCGGGCGGCGCACCAACCTCGGCCTGCTGGCCCTGCTGCTCGTGGCCGGCAGCACCGGCGTCCTCGCCTTCGGCACGGGGACTCCCCTGCCCTCACGCGTGGTGGCCGCCGCACACGGGGCGGCCGGGCTGGGCCTGGTGCTGCTCGTGCCGTGGAAGACCGTCGTCGTGCGGCGGGCCCGCCGGCGGGAGGTCCGGCTGCGTGATCCGGCCGTGGCGCTGACGCTCGGCGTCCTGGTGGCCGTCGCCGTCCTGACCGGTGTGCTGCACACCGTCGGCCTGGCCGGGCCGTGGCCGGCCGGCGGCGGGGTCACCGCGCTGCAGGTGCACGTGGGAGCCGGGATCGGCGCCGGCGCGCTGCTCGTGCTGCACGCGTGCGGCAGCCGGCAGGCGCCGCGGCGGGCCGACCTGGGCCGCCGGACGCTGCTGCAGGGCGCCGGCCTGGGGCTGGCCGCCGCTGCGCTGTGGGGCGTCGGCGAGGCCGTGCTGCGGCTGACCGGCGCCCCGGGGGGCCGGCGCCACGTCACGGGCTCGCACGAGCGGGGCACCGACGAACCCGCCGCGATGCCGGTCACCCAGTGGATCAGCGACGCCGTGCCGGAGTCGGCCCACGACGCCGTCGAACTGACCGCCGCCGGGCGACGCGCCCGGGTACCGGTGGCCGAACTCGACCGGGGCGACACCGTGCGCGCCGTCCTGGACTGCACCGGCGGCTGGTTCGCCGCTCAGCACTGGCGCGGCGTCCGCCTGGACCGGCTGCTCACCGAGCACCTGCCCGGCCCGCTGCCGCCCGACGGCAGCGTCGACGTCGTCTCCGTCACCGGCTACCGCCGCCGGCTGCCGCTGCGGGACGCCTCGCACCTGCTGCTGGCGACGTCCGCGGCCGGGCGGCCGCTCTCGGCCGGGCACGGTGCACCGGTGCGCCTGGTGGCGCCCGGCAGGCGCGGCTTCTGGTGGGTCAAGTGGGTGACCCGGATCGACGTCGTCGACGCCCCGTGGTGGCTGCAGCCGCCGTTCCCGCTGCAGTGAGCCTCAGTCCAGGGTGCGCAGCCAGTTGGTCAGCAGCTGGGCGCCGGCGTCGCCGCTCTTCTCCGGGTGGAACTGCGTGGCCGACAGAGCCCCGTTCTCCACGGCGGCCACGAACCGGTCGCCGTGCTCGGCCCAGGTCACCAGCGGCGGGGCGAGCGGGCTGGGCGGGCCCTCCGTGCCGAGGGTGAAGTTGCGCACGCCGTAGGAGTGCACGAAGTAGAACCGCTGGCCGGCCAGGCCGGCGAACAGCACGCTGCGCTGCGGCGCCTCCACGGTGTTCCAGCCCATGTGCGGCAGCACCGGGGCCTTCAGCGGCTCGACGATGCCCGGCCACTCCCCGCAGCCCTCGGTGTCCTGGCCGTGCTCGACCCCGCGCTCGAAGAGGATCTGCATCCCGACGCAGATGCCGAGCACCGGGCGGCCACCGGCCAGCCGCCGGTCGATGATCCGCGGCCCGTCGACGGCGCGCAGGCCGGCCATGCACGCGGCGAAGGCACCCACGCCGGGGACGACGAGGCCGTCGGCCTCCAACGCCGCCCGCGGATCGGCGGTCACGGTGACGTCGGCGCCGACCCGGGCCAGGGCCCGCTCGGCGGAGCGCAGGTTGCCCGACCCGTAGTCCAGGACGACGACCTTCTTCACGGTGCCCACGGTAATGCTCAGCCGCGGGAGGCCCTGCCGTGTTCCCGGGAGGCCGGCTCACACCAGTCGCAGGATGCCGGAGGCGGTGGCTATCACCGCGCCGACCAGCAGCAGGACGGCGAAGGCGACCTGCGGGCCGGTGCGGCCCTTCTCGTCCGAGCCGGCCTTCCAGATGCTCCAGGCGCCGCCGAGCATGAACCCGCCGAGTGCCAGGAGCAGGACGGCGAACGTCATGCGAGGAACCGGAGCGCGGGCACGGCTCTACAGCGCGCCCTTGGTGGAGGGAACGCCGCCCACCCGGGGGTCCAGCGCGACGGCGGCGCGCAACGCGCGGGCCAGCGCCTTGAACTGCCCCTCGACGATGTGGTGGGCGTCGCGGCCGGCGTAGAGCACCCGCACGTGCAGGCTGATCCGCGCGTTGAACGCGAAGGACTCCAGCACGTGCCGGGTCAGGCTGGTCGGGTAGTCCGGCCCGATCATCGGGGTCATGTTCTCGGGCTCGGCGTGCACGAAGTACGGCCGGCCGGAGAGGTCGACGGCGGCCTGCACGAGCACCTCGTCCATCGGGATGGTCGCGTCGCCGTAGCGGGTGATGCCCTTCTTGTCGCCGAGCGCCTCGGCGAACGCCTGTCCGAGGGCGATCGCGACGTCCTCGACGGTGTGGTGGGCGTCGATGTGGAGGTCGCCGTCGGCCTGCACGGTGAGGTCGATCCCGCTGTGCTTGGACAGCGCGGTCAGCATGTGGTCGTAGAAGCCGACCCCCGTGCTGATCGAACTGGTCCCCGTGCCGTCGAGGTCGACCTCGACCACGAGCTTGGTCTCTCTGGTCTCCCGCTCGACGCGTGCAGTGCGGCTCATCCTTCAGATCCTCCCAGAGGCGCGCGGTGGTCCGCGGCGATCTCCCCCAGCGCGGTGAGGAACGCGTCGGTCTCCTCCGCCGTCCCCGCGGTCACCCGCAGCCAGCCGGGCAGGCCGACGTCGCGCACGAGTACCCCGCGGTCCAGCAGCGCCTGCCAGGCGGCGTGCGCGTCGGCGAAGTGCCCGAACAGCACGAAGTTGGCGTCGCTGGGCACGCTGGTCAGCCCCAGCGCCGGCAGGGTGGCGACGATCCGGTCCCGCTCGGCCTTGACCGCGTCGACGGTGGCCAGCAGCGCGTCGGTGTGCGCCAGCGCCGTCCGCGCGGCCGCCTGGGTCAGCGAGCTGAGGTGGTAGGGCAGCCGGACCAGTTGGATCGCGTCGAC
>DATAAV010000335.1:0-22162 GCA_036259935.1 Geodermatophilus sp. | reverse complement strand
GACAAGGTCCTGCCGACCATCCGCTCGCGCACGCACCACTACCCGTTCCGGCTGGTGCCGCCGGCCACGCTGCGCGGCCTGCTGGAGAAGATCTGCGCCGACGAGGGCGTGCAGGTCGAGCCGACGGTGTTCCCGCTGGTGGTCCGCGCGGGCGGCGGCTCGGTGCGCGACTCGCTGTCGATCCTCGACCAGCTGCTGGCCGGCGCCGGGTCCGAGGGCGTCACCTACCGGGACGCCGTCGGGCTGCTCGGGGTCACCGACGACGCGCTGCTCGACGAGACGATCGACGCGCTGGCCGCGCACGACGCGCCCGGGGTGTTCCGTGCCGTCGACCGGGTGGTCGAGGCCGGGCACGACCCGCGCCGGTTCGCCACCGACCTGCTCGACCGGCTGCGCGACCTCATCGTGCTCGACGCCGTGCCCGACGCCGGTGGCAACGGGCTGCTCGACTGCCCGCCCGACCGCCTGGACCTCATGGCCTCGCAGGCCAAGGCGCTGGGTTCGGCCACGCTCTCGCGGATGGCCGACACCGTGCACGAGGGCCTGACCGAGATGCGCGGGACGACGGCGCCGCGGCTGCTGCTCGAGCTCGTGTGCGCGCGGATGCTGCTGCCCGGCATTGACGACTCCGCGGCGGCCACGCTGCAGCGGCTCGAGCGCCTCGAGCGGCGGTTGTCGATCGCCGGCGAGCACGCCGGCCGCCCGATCGCCGAACCGTCCGGGCAGGAGGCCCCGGCCCGGGAGCCGGCCGCGCGCCCGGCCCCCGTTCCGCCGGCCCCTGTTCGGCCCGCCCCTGTTCCGCCGGCCGCTGCCGAGCCCGCCGACCGGGCTCCGGCGGCGCCGCGGCGGGAGTTCGTCCGCCGCTCGCAGGTGGCGCCCGCCCCCGAGTCGACCGCGGCCGCCCTGAGCCCCGCGCCGGCCCGACCCGCACCAGCGCCCACGCCGCAGCCCGCCCCGCCGGCCGCCGCCACCCCAGCGGCCCCGGCCGACGACGACTGGCCGGACACCGTGCCCCCCGGCTTCGGCGGCCGCACCACCCCGGCCGACGACGGCTGGCCCGCGACCGTGCCGCCCGGCTCCGGGGACCGGACGCCCGCCGCAGCGGAGCGGCGGCCGCAGCCGGCGACGTCCGAACCGGACATCCCGTTGCCGCCCGAGCCGGACGACGAGGAGGACTGGCCGCACCCCGCGCAGCCGGGCGCCGTCCGGGCCGCCGCCGCACGCATGGAGGCGCCGCGGGAGCCGGCCGCTCCGCCGCGGGCGGCCGCCGGGTCCTCCCCGACGCCGCGCGGCGGGGAGCCCACCCCGGTGGTCTCCGCCGACCCCGAGCCGGCCGCGACCGAGGGGGAGCTCACCACCGCGGACGTCCGCAGGGTCTGGCCCGAGCTGCTCGCCGTGGTCAAGCGGCACAAGCGCACCACCGAGGCGCTGCTGAAGAACGCCCAGGTGCACGCCCTGTCCGGCGGCGTGCTCACGCTCTCCACCGCCTCGCCGGCCCTGGCCCGCCGGCTCGGCGACGACCTCAACAAGGACGTGCTGCGCGAGGCGCTCAACGAGCTGCTCGGCGTGCGCTGGCGGGTGGACGCCGTCGTCGAGGGGGCCACGTCGCGGTCCGCCGGTCCGGCCGTGTCGCCGGAGGTCGCGCGGGAGGCGGCGCGGGCCGCCGAGGCCGCCGAGGCCCGCGAGCTCATGGCCGAGGCGGCGGCGGAGAGCGGCGGGGGCGACCGGGAGCCCGCGCCGGCGGTCGACCCGGAGCAGGCCGCGCTCTCGCTGCTGCGGTCCCAGCTGGGCGCCCGGCCGATCGACGACTGAGCGCCGGGCTCAGCCGGCCGCCATCAGCTCGTCGAGGCGCTCGTACATCTCGCGGACGCCGACCTCCATGCCGCTGGACAGGAAGGCGTCGCGGCCCTCGAACGAGTCGACGAGCGACGTCGAGGTGAGCCGGGTGCGGCCGTCGCCGAGGTCCTCGAAGACCAGTCGCTCGAGGGCGACGCCGTCGGGCTCCCCCTCGAAGGTGAACGTCTGCACGATCAGGTCGGCGGGGCGCACCTCGTGGAACGAGCCGAAGAAGCGGTACTCCTGGCCGTCGCCGAGGTGGCGGAAGCGGTAGGCGCCGCCGGTGCGGCAGTCGAAGTGATCGATGCGCAGCTCGAGGTCTCGGGGGCCGTACCAGCGCACGAGGAGATCGGGGTCGGTGTGCGCCCGGAAGACCTTCTCGCGCGGGGCGTCGAACTCCCGGGTGATCCGGACGAGCGGAACGGTCGGGTCGGCGACGATCTGCGTCTCACGCGTGCCTGCGGTCGTCATGACGGTGCTCCTTCCTGGGGAACTGCCTGGACGGTCGGAACGGGGTCGACGTCGTCCGGCATCGAGCGGAGGACGTCGTCGAGACGGCGGTAGCGCTCCTCGGCCTGCCGGCGGTAGCGCTCGATCCACTTGGTCATCAGGTCGAACACCTCGGCCTCGAGGTGCACCGGGCGGCGCTGGGCGTCGCGGCGGCGGCTGACCAGGCCGGCGTCCTGGAGCACCTTGAGGTGCTTGGAGACGGCCTGCACCGTCACGTCGTAGGGCGCCGCGAGCTCGTTCACGGTCGAGTCGCCCGCCGCGAGACGGGCCACCATGTCCCGCCGGATCGGGTCGGCGAGGGCCGCGAACACCCGGGAGAGCGGATCGGCGGCCATCTGTGCCTCCCTTCTCAACCGAACGGTTGAGAACAGGGTGGTACGGCGTGGCGGCTTTGTCAACCATCCGGTTGAGAAGGCCTTGTGCCGCCCTCGGCGAGCGCAGGCGGCCCACGCCGGCAGATCCCCGGCGGCGCGTGCGGACGGATGTCCTACCCGACGCCTACTCTCGGGGCATGTTTCCCGGAGGCCAGCCCGACCTGCAGCAGCTGATGCAGCAGGCCCAGCAGATGCAGCAGCAGTTGGTCGCGGCCCAGGAGCAGCTGGCGCAGGAGCAGGTCACCGGCTCCGCCGGCGGCGGCCTGGTCACCGCGACGATGACCGGCAGCGGCGAGCTGACCGCGATCACGATCGCGCCGGAGGCCGTCGACCCCGACGACATCGAGACCCTGCAGGACCTGGTGGTGGCCGCCGTCCGCGACGCCTCCCGCGCCGCCGCGGAGCTCACCGCCAGCCGGATGGGCCCGCTGGCCGGTGGCCTCGGTGGGGGCGGTCTCGGCGGGGGGCTGGGGCTGCCCGGCCTCTGAGCCGTACCCGCGCCGTTCTCCCTACTCCTCGAGGAGCACCGTGTACGAGGGGGCCGTCCAGGACCTCATCGACGAGCTCGGCCGCCTGCCCGGCGTCGGGCCCAAGAGCGCGCAGCGCATCGCCTTCCACCTGCTCGCGGCCGAGTCGGCCGACGTCGGCAGGCTGGTGGCCGCCCTGCAGCGCGTGCAGGCCGAGGTCCGCTTCTGCTCGACCTGCTACAACGTCGCCGAGGGGGAGCAGTGCCGCATCTGCCGTGACCCCCGGCGCAGCGACGACGTCATCTGCGTCGTCGAGGAGCCCAAGGACGTCGTCGCGATCGAGCGCACCCGCGAGTTCCGCGGCCGCTACCACGTGCTCGGCGGTGCGATCAGCCCGATCGAGGGCGTGGGCCCCGACGACCTGCGGGTCAAGGAGCTGATGACCCGCTTGATGAGCGGCGCGGTCACCGAGCTGATCATCGCCACCGACCCGAATCTGGAGGGCGAGGCGACCGCGGCCTACCTGGCCCGGCTGGTGGCTCCCATGGGGCTGGCGGTCTCCCGGCTGGCGAGCGGGCTGCCCGTGGGTGGTGACCTGGAGTACGCCGACGAGGTGACCCTGGGCCGGGCGTTCGAGGGCCGCCGACGCATCGACGCCTGACGCCGCCGGGAGCATCGCAGGGAGCGCCAGCGACCGAGGAGCGGACCGTGGCGCGGAGTCGCGCCATGGGCATCGCCTGAGCAGTCACGACGCGGTAACAGTCCCTCGGGGGAGTCCTGGCCCCGAGCCGCCCTGTGCTACGCATGGGTAACCAACGGCCATACCCGGCGACGGCGGAAGAAATTCCTCCTCCTCGCCCGGTCTCCAGGAAGAACGAAGGTAGGGCGGATGACTTCCGGTTCCAGCAGCCGTCGGCGCGTGCGCGCCGCGACGGCCGGCCTCGCGGTGACGGCCCTGGCGCTGTCGGCGTGCGGTGGGGGCGACGACGACGGCGGCGGCGGCTCGGGTGGGGGCGGCGGTGACACGCTGACCATCGGCACCAGCGACAAGATCACCACGATCGACCCGGCGGGCTCGTACGACAACGGCTCCTTCGCCGTGATGAACCAGGTGTTCCCGTTCCTGATGAACACGAACTACGGGAGCCCGGACGTCGAGCCGGACATCGCCGAGTCCGCGGAGTTCACCGCGCCGACCCAGTACACGGTCACGCTCAAGCCCGACCTGAAGTGGGCCAACGGCAACGACCTGACCGCGTCGGACGTGAAGTTCACCTTCGACCGGCAGCTGGCCATCAACGACCCGAACGGCCCGGCCTCCCTGCTCTACAACCTGGAGAGCACCGAGGTCGTCGACGACCTGACCGTCACGTTCAACCTGAAGACCGAGAACGACCAGGTCTTCCCGCTGATCCTCTCCAGCCCGGCCGGCCCGATCGTCGACGAGGACGTCTTCTCGGCGACCACGCTCACGCCGGACCAGGAGATCGTCGACGGCAACGCCTTCCACGGGCCGTACACGATCACGAACTACGACCTGAACAACCTCGTCTCCTACGAGGCCTACCCGGACTACCAGGGCCTGCTCGGCGCGCCCAAGACCGAGCGGATCAACGTCCGGTACTACGCCGACTCCTCGAACCTCAAGCTCGACATCGAGCAGGGCAACATCGACGTCGCCTTCCGCAGCCTGAGCGCGACCGACATCGACGACCTGCGCGGCAACGAGGACGTCGAGGTGGTCGAGGGCCCCGGCGGGGAGATCCGCTACATCGTCTTCAACTTCAACACCCAGCCCTACGGCGCGTCGACCCCCGAGGCCGACCCGGCCAAGGCGCAGGCCGTCCGCCAGGCGATGGCGCACCTGATCGACCGCGAGGAGATCGCCGAGCAGGTCTACCGGGGCACCTACACGCCGCTGTACTCCCACGTCCCCGAGGGGCTGACCGGCGCCGTCCAGCCGCTGCTGGAGATGTACGGCGACGGCAACGGCGGCGCGGGCCCGGACAAGGCCGCGCAGGTGCTCCAGGCGGCCGGCGTGCAGACCCCGGTCCAGCTGAGCCTGCAGTACTCCAACGACCACTACGGGCCGTCCTCGGGTGACGAGTACGCCCTGATCAAGGACCAGCTGGAGTCCAGCGGCCTGTTCACGGTCGACCTGCAGACCACCGAGTGGGTGCAGTACTCCGAGGACCGCGTCGCCGACGTGTACCCGGCCTACCAGCTGGGCTGGTTCCCGGACTACTCCGACGCCGACAACTACCTCACGCCGTTCTTCCTGACGGAGAACTTCCTGAGCAACCACTACGCCAACCAGCAGGTGAACGACCTGATCCTGCAGCAGGCCACGACCGCGGACCCGGCCGAGCGCACCGCCCTGATCGAGCAGATCCAGGAGCTCGTCGCCCAGGACCTGTCCACGCTGCCGTACCTGCAGGGCGCCCAGGTCGCCGTCGTCCGGGCGGGCGTGGACGGAGCACAGGACACACTCGACGCGTCCTTCAAGTTCCGCTACGGCGCCCTCTCCCAGGGCTGATCCGGCCGTAGCGCAGCACATGGCCCCGGGTGACCCGCCGCACGCGGGTCACCCGGGGTCCGGCGTGTACGGGCCCCTCGCCCGCACAGAGGCCCGCACGGAGGAAGAGAGATGACCACAGCAGCGACCGAGCTCACCGGGGCCGCTCCGGGCCAGGCGCAGGCCCCCGTGGCCGGCCGGCGCCGTGGCGGGGGTGGCGGTCTGGGCAGCTACATCCTGATCCGCTTCCTGCTGATCGTCCCGACCGTGTTCATCCTGGTCACCACGGTGTTCTTCCTCATGCGCTCGACCGGTGACCCGATCACCGCGGCGCTGGGAGGCCGGCTGACCGCCGAGCAGCTGGCCGAGCGGGTCCGCGAGGCCGGCTACGACCGGCCGCTGCCGGTGCAGTACCTCGAGTACCTCGGCAGCGTCTTCACCGGCGACTTCGGGACGACGCTCAGCGACCGCCGCCCGGTGACCGAGGTGCTCACCACCTTCGGCACGGCGACCCTCGAGCTGGCGTTCTACGCGCTGATCGTCGCCTTCACCGTCGGCATCCCGCTGGGCCGGCTGGCCGCCTACTTCCGCGACAAGTGGCCCGACGCGGTGCTGCGGATCTTCGCGATCCTCTGCTACGCGACACCGGTCTTCTTCGCCGGCCTCGTGCTCAAGCTGATCTTCGCCAGCGGGCTGGGCTGGCTGCCCGTCGCCGGCCGCGCCTCCACCCGCGCCGAGATCGAGCTGCAGTTCCTCGAGGACCCCACCGGCGTCTACCTGATCGACGCGATCCGCCTCGGCGACGGCGAGGTCGTCCTCGACGTGCTCGAGCACGCGGTGCTGCCCGCGATCGCGCTGGGCCTGCTCACCGCCGGGGTGTTCCTGCGGCTGGTGCGCACCAACGTCATCGGCACCCTCGGCATGGGCTACGTCGAGGCGGCCCGGTCCCGCGGTGTGGCCGAGCGCCGGCTGCTGCGCAAGCACGCCTACCGGCCGGCGCTCATCCCGATCATCACCGTCATCGGCCTGCAGGTCGCCCTGCTCATGGGCGGCGCAGTGCTCACCGAGACCACCTTCGAGTGGAAGGGGCTGGGCTTCCAGCTCGCCGAGTACCTGCAGGCCCGTGACTTCGTCGCCGTCCAGGGGATCGTCGCGATGCTCGCGGTCATCGTCGCGGTGACCAACTTCGTCGTCGACGTCGTCGCCGCGCTCATCGACCCGCGGGTGAGGTACTGATGGCCACCGTCACCGAGCCGACCACGACCGGGACGCCCCGCGCCGACCGCGGCTGGCGCCGGCTGCCCGTCGTCCGCCAGCTGCGCCAGAGCGTCGGACTGCAGCGCGGCATGCTCGTGGCCGGCCTTCTGCTGACCGGCCTGTTCCTGCTCACCGCGCTGCTCGCCCCGCTGCTGGCGCCCTACGGCTACAACCAGCTTCGGGACGCCGACGGTGCGTTCGGCGCCCAGCAGCCGCCGTCCGCCGACCACCTGCTCGGGACGACGGTCGGCGGCTACGACGTGCTCTCCCGCGTCATCTGGGGCTCGCGCACCGCGCTGCTGGTGATCGTGGTGGCGATCGTGCTCTCGCTGTTCGCCGGGGTGCTGATCGGGCTGGTGTCGGGCTACTTCGGCGGCTGGCTGGACCGGGTGCTCGTGGTCGTCTGCGACGCCGTCTACGCCTTCCCGTCCCTGCTGCTGGCCATCGTCATGGCGATCGTCATCAGCGGCGGCCAGTCCAGCCTCTACGGCGGGATCCTCGCCGCGGCGATCTCGATCACCGTGGTGTTCATCCCGCAGTACTTCCGGGTGGTCCGCGCCGAGACGGTGCGGATCAAGAGCGAGGCCTTCGTCGAGTCCGCCCGCGTGATCGGCGCCGGCCACTGGCGGATCATGACCCGGCACGTGCTGCGCAACGCGACGCGCACCCTGCCGCTGATCCTCACCCTCAACGCCTCCGAGGCGATCCTCACCCTCGCCGGCCTGGGCTTCCTCGGCTTCGGCATCGAGCCGACCGCGGCCGCGGAGTGGGGCTACGACCTGAACAAGTCGCTGGCCGACGTGACCAGCGGCATCTGGTGGACGTCGGTGTTCCCGGGCTCGGCGATCGTGCTCGTGGTGCTCGGCCTGACGCTGGTGGGCGAGAGCCTCAACGACCTGGCCGACCCGCGGCTGCGCAGCCGCCGTCGCGGGGTGGAGACGCCGGCCGACGTGGCCGAGACCTCGGTGGTGCCCGGCGGCCCGCTGGGTGCCGGGCCGGCCGGCCTGGCCGGGATCGAGGGGACGACGGACGGACGGTGGGTGGAGCGATGAGCGGCGTCGTCGACATCGAGAACCTCTCGGTCTCCTTCGCCACGGACATGGGGACCGTCGCCGCGGTGCAGGACGTGACCCTGTCGGTGGCCCCCGGCGAGGTGCTGGCGGTCGTGGGGGAGAGCGGCAGCGGCAAGACGGTCACCGCGCGCAGCATCCTGGGCCTGCTGCCGGAGACCGCCACCACGCGCGGCGCGGTGGTGCTGCGCAGCAGGGACGGGTCCGAGCAGCACGACGTCGTCACGCTCTCAGCGGCGCAGCTGGGGGACGTGCGCGGGCGCGACGCGGCGATGGTCTTCCAGGAGCCCTCCACCGCGCTCAACCCGGTCTACCCGGTCGGCTGGCAGATCGCCGAGGGCCTGCGCGCGCACGGGAAGTACAGCCGCAAGGAGGCCCGCGCCAAGGCGATCGACGTCCTTCGCCGGGTCGGCATCCCCGATCCCGAGCAGCGCGTCGACCACTACCCGCACCAGTTCTCCGGCGGGCAGAAGCAGCGGATCGTCATCGCCCAGGCGCTGGTGCTCGACCCGGGCGTGATCATCGCCGACGAGCCGACCACCGCCCTCGACGTCACCGTGCAGGCCGAGATCCTCGACCTGCTGCGCCGCTGCCGCGACGAGTTCGGCGCCGCGATCGTGCTCATCACGCACAACATGGGCGTCGTCGCCGACCTGGCCGACCGGGTGGCGGTCATGTACCAGGGCCGGATCGTGGAGCAGGCCGACGTCCGCACCCTGTTCGCGGCGCCGCAGGACCCCTACACCCGCGAGCTGCTGGGCTCGGTGCCCCGGCTCGGGGAGGGGCGGGCGCGGGCCGAGGAGCGAGCCGCCCGCCGCGCCCCCGACTGGGCGAGCAGCGCACCGGTGGTGGAGGCCCGCGACCTGCGGATCGTCTACCCCGGCCGGTTCCGTCGTCCGGACTTCGTCGCCGTGGACGGCGTCAGCTTCAGCATCCGACCGGGGGAGGTCCTCGGGCTGGTGGGGGAGAGCGGCAGCGGCAAGACGACGATCGGGCGGGCGATCGCCGGGCTCACCAGGGTCACCGGCGGGTCCCTGCGGGTGCTCGGCACGGAGATGAACGGCGTCCGGGAACGGGCGTTCCGTCCGGTGCGGGAGCGGATCGGGTTCGTCTTCCAGGACCCCGCGTCCAGCTTCAACCCGCTGCTCACCATCGCCGAGGCGGTGGCCGAGCCGCTGGTGGTGCACCGCCGGGCCGCGGGCGCCGCCGCCGCGCGCATCCGGGTGGACGAGCTGCTGGAGGCGGTGCAGCTGCCCCGGTCGTTCGGCGACCGGTTCCCGCACGAGCTCTCCGGCGGCCAGCGCCAGCGGGCCAGCCTGGCCCGTGCCCTGGCGCTGGACCCGGAGCTGCTCATCGCCGACGAGCCGACCTCCGCGCTGGACGTCTCGGTGCAGGCGCGGGTGCTCGACCTGTTCGCCGAGCTGCAACGGGAGCTGGGCTTCGCCTGCCTGTTCATCAGCCACGACCTGGCCGTCGTCGACCTGCTCGCCGACCGGATCGCCGTGCTCTACCGGGGCAGCCTGGTGGAGGAGGGGACGGGCGCGGAGGTGCTCGGCGCGCCGCGGCACCCGTACACCCAGCGGCTGCTCGCGTCGCTGCCCGTGCCCGATCCCGTCGCCCAGGCCGTCCGGCGGGCGGAGTGGGAGCGGTTGCGCGAGGGCTGACCCGGTTTCGCCCCCGGCATGCCGCACTCCCTGGGTAGGGTCCGGAAAAGCCTGGTCCGATACGCCATCGCTCCTCCCGGAGGTGCCCGTGCGCCGGCTGTCCGTCGTCCTCGCGGTGCTGGCCGCGCTGGTGCTCGCCGGGGGCGCGACCGCGCTGGCCGAGCCGCCGCTGGCCGCGCCCGACGAGGTCACCGACCGGGTGGGGGCGCTCTCCGGCGAGGAGGCCCGGGTCGAGGACGCCCTGGACTCGCTGCGGGCCGACGAGGGCACCCAGCTGTTCGTCGTCTTCGTGTCCAGCTTCGACGGGGCCTCCGGCGGGGAGTGGGCGACGGCGACGGCGCAGCGGTCGCAGCTCGGCGGGCCCGACGACATGCTCTTCGCCGTCGCGGTCGACGACCGGGCCTACGGCTACTGGGTCGACGACAGCTTCCGGCTCTCCGACAGCCAGATCGAGCAGTTGCTGGTCGACGAGGTGGAGCCCCGGCTCGCCGAGGAGGACTGGGACGGCGCCGCGATCGCCCTCGCCGAGGGGCTCGGCGGCGGTGGCGGTGGCGGCGGGGGCACCCTGCTGGTGGTCGGCGGCCTCGCCGCCGTCGGTGCCGGCGCCTACCTGGTGGCGCGGAACCGCCGCCGGCGCCGGGAGGCCGAGCCACCCCCGGTGCGGCGGCTGGAGCGGCCCGATCCGCACGCCGGCGTCCCGACCGAGCAGCTGCAGGCCCAGGCCAGCACCGCTCTGCTGGAGCTCGACGAGGCGATCAAGACCTCCCAGCTCGACCTCGACTACGCCCGCCTCCAGTACGGGGACGAGGCGGTCGCCGGTTTCGCCGAGGCGCTGGGGCGCTCGCGCCAGGAGCTGACCCGCGCCTTCACGCTGCGCCAGCAGCTCGACGACGAGATCCCCGAGGACGAGCCGACCCGGCGGGCGATGCTCGCCGAGATCCTGCAGCTCACCGCGGCCGCCGACGCCCGGCTGGACGAGCAGGCCACGGCCTACGACCAGCTGCGCGACCTCGAGCGCACCGCTCCGCAGGTGCTCGACGCGCTGGCCCCCCGGATCGCCGAGCTGGCCGAGCGGCTGCCGCAGGAGGAGCAGCGGCTGCATGACCTGCAGGGGCGCTACGCCGCCGCGGCGCTGGGGCCGGTGGCCGAGAACGTCGACCAGGCGCGGGCGCGGCTGGCAGCCGCCGAGCAGGAGGTCGCCGAGGCCCGCAGCGAGCTCGCCGCGGGCCGGGCCGGGGCCGCGGTGGCCGACATCCGCGCCGCCGAGGACGCCGTCGCCCAGACCGCCACGCTGCTCGACGCGGTCGGCCGGCTCGCCGCCGATCTCGAGGCGGCCACTGCCGGCGTCGTCGCAGCCCGCGCCGAGACGGAGAAGGACCTCGCCGAGGCCCGCGCGCTGCTCGCCTCCGGCCAGGACGGCGGGCTGCGACCGCAGATCGCCCGCGCCGAGGCGGCGCTGGCCTCCGCGGACGCGACGCTGCACCCCGCCGACGGCCGACCCGACCCGCTGAGCGCGCTGCGGCAGCTGGAGGAGGCCGACATCGCCCTGGAGCAGGCGCTCGCCGTCGCCCGCGACGCCCAGGCGCAGGCCCGCCGCGCCGCCGCCGCGCTGGACCAGGTGCTGCTGGCCGCGCGCTCGGGCATCGCCGCGGCCGGCGACTTCATCGCCACCCGGCGGGGCGCGGTCGGCGCGGAGGCGCGCACCCGGCTGGCCGAGGCCCAGCGGCACCTGGACATGGCCGTGGCCGGCGCGCAGGACGACCCGGTCACGGCGCTGCGGGAGGCCCACCAGGCCGACGCGCTCGCCCAGCAGGCGCTGCAGCTGGCGCAGTCCGACGTCCAGGGCTGGGGCGGGGGCTACTCCGGCTACGGCGGCTACGGAGGCGGTTACGGCGGCGGGTACGGCCCCGGAGGCTTCGCCGGCGGGTACCCCTCCCGGGGCGGCGGGGACCTGGGCAGCCTGGTGCTCGGCGGCATCCTGTTCGGCGGGGGCGGCTCCCGCAGCTCCGGCGGCTACGGAGGCGGCTTCGGGGGCGGCTCGCGCGGCGGTTTCAGCGGCGGGGGTGGCCGGCGGTCGGGCAGCTTCGGCGGGTCCCGCAGCCGGGGTCGCTCGGGCGGCGGGCGGTTCTGATCCGCCGCAATCCCTCCGCCGCACGGGAAGCGCTGGGAACTGTCCGACCCGGGTGGAACTGTGTCCTCCCCCACCCAACGAGGAGGAACGCATGCCCACCCGTGACACCCCCTGGCCCAACGGCACCCCGTGCTGGGTCGACTACGGAGCAGCCGATCTCGACGCCGCCAAGGCCTTCTACACGGCCGTCCTGGGCTGGGAGTACACCGGCGGAGAACCCGAGTACGGCGGCTACCTGACCGCGGTGGTCAAGGGCCAGCAGGCGGCCGGCATGGGCCCGCAGCAGGACCCGTCGGACCCGCCGCGCTGGACCACCTACTTCGCCACCGACGACGCCGAGGCGACCGCGGCCCGCATCCGCGACGCGGGCGGCACGGTGATCGTCGAGCCGATGGACGTGGGGCCGATGGGCCGGATGGTCATCGCCCTCGACCCCCGGCGCAACCCGTTCGGGCTCTGGCAGGCCGGTCAGCACACCGGCGCACGGATCCACGGCGAGCCGGGGGCGCTGGTCTGGAACGAGGCCATGGTCGACGACACCACGGCCGAGCGGGAGTTCTACGCGGCCGTCTTCGGGTTCACCTACGACAAGGTCGAGGGCGGCGGCGAGGACTTCGACTACACGACCTTCTCCACCGGCGGGGACCCGCTCGGCGGGCTGGGGGCGAGCTCCCCCGAGCTGCCGAAGGGCTGGCTCACCTGCTTCTCCGTCGCGTCGACCGACGAGGCGGTCGCCACGGTGGAGGCCAACGGCGGCAAGGTGATCATGGCGCCGATGGACACGCCCTGGGGCCGGTTCGCCGTCGTCGAGGACGCGTGGGGAGCGCCGTTCGAGGTCATGCAGGCGCTCGGTAGCTGACGCGGTCGGGATGAGGGCCGGCGCGGAGGGGCGCGCCGGCCCGTTCCCCGGCCGCCCGAGGCCGGTCCTCGGTTGCCGACGCGACCTCGGGGCGGCCCGCCGGCGTCAGCCCGGCAGCTGGCCGTAGGCGTGCTCGGGGCGGAACCGCACGACCAGGCGCCGGTCGGCCACCATCGCGGTGCGGTACTCGTCCCAGTCGGGGTGCTCCCCGCTCACGCCGCGGTAGTAGGTGATCAGCTCCTCGACCGTGGCGTCGTGCGGATCGGCCGCGACCGGGGTCAGCTCGGCGGTGCCCTCGACCGCGACCCAGCTCCAGAAGTCCTTCGACGCGACGTGCAGCGTGACCCGCGGGTCGGCCGCCAGGTTCCGGGTCTTCACCCGGTCGGCGGTCACCGAGACCCGCACCAGCTGGGTCTCGGGGTCGTAGGCGTAGCCGACGTTGGACAGATGCGGGCGTCCGTCGCGCTTGATGGTGGCGAGTACGCCCCAGTTGCGGTCGGCGACGAACGCGAGCATGCGGGGGTCGGGGCCGGGCCGGGTCATGCGCCCAGTGTCGGGCCGTCCGGAGGCGGTCCGCCCGTCGTGCCCGCCTCTGCGGCGACGTCCGGTGCCTGCCGACGTTCGGTCCGGCGGTTCCGGCGCCCGGACGTTCACCGCTCCCGCCCGCGCGGGCGGAGCGGTACCGGCGGCAGAGGCGGCGCCTCCAGCCGCTCGCCCTCGTAGCCGACGACCGCGCCGAAGCGGTCGGACTCCTCGTCCCACTGCGCCGCGTACTCGGCGATCTCCTCGCCGGAGCGGCCGACGAAGTTCCACCACATGACGATCCGCTCCTCGAACGGCTCCCCGCCGAGCAGCAGCAGCCGGCTGGCCGCCTGCGCGTTCAGGCGCAGCGCCCGGCGGCCGGTGCCCAGGTAGAGCATCGCGCCCGGGGTCAGCGGCGCGTCCTCGATCGTGGTCGAGCCGGAGGCGGTCAGCAGCGCGTACTCGAAGTCCGGTTCCAGCGGAACCTCCACGTCGGAGCCGGCCGCGACGTCCAGGTCCACACCGACCAGGGGAGTGAACGCCCGGCCCGGCGACGTCGCACCGCCGAAGGAGCCCATCAGCACGGTCGCCGTCAGCCCGTCGGAGGAGAACCCCGGCAGCTGCGGGTGGTGGGCGAAGGCCGGAGCGGTGTCCCGATCGGCGTCGGGCAGGACCACCCACAGCTGGGCCCCGTGCAGGTAGCGGGGGTGCACCGGCGGGGACTGCTCGGCGTGGGCGATGCCGTGGCCGGCGGTCATGAGCGCCAGCTCGCCGGGTCCGAAGCGGACGTCGCTGCCGAGCGAGTCGTGGTGGTGCACCTCCCCTTCGAGCAGCCAGGACACGGTCTGCAGGCCGGTGTGCGGGTGCGGCGCCACCTGCATCCCGGGCCCGGAGGCGATGTCGTCGGGGCCGTAGTGGTCGACGAACGCCCAGGCGCCGACCATGCGCCGGCCGAGGGTCGGCAGCAGCCGGCGGACCCGGGTGCTCTCGCCGAGCAGCACCTCCTTGCCCGGGAGCAGGTCGAGCGTGGGGCGGGCGGAGGTGGCCTCCAGCCCGCCCAGCTCACGGGCCTCCGGGCGGCGGTCGAGGTTGCTCATGGCCGGGCCTCCCACGCGGAGATCGCCGTCGGGCTCGAGGACATCGCCGTCAGGCTCGAGGACATCGCCATCAGGCTGGAGAACATTGCCGTCAGGCTTCGGGGGTCTGCCCAGTTTCGCCCCGGACCGCGCCGTGCGGCACGTGGTGGGCGGGGATGGCCCCGAGGCGACCGGCCTGGAAGTCGGTGAAGGCGTCGATGATCTCCTGGCGGGTGTTCATCACGAACGGCCCGTACATGGCGATCGGCTCGCGAATGGGCCGCCCGCCCAGGATGACGACGTCGAGCGCCGGCGTCCGCGACTCCTGCCGGACCGCGCCGGAGACGGTGATGGTGTCGCCGGGGCCGAAGACCGCCAGCTGGCCGGTGCGCACCGGGTGCCCCTCGGGGCCGACCGAGCCGGCGCCGGAGAGCACGTAGACCAGGGCGTTGAAGTCGGGCCGCCACGGCAGATCCAGAGTTGCGCCGGGGGAGACGGTGGCGTGCACCATCGCCATCGGCGTGTAGGTCGAGCCCGGCCCGCGGTGCCCGGCGACGTCGCCGGCGATGACCCGCAGCAGGGCGCCGGCGTCGGGGCTGGCCAGCAGCACCGACTCGTTGGCGCGCAGGTCCTGGTAGCGCGGCTCCACCCACTTCTGCGCCCGGGGCAGGTTGACCCACAGCTGCAGGCCGTGGAAGAGGCCGCCGCTGACCACGAGGTGCTCCGGCGGCCGCTCGATGTGCAGCACGCCGCCGCCGGCGGTCATCCACTGGGTGTCGCCGTTGCTGATCGTGCCGCCGCCGCCGTGCGAGTCGGCGTGCTCGAAGGTGCCGTCGATGATGTAGGTGACGGTCTCGAACCCGCGGTGCGGGTGCCAGGAGGTGCCCTTGGGCTCGCCGGGCGCGTACTCGACCTCCCCCATCTGGTCCATGTGGATGAACGGGTCCAGGTCGCGCAGGTCCACTCCGGCGAACGCCCGGCGCACCGGGAAGCCCTCCCCCTCGAACCCCGAGGGTGCGGTGGTGACCGAGCGGACCCGGCGACGGACCGTCCGCGGTGCAGGCATGGGGACGCGGGGGAGGGTGGTGGTGTCCTCGACGGTCACGGCAGGCATGCCGGCCTCCTAATGTTGAGAGCTCAACCAGTCGGGGACTGTAGCGCTGTCCGAGGCGGATGTCTTCCCACCCCGCCCCCGCGGACCACCTGCGCTCCGCGAGCCGCCCCGCCCCCGGCGAGATCGCCGATCTCGCACGGTATGGCCCGGCAAAGCGTGCGAGATCACCGATCTCGACGGAATCAGGCGCTGATGTGTGACCCAGCGCCGGGCCCCGGATACGGCGCGTGGAAACGCGCCCGACATGTTCCCGAACTAGGTTCGTCGCCATGGCGGACCTCTTCGACGGCTACCCGCTGGGGGAGCAGTGGGACGAGATGTTCGGAGTGCCCGGCGAACCCAGGTCGGCCTACTCCGGGCTGTTCACGTCCCTGCAGCCGATGGCCGGCGAGGAACTGTCCGCTAGGGCGGACCTGCTCTCGCAGACCTACCGCGACGCCGGGGTCACCTTCGCCCACGCCGGCGAGGAGCAGCCCTTCCCGCTCGACATCGTCCCGCGGGTCATCGGGGCCGAGGAGTGGTCGCTGATCGAGCGCGGGGTGGCCCAGCGGGTCCAGGCGCTCGAGGCGTTCCTGGCCGACGTCTACGGGGCCGGTCAGGTCTTCGCCGACGGGGTCGTCCCGCGCAGCGTCGTCACCACCAGCGCGCACTTCCACCGGCAGGCGCACGGGCTGGTCCCGCCCAACGGGGTGCGGGTGCACGTGGCCGGCATCGACCTGGTCCGTGACGAGGCCGGCGACTTCCGGGTGCTGGAGGACAACCTCCGGTCCCCGTCAGGGGTCAGCTACGTGATCACCAACCGGGCGGCGATGAGCCAGGTGCTGCCCGAGTTGTTCGCCGACCACCGCATCCAGCCGGTGGCCGACTACCCGAGCCGGCTGCTGGCCGCGCTCAAGGCCTCCGCGCCGGCCAACGTCGCCGACCCCACCGTCGTCGTCCTGACCCCGGGCGTCTACAACTCCGCCTACTTCGAGCACGCCCTGCTCGCCCGCCAGATGGGCGTGGAGCTGGTGGAGGGCCGCGACCTGGTCTGCGCCGGCAACCAGGTGAGCATGCGGACCACCGACGGCCAGCGCCGGGTCGACGTCATCTACCGCCGCATCGACGACGACTTCCTCGACCCGGTGCACTTCCGGCCAGACTCGGTGATCGGCTGCGCCGGGGTGCTCAACGCCGCCCGCGCCGGCCGGGTCACCATCGCCAACGCCGTCGGCAACGGCGTCGCCGACGACAAGCTGCTCTACACCTGGGTGCCCGACCTGATCCGCTACTACCTCGCCGAGGAGCCGCTGCTGGCCAACGCCGAGACCCACCGGCTCGACGACGAGGACGTCGTCCGGTGGGTGCTGGAGTCGCTGGACCAGCTGGTGCTCAAACCGGTCGACGGCTCCGGCGGCAAGGGGATCGTCATCGGCCCGCGCGCCGACGAGAAGACGCTCGAGGAACTGGCCGGAAAGGTGCGCGAGGCGCCGCGGAACTGGATCGCGCAGAAGCCGATCGGGCTGTCGACCTGCCCGACGCTGGTCGGTGGGCGCATCGCCCCGCGGCACGTGGACCTGCGGCCGTTCGCGGTCAACGACGGCGAGAAGGTGTGGGTGCTGCCCGGCGGGCTGACCCGCGTGGCGCTCCCGGAGGGCGAGCTCGTGGTGAACTCCAGCCAGGGCGGCGGGTCCAAGGACACCTGGGTGCTCAGCCCGCCACGGCCCTCGACCGAGCCGGAGGAGCCGGTGGTGCCCGACCTCACCCGGATCGAGTTCACCGCCGCCGACCTGCCCGAGGAGCCGCCCGTCCAGGACGCCGGACCGGGCGGCGACCCCATGGTCGGCCAGTCCCAGCAGCAACAGCAGGCAGGCGTGCCGCGGGAGGTCGCGCCGTGCTGAGCCGGATCGCCGAGTCGCTGTTCTGGATCGGCCGCTACGTCGAGCGGGCCGACGACACCGCCCGGATCCTCGACGTCCACACCCAGCGGCTGGTCGAGGACCCCTGGATCGACGAGCGCCGGGCGTGCGCCAACCTGCTGTCGCTCATGGGCTCACCCTGCCCGGACGACGAGGCCGACACCGAGCGGGTGCTGGCCACGCTGGCCTTCGAGCGGGCCAGCCCCAGCTCGATCGTCGGCGCCCTCTCGGCGGCCCGGGAGAACGCCCGCGGCGCCCGCGAGGTGCTCTCGGCCGAGATCTGGGAGTCGCTCAACGTCACGCACAACGCGCTGCCGCAGCAGCGCACCATGGCCCGCCGCTACGGCCCGCACTCGCTGTTCCGGTTCGTCCGCGAGCGCGCCGCCATGGTGTTCGGGCTGGCCGACTCCACCATGAGCCGCGACGAGAGCTGGCTGTTCCTCATCCTCGGCCGCTCCCTGGAGCGGGTGGACATGACCGCCCGCATCATCTCCACCCGGGTGCTGGCCGGGGACGCCGCGCCGACCTGGACCCTCGTGCTGCGCTCGACCGGCGCCTACGAGCCCTACCTGCGCACCTACCGCGGCGTGGTGGACTCCAGCCGGGCGGCGGAGTTCCTGCTGCTGGACCGGCTGTTCCCGCGGTCGGTCTTCGCCTCACTGGTGCAGGCGGAGGCCTGCCTGGCCGAGCTGGAGCGCTCCCCGGTGCGGGACATGGCCCGGGTGGGCGTGGCCGGCGAGGCGCACCGGATCGTCGGCCGGGCCCGCACGATGCTGGAGTTCATGGCCACCCCGGAGCTGCTCGCGCAACTGCCCGTGCGCCTGGAGGAGCTGCAGCGCACCTGCTCGCTGGCCAGTTCGGCGGTCACGAACCGGTTCTTCACCGAGCAGGCGCCGCAGGTCTGGGTGCCCGAGGGGGTCGCGTGAGCCCGCAGAGCCAGAGCGCGAGCCAGGTCGCCGCGCCGGCGCCGGCGCACCGGGCGGGACCGCGGCCGGCCGGTGACCGGTGGCGGCTGCAGATCGTGCACCGCACCCGGTTCCACTACGGCGGCCCGGTCCGCTCCTCCTACAACGAGGCGCGGCTGACCCCCGAGAACAGCAGCCGGCAGACCACCCTGCGCTCGCGGGTGGAGATCGAGCCGGCGGCCACCGCCTTCGCCTACCGCGACTACTGGGGCGCCACCGTCACCGCCTTCGACCTGCACACCCCGCACACGGAGCTGGCCGTCACCGGGACGTCGATCGTCGAGGCCGGGCCGCAGCCGGCCGAGCACGGGCACGTCGGCTGGGAGGAGCTGCGCTCGCCGCAGGTCCGCGACCGGTTCGGCGAGCTGCTCGCCCCCACGGCGCTCACCGAGATGGACGACGAGGTGGTCGCCGTCGCCCGGGACGCCGTCGGCGACGCCGCGCCGCACGAGGCCGCCGCGGGGGTCTGCCGGCTGGTCCGCGACTCCATCCAGTACCTGTCGGGCTCCACCAACGTGAAGACCAACGCCATGCAGGCCTGGGCCTCCGGCCGGGGCGTCTGCCAGGACATCTCGCACGTCACCGTGGGGCTGCTCCGGGCGCTCGGCCTGCCGGCGCGCTACGTCTCGGGCTACCTGCACCCCAAGCGGGAGGCGGCGATCGGGCAGACGGTCACCGGGGAGAGCCACGCCTGGGTGGAGTGGTGGGACGGCGGCTGGTGCGCCTTCGACCCGACCAACGCCACCGAGATCGGCACCCGGCACGTGACCCTCGGCCGGGGCCGGGACTACGGCGACGTCCCTCCCTTCAAGGGGATCTTCTCCGGCCCGGCGAGCAAGGGGCACACCGTCACGGTCGAGGTCACCCGCCTGGCATGAAGAAGGACCCCCTCCTTCCCGCCCCTCGCACGCTCGGGGCGGTGCCCGGGAGGGGGCCGGCCTCAGCGGAGGAGGCGCGCGACGCCGGTGGGGGCCACGGGCTCGTCCCCGTCGGGCAGGCGGTGGGTGCGCTCGGCCAGCCGCGGCCGCCAGTGGGCCGGAGCGGTCGCCAGCCAGGCGGCGCCCGCATCGGTGAGCCGGCCGTCGGCGCGCAGCGGTGCCCAGCCGCGCAGCGCGCGCAGACCCTCCGCAACCGTGACCAGCACCCGGCCGAGGCCGCGGCGGCGCAGTTCGGGGACGACGGTGACGGTCTCCACCACCCCCGACCGGGTCCACCAGCGCAGCTGGCCGACCCCGTCGGTCATCCGGATCCCCCGCCGCGCCACCTGGTGCGGAGCCACCAGCGAGCCGGCGGGGAACGCGGTGCCGGCGAAGGCGACCAGGGAGGTCGAGGGCATCCCGCTGGTGGCGTGCGCGATCTCGGCGAACCACAGCGGCGGGCACGGCCCGGCCGGCGCGTCGGCGACCTCGATCCGGACGACGGCGCCGTCGGCGATGCGGTAGCGGACGTCGACCAGCCAGCCGTCCGGGCGCCGCCCGCGGGACGCCGGCGCGGTCAGGTCCACCGGGGTGCCGTCGGGGAAGCGCTCGGAGTTGACCGCCACCAGCGACCGCTCGACCGAGAGGGGCCCGTGCTCGGCCAGCCGCGCCCACCAGATCGAGGCCGGCCTGCTGCGGGCCTGCGGTGTCGTGCGCAGCCGCCCGCCGTGCGCCACCGCGTGCGGAGCTCCACCGTCCCTCCGGTCCGCTTGGTCCTCGCGGGCCGCTGCCGCCGCCATGTCCGTCTCCCCTCCCGGCCCTGCGGGCCGCGTGCCTGGAGCCCCCGTGGGCCCTGTCCTCGACTCTCCGGAGCGGACTTGGGACCGCCTTGGGACCCGCTAGGGCGGCGGCGGCCGGGGGTGCCCGGCGGCGGGCCGGCTGGCGGCGCGGCGATACTGGGGATCCCATGACCGCCCGCAGCAGCTGATGAGCGCACCCCTGAACCTGGTCAACCTGGAACGGGTCTCCAAGGCGCACGGCACGACCGTGCTGCTCGAGGAGGTCTCCCTCGGGATCGCCGCCGGCGAGCGGATCGGCGTCGTGGGCCGCAACGGCAGCGGCAAGTCCACGCTGCTGGGTGTGCTCACCGGCCGGGAGGAGCCCGACAGCGGCCGGGTCACCCGCCGCGGCGACCTCGCCGTCGGCGTCCTCGACCAGTCCGGCACCCTGCCGCCGGGCGCCACGGTCCGCGACGTCGTCCTGCCGGAGAGCCTGTTCGCCGCCGAGCACGAGTGGGCCGCCGATGCCGCCGTCCGCAGCGTCCTGGCCGGCCTGGAGCTCGACCGGCTGGGCCTGGACGCGCCGGTGGCGCCGATGTCCGGCGGGGAGCGGCGCCGCGTGGCGCTGGCCGCGCAGCTGGTGCGCCCGCTGGACCTGCTGGTCCTCGACGAGCCGACCAACCACCTCGACGTCGAGGGGGTTGCCTGGCTGGCCGAGTACGTGCGCACGCGGGTCGGCGCGCTGGTCGTCGTCACCCACGACCGGTGGTTCCTCGACGAGGTCTGCACCCAGACCTGGGAGGTCGCCGACGGCAGGGTGCACTCCTACGACGGCGGGTACGCCGCCTACACGCTGGCCCGCGCCGAGCGCGCCCGGGTCGCGGCGGTCACCGAGGAACGCCGGCTCAACCTGGTCCGCAAGGAGCTGGCCTGGCTGCGCCGGGGGCCGCCCGCCCGGACCAGCAAGCCGCGGTTCCGGATCGAGGCCGCCCAGGCGCTGATCGCCGACGAGCCGCCGCCGCGCGACTCGATGGCGCTGGCCGGCTTCGCCGCCCGCCGGCTCGGCAAGACCGTCTACGACGTCGAGGACGTCGACTACACGGTGCCGTCCGACGACGGTCCCCGGACGCTGTTCCGAGACCTCACCTGGCACGTCGGGCCCGGGGACCGGATCGGCGTCGTCGGCGTCAACGGCGCCGGCAAGACCTCGCTGCTGCGGCTGCTGGTCGGCGAGGTGGAGCCCGACCGCGGCCGGGTGGTGCGCGGGCAGACGGTGGCGCCGGCGTACCTCTCCCAGCACGTAACCGAGCTGTCGCCGAAGGCGCGGGTGCTCGAGGCGGTGCAGGAGGTGGGCCGCATCGCCCGGATCGGCAACCAGGAGATCTCCGCCTCCTCGCTGGCCGAGCGCTTCGGGTTCCCCGCCTCCCGGCAGTGGACGCCGGTCGGTGACCTCTCCGGCGGGGAGCGCCGGCGACTGCAGCTGCTGCGGCTGCTGATGGCCGAGCCGAACGTCCTGCTGCTCGACGAGCCGACCAACGACCTCGACATCGACACGCTCACCGCGCTGGAGGACCTGCTCGACAACTTCCCGGGCACCGTGCTGGTGGTCAGCCACGACCGGTACTTCGTCGACCGGGTGTGCGACTCGGTGGTCGCGCTGATGGGCGACGGGTCGTTGGCCGCGCTGCCCGGCGGGGTGGAGGAGTACCTGGCGCGGCGGGCGGCGGGGGAGGCGGCGCTACCGGGGAGCCAGGGATCGGCCCCGGCCCGCGCCGGCGGCCGCGGAGCCGGTGCGGCGTCCTCCGACGGGGCCGGGGCCGCCTCGGCCGTCTCGACCGCGGGCGGCGCCGGCCGGTCCGCCGGGGAGGTGCGGGCCGCGCGCAAGGAGGCGGCCCGGCTGGAGCGGCGGCTGGAGAAGCTCACCGCCGAGGAGGAGCGGCTGCACGCCGAACTGGCGGCCGCCGCCACCGACTACACGAAGGTGGCCGAGCTCGACGAGCGGCTGCGCGCGGTGCTGGCCGAGAAGGACCAGGTCGAGACCGACTGGCTGGCGGCCGCGGAGATCGCCGAGGGCTGAGCGCCGGTGGCCCGGCCGGCGAGCCGGACCTTTCCTCCGGAACGTCGTGCTCTGCCCACCATGCTGGGCAGAGCACGAGTTCGTGGAGGCATACCCGTCCTCCGGCTTTCGTGCTCTGCCCCGTGGTGTGG
>DATAAV010000334.1:0-5201 GCA_036259935.1 Geodermatophilus sp. | reverse complement strand
AGCCATCCCTCGGGATCGTCCATCCGGTGATCACATCGCCCGGTGCCACGGGGACGCAACCACAGGCCGCGCGCGGCACCTCGGTAGCCTGTGGACCCGTGGCCCTCGTCGTCCAGAAGTACGGCGGATCCTCCGTCGCCTCCGCCGCGCACATCAAGCGCGTCGCCGAGCGCATCGTCGCGGCCAAGAAGGACGGCAACGACGTCGTCGTGGTGGTCTCCGCGATGGGGGACACCACCGACGAACTGCTCGATCTGGCCGGCCAGATCACCGACGACCCGCCCGGCCGCGAGCTCGACATGCTGCTCACCGCCGGCGAGCGCATCTCCATGGCGCTGCTCGCCATCGCGATCAGCACGCACGGGTACGAGGCGCGCTCGTTCACCGGATCGCAGGCCGGCGTGATCACCACCTCCAGCCACGGCAAGGCCCGGATCATCGACGTCACCCCCGGCCGGCTGCGGGAGGCCCTCGACGAGGGGGCGATCGTGATCGTCGCCGGCTTCCAGGGCGTCAGCCAGGACACCAAGGACGTCACCACCCTGGGCCGGGGCGGCTCCGACACCACCGCCGTGGCGGTCGCCGCGGCTCTCCGAGCCGACGTCTGCGAGATCTACACCGACGTCGACGGCGTGTTCACCGCCGACCCGCGGATCGTCCCGAACGCCAAGCGGCTCGACACCATCACCTACGAGGAGATGCTCGAGCTCGCCGCGTCGGGGGCCAAGGTGCTCATGCTGCGCTGCGTCGAGTACGCCCGCCGCTACGGCATCCCGGTGCACGTCCGCAGCTCCTACTCACAGCTTCCCGGCACGATCGTGACCGGCTCGATGGAGGACCTACCGGTGGAACAGGCGATCATCACGGGCGTCGCGCACGACCGCAGCGAGGGCAAGATCACCGTCTACGGCGTGCCCGACCGGCCGGGCGAGGCCGCGCAGATCTTCCGCGTGCTCGCCGACGCCGAGATCAACATCGACATGATCGTGCAGAACGTCTCGGCCGAGACCAGCAAGCTCGCCGACATCTCCTTCACGCTGCCCAAGAGCGACGGTCCGGCCGCGCTGGCCGCGCTGGAGAAGGTCAAGCACACCGTCGGCTACACCGACGTGAAGTTCGACCAGCACATCGGCAAGGTCTCGCTGGTCGGCGCCGGCATGCGCTCGCACCCGGGCGTCTCGGCCCGCTTCTTCGGCGCGTTGGCCGACGCCGGGGTCAACCTCGAGCTGATCAGCACCTCGGAGATCCGCATCTCCGTGGTGTGCCGCGACACCGACGTGGACCTCGCCGTCCGCGCCGTCCACGACGCCTTCGACCTCGGCACCGAGGACGCCGAGGCCGTCGTCTACGGAGGAACCGGACGATGACCACCTTTGCCAGCGACGGCCTGCGGGTCGGCGTCGTCGGCGCCACCGGCCAGGTCGGCGGCGTCATGCGGCGCATCCTCGCCGAGCGCGACTTCCCGATCAGCGAGCTACGGTTCTTCGCCTCGGCCCGCTCGGCCGGCAGCACCCTGCCGTGGGGCGACGGCGAGATCACGGTGGAGGACGCCGCCACCGCCGACCCGACGGGTCTGGACGTCGCGCTGTTCTCCGCGGGCGCGACCAGCTCGCGGGCGCTGGCGCCGAAGTTCGCCGAGGCCGGCGTCACGGTCATCGACAACAGCTCCGCCTGGCGGCGTGACCCGGACGTCCCGCTGATCGTCGCCGAGGTCAACCCGCACGCCCTCGGCGAGATGCGCAAGGGCATCATCGCCAACCCGAACTGCACCACGATGGCGGCGATGCCGGTGCTGCAGCCGCTGCACGCCGAGGCGCAACTGGTCCGCATCGTGGCGAGCACCTACCAGGCGGTCTCCGGCAGCGGGCTGGCCGGCGTCGAGGAGCTCGACACCCAGGTCAAGGCCGTGGTCGACAAGGCCGCCGAGCTGACCCACGACGGCACGGCCGTGGCCTTCCCCGAGCCGCAGAAGTACGTGCGGCCGATCGCGTTCAACGTGCTGCCGATGGCCGGGTCCCTGGTCGACGACGGGTCGCACGAGACCGACGAGGAGCAGAAGCTCCGCAACGAGAGCCGCAAGATCCTCGGCATCCCCGACCTGCGGGTCTCGGGCACCTGCGTGCGGGTGCCGGTCTTCACCGGGCACAGCCTGTCGCTCAACGTCGAGTTCGCCCGGCCCCTGCCGGTCGAGCGGGCCGTCGAGCTGCTGTCCGACGCCCCCGGCGTGCAGCTGACCGACGTCCCCACCCCGCTGCAGGCCGCCGGGCAGGATCCCAGCTACGTCGGCCGGATCCGGCAGGACCCGGGCGTGGACGACGGCCGCGGGCTGGCGCTGTTCGTCAGCAACGACAACCTGCGCAAGGGCGCGGCGCTCAACACCGTGCAGATCGCGGAACTGGTCGCCGCTTCCCGGCGCTGAGGACTTTCGGTACAGAAAGTCCCGCGGCGCCGGGGTGCTGGGCTCCAGCCGTCCGGACTCTCTGTACCGAAGTCCGTCTACCGGCCCGGCGGCACGGTCCTGAGCGCGAAGTTCAGCGCGACCTCGACCTGGCGGATGGTCTCCTCGATGACCAGCGAGCCGTGGCCGGCGTCGAACCGGTACACCTCGTGCTCCTTGCCCCGCTTCTCCAGCTCGGCGAGGTAGTTGTCGATCTGCCGGATCGGGCAGCGCGGGTCGTTGGCGCCGGCCACCACGAGCACCGGAGCGGCCACGGCGTCGACGTAGGTGATCGGCGAGGACCGCACGTACACGTCGTGCACCTCCTCCGGTGACCCGCCGAACAGCGCCCGGTCGTAGGCCCGCAGCCCCTCCATCTCGTCCTCGTAGGCGGCCAGGTAGTCGGCCACGGGGACCTCGGCGATCCCGGCGGCCCACCGCTCCGGCTGGGTGCCCAGGCCGAGCAGCGTGAGGAAGCCGCCCCACGAGCCGCCGGAGATCAGCGCCCGCTGCGGGTCGACGACGCCCTCGGCCACCAGCGCGTCGTAGACCGCCCCGATGTCCTCCAGCTCGGTGAGCCCCGGCCGGCCCGTGAGCGCGTCGCGCCAGGCGCTGCCGTAGCCGGTCGAGCCGCGGTAGTTCACGTGCACGACCGCGTAGCCCGCGTCGACGTAGGCGGCCCGGCGGGCGCGGTAGGAGTCGTCGTCGGCCGACTCGGGCCCGCCGTGCACCAGGAACGCCGTCGCGTACGGCCCGGCCCCCTCGGGGCGCACCAGGAGCGCGTGCACGTCCCCGCCGGGGCCGGGCACCCAGCGGTCCTCCACCGGGTAGCCGTCGGGCGGCTCCTCCCGGGGCGCGCTGAGCACCACGGGGCCGTCCGCCCGGCGGATCACCGGCGGCCGCTGCGAGGAGGACCAGGCCAGCTCCACCGTGCCGTCGGGGCGGGCGGTGGCGCCGCGGACGACGCCGGGCGGGGTGTCCAGCTTCTCCAGCGCCCCGGTGGCCAGGTCGTAGTGGTACAGCTCGCTACGGGCGGCGTGGTCGTGCCCGACCAGCAGCGCCGAGCCGTCGGGGTACCAGCCGGCGGTGACGTCGCCGGGCAGGTCGAGCACGATCTCGGTCTCGGTGTCGGCGGCGACGTCCCAGACCAGCAGCTCCTCCCGGCCGCGGCGCTCGTGGCCGACCAGCAGCCGGCGGTCGCCGGGCAGCGGGGCGAACTCCAGCGCGTGCAGCCCACGGCCCTCGCCGTCCCACTTCTCGGCCACGACGGCGTCGTCGGCGGTCCGCAGCACCCGCAGCGCCGGGTAGCGGGGGTCGCCGTGCTCGGAGTGCGAGATCACCAGCAGGTCGTCGTCGCGGGTGAGGGCGTCGACCGACGCCGGGTCGGGGTGCCGGTAGATCGCCCGGGGGGAGCCGCCGGACGGCGCCAGCCACAGCTCGCTGCCGTCGTCGGTGGAGCGGCCGATCGCCACCAGCGTGCGGCCGATCTCCAGCCCCGCCGGGTAGGCCGGGCCGACCTCGGCGACGGCGACGGTGTCCGGCCCGCCGGCGAAGGGCTGGGTCCGCCAGACGCCGAACTCGTCGCCGTCGGTGTCGGCGAACCACCAGACGGTCTCGCCGTCGGGGCTCAGCGTGCCGATGAGCGTGCCGTTGGGCCGGTCGGTCACCCGGCGGTGCGTGTCGCTCGACCGGTCCCAGGTGTACTGCTCCACGACGCCGCTGACGTCGGAGGAGTACAGGCATCGGTGCGGGGCGTCGAGGGCCCAGTCGGGCAGGCTCACCCGCGGGGCACGGAACCTCGCCTGCCAGCGGGCGGTGACCTCAGGCGGCAGGGCCGGGGACTCGGACGGCACGGCGGTGGGCTCGGCACTCACCCGGCCATCTTCCCCCGGCGCCCGCGGCCGCCCCGACGCGGGCGAGGACCCCCGGAACGACTCAGGGGCCGCCTTCCGGCGGCCCCTGAGCAGCTGTCGGGGTGACAGGATTTGAACCTGCGACCTCGTCGTCCCGAACGACGCGCGCTACCAAGCTGCGCCACACCCCGAGGTACGGAGGCGAGTCTAACCGACCGGTTCCTCAGCTCTCGCGCGCGGTCAGCGTGAGGAGCGTCGCCTCCGGCGGGCAGGCGAACCGGACGGGCGCGTACGGGCTGGTGCCCAGGCCCGCCGAGATGTGCAGCCAGGTGCCCGCCGGGCGGCCCGGGCCCGGCTCGGCCCAGCGGTGCAGCCAGCGGACCCGGTCGCGGTCGATGCCGCAGTTGGTCACCAGGGCGCCGTAGAAGGGCACGCGCAACTGGCCGCCGTGGGTGTGCCCGCACAGCAGCAGGTCGTAGCCGTCGGCGGCGAAGCGGTCGAGCACCCGCGGCTCGGGGGAGTGCACCAGACCGATCCGCAGGTCGGCGCTCGCGTCGGCGGGGCCGGCCACCAGGTCGTAGCGGTCCAGCTTCAGGTGCGGGTCGTCGACGCCGGCGAAGGCGATCCGCCGGCCGGCGACGGTCAGCTCGCCCGTGCCGTTGGTGAGGTCCAGCCAGCCGCGGGCGGTGAGCCCGTCGCGCAGGTCCCGCCACGGCAGCTCGTCGCCGTGCACCCGCCTGTGGTCGCGCTTGAAGTACTTGAGCGGGTTCTTCGGCCGCGGGGCGTAGTAGTCGTTGCTGGCCAGCACGAACGCGCCGGGCAGCCTCATCAGCGGGTCGAGGGCGCGCAGTGTCGGTGGGACGGCATCCATGCCGGCCAGGTTGTCACCGGTGGTGATCACCAGGTCCGGG
>DATAAV010000333.1:0-1530 GCA_036259935.1 Geodermatophilus sp. | reverse complement strand
GGGTTGGCCGGAGTCGTGCGGGATCTGGCACCCCGGTGGTGAGATCGCCGATCTCGCACGCCATGGGCGCTCTCACCGTGCGAGATCGCCGATCTCGCCGGGGCGGGCCGTAACCCCGCAGCGGCCGCGGCGGGCTGCCGGGCAGAATGGCCTCCCGTGTCTGGCGCCAACGACCCCTACGACCCCAAGCAGGTCGCCGCCCTCTCGCCCGAGGCCCTCGACGCCGCGGTGACCGCCGCGGGAAAGGCCTTCGCCGAGGCCGCCGACCTCGAGGCGCTGGCCGCCGTCCGCCCGGCCCACCTGGGCGACCGCGCGCCGGTGCTGCTGGCCCGCCGCGAGCTCGGCGCCCTGCCGCCGGCCGCCCGCGCCGACGCCGGGAAGCGGGTCAACGCCGCCCGCGTCGCCGTCGCCGAGGCCTACGCCGCCCGGCTGGCCGAGCTGGAGGCCGAGCGCGACGCGCGGGTGCTGGCCGAGGAGCGGGTCGACGTCACGCTCCCGTGGGACCGCGTCCCGCGCGGCGCCCGGCACCCGCTGACCACGCTCACCGAGCGGATCGCCGACATCTTCGTGGGCATGGGCTACGAGGTGGCCGACGGGCCGGAGCTCGAGGCCGAGTGGCTCAACTTCGACGCGCTCAACATCGGCCGCGACCACCCGGCGCGCACGATGATGGACACCATCTTCGTCGCCCCCGAGGACTCCGGGCTCGTGCTGCGCACGCACACCAGCCCGGTGCAGGCGCGCACCATGCTCGACCGGCAGCCGCCGATCTACATCGTGGCGCCCGGGCGGGTGTACCGGACCGACGAGCTCGACGCGACCCACACGCCGGTCTTCCACCAGGTCGAGGGCCTGGCCGTCGACCGCGGGCTGACGATGGCCCACCTGCGCGGCACGCTGGACCACCTCGCCCGCGCGATGTTCGGCGCCGACGCCATCACCCGCTGGCGGCCCTCGTACTTCCCGTTCACCGAGCCGTCCGCGGAGTTCGACGTCTGGTTCCCCGAGCACCGCGACGGCCCGCGCTGGGTGGAGTGGGGCGGCTGCGGCATGGTCAACCCCCGGGTGCTGATCGCCTGCGGGATCGACCCCGAGGAGTACACCGGCTTCGCCTTCGGCATGGGCGTCGAGCGGGCACTGCAGTTCCGCTCCGGCGTCGGCGACATGCGCGACATCGTCGAGGGCGACGTGCGGTTCACGAGGGCCTTCGGGGTCGACCAGTGAGTGAGCATCGCAGCGAGCGCCAGCGAGCGAGGAGCGGAGCGAACGGCGCCGCGGAGCGGCGGAACGACGCAGTGACCGGTCCCATTCCCACGACCAGGACGGAGCAGCAGTGAGGGTCCCCATCGGCTGGCTGGCCGAGTACGTCGACCTGCCCGGGGGCACCACCGTCGAGGACCTCGACAACGCCTTCGTGCGGCTGGGCCTGGAGGTCGAGGAGATCCACCGGCCCGAGGAGGTCACCGGGCCGCTGGTGGTCGGCCGGGTGCTCGAGATCGAGGAGCTGACCGGCTTCAAGAAGCCGATCCG
>DATAAV010000332.1:0-3216 GCA_036259935.1 Geodermatophilus sp. | reverse complement strand
TGGTCGGCCTGGAGATCGACCCCGAGCGGGTGGCCGCCGTCGCCGCCGACCGGGACCCGCCGCGGGTGGACTTCCGGGTGGGCGGCTTCGAGCTGGCCGGGCTGCGGCCGGTGCTGGTGCGCGCGTTCAACGTGCTGCGGCAGTACGACGAGGAGTCCGCCGCCCGGGCCTGGGAGACCATGTGCGCCGCCCTGGGCCCCGGCGGGCTGCTCGTGGAGGGGACCTGCGACGAGTGGGGACGGCGCTCGGCGTGGGTGGCCCTGGACGCCGACGGGCCGCTGACCCTGACCCTGTCGGCACGGGTCCCGGACCTCGACCGGCCCTCCGACCTCGCCGAGCGGCTGCCGAAGGCGCTCATCCACCGCAACGTGCCGGGCCAGCCGGTGCACGAGTTCCTCCGCGCCCTGGACGCCGCGTGGGCCACGGCGGCAGGGCTGTCGACCTTCGGTCCGCGGCAGCGCTGGGCCGCCGCTGTCGAGTCGCTCGCCGAGCGGGGCTGGCCGTTCGTCGGCTCCAGCCGCCGCTGGCGCCACGGCGAGGTCACCGTGCGCTGGTCGGCCGTCGCACCGGCCTGAGCCCCGTCGCCACCGGGAGCTGCCGCCCTCGACCCGGAGCTGTGACGCAGAACACACCGGATCTGACCTGCCGGTCCTCCCCGCGGTCCCGCCAGGGGTCGAACGGGCGTTCCGGAGCGCGAGCGCGAGGGGTATCGATCCGCTACGGTCCGCACATGCGGGGCAACGGAGCCGGACTGCGGCGATAGGACTGCGGGCAGCCACCATGCACCTGCCGATCCCCGGTGCCGCTCCATGACGCCCGCGCGGGCGTTCGCCGAGTGGCCGCGGCGGCTGGAGTCGGTCCTCGCCGAGCCGTCACGACTGCGGCTGCTGTTCCAGCCGATCGTCGACCTGCAGCGGGGCGTCGTCGCCGGCTACGAGACCCTGGCGCGCTTCTCCGAGCCCGACGGGCGGCCGAGCCTGGCGTCCCCCGACCGGTGGTTCGCCGCTGCCGGCGTCCAGGGCGTCGGCGCGCGGCTGGAGGGCATGGTCGTCCGCCGCTGCCTGGACCTGTTGCCCACCGTGCCGCCCAACTGCTTCCTCACCGTCAACGTCAGCCCGCACCTGCTCACCGAACCCGAGCTGGCCGACGCCCTGCTCGCCGTCCCGGACCTCGCGCCGCTGGTCATCGAGCTGACCGAGCACCAGGGCGTGACCGACCTGGCCCCGCTCATCGAGCTGCGCGAGCGACTGCGCAGCCGGGGGGCGCTCCTGGCGGTGGACGACGCCGGGTCCGGCTACTCCGGCCTCCAGCAGATCGCCGCCATCAGGCCGCAGATGGTCAAGCTGGACCGCGCGATCGTGACGGGCGTGGACGGCGACGAGGTGAAGCTGGCGCTCACCGAGCTGCTCGGCGAGTTCGCCGGCCGGATCGACGCGTGGCTGCTGGCCGAGGGGATCGAGGCCTGGGGCGAGGTGGAGGCCCTGCTGCGCCTGGGGGTGCCCCTCGGCCAGGGCTGGCTCTTCGGCCGGCCCGGTCCCGCGTGGCCCCGGCTCGACCCGGGGGTGGCCGCCCCGCTGCGGTTCCGGTCGGTCCGGGCGCACATGGTCGAGCACGTCGCCAGCCTGGTCGAGCAGGTACCCGTCGAGGGCGGGCCGTCGGGAGGCGCGGTGCCCGGTGGCCAGCCGGGACTGCGCGTCGACTCCCTGGGCCGGCCTCTGGCACTGCTGCTGCCGCACCGCCGGGGGAACGACGGGCCCGGCCACCGGATCGCCCCGGTGAGCCTCCGCGTCCCCGCGCTGGCGGGGGTCCGCGAGGTGGCCCGGCGCGCCGCGGCGCGCCCCGAGCACTCCCGCTTCGACCCCATCGTGTGCGTCGACGACGTCGGGGTGGCGATCGGCGTCGTCCGCGTGGAGCGGCTCCTGCTCCGGCTCGCCGCCGACGGCTAGGTCGGGGAGCCAGCGCCCTCCCGGACCGGCGCGGGACCCGGTGCACTCGGCCCTCCCCGGGGCGGTGGCGGCGCCGCAGGGAGCGGCGCGCATCATCGACCCGTACCGCCACCACTCGACTGGGGGAAGTCGTGAAGCAGTTCTCCTGTGGCGACGTCGTGCCCACGTGCACCCGCACCTTCGTCGCGCCCACCGATGAAGAGATCCTGGCCGCCATCGCCGAGCACGCCCGCGCCGAGCACGGCTTCACCGAGATCCCGCCGCACCTCGTGGAGGAGGTCCAGCAGCGCATCCGCAGCGACGACTGACCGCGTCCCGTCGCGGGGCGGTCCTGCGACGCGGCCGTTCCGCGGGCGCCGACAGCAGCCGAGGCGCTCGGGTCGGTGCGCAGCGCCCGCAGGGGGCGGCGCGCCGGGTCCGCCACTCCCACGGCCCGACCTGGCCGACCCTCGTCCCGCTCGACAGCGCGCCGACCTGCCTCCGGGCCACCCCGGCGTGCCAGGCACGATGGCTGTCGGTGAGGCGTCGCACGCAGGGGGAGCCCGTCGTCCCGCCGGGCCCCGTACCCGTCGACGGTGGCACCGCCGAGCTGCTCGGCGACGCCGACCGCGACGGCTCCTGGGTCCTGCTGGTCGACGGGACGCCGCAGTCGCACGTCGACCTCGAGGACCCCACCCACCTGGAGTTCGAGTACGTGCGCCGGATGGGCCACGTGCTCGACCTCGCCGCCGAGGAGGGCCGGCCGATCGACGTCGTCCACCTGGGTGGCGGCGCGCTGACCCTGCCCCGCTACGTCGCCGCGACCCGCCCCGGGTCGCGGCAGCGGGTCGTCGAGCTCGACCGGCTGCTGACCGAGCTGGTCCGCGCCCACCTGCCCCTGCCGCGCGACGCCCGCGTCCGGGTGCGTGCCGCCGACGCGCGCGAGGGCCTGGCGGCCCTGCCGTCCGCGAGCGCCGACGTCGTCGTCAGCGACGTCTTCGCCGGCGCCCGCACGCCGGCGCACCTGACCAGCGTCGAGTACGCGCAGGAGGCGCACCGGGTGCTGAGGCCCGGCGGCTCGTTCGTCGTGAACGTCGCCGACGGTCCGCCACTGCGCTTCGCCCGGACGCAGGTGGCCACGCTGCGCGCGGTCTTCGCGCACGTCTGCCTGCTGGCCGAGCCGGGCACGGTGCGCGGCCGCCGGTTCGGCAACCTCGTGGCGGTCGCCTCGGACGCCGAGCTGCCGGTACCGGCGCTGGTCCGCCGCTGCGCCGCCGACCCGATGCCGAGC
>DATAAV010000331.1:0-3059 GCA_036259935.1 Geodermatophilus sp. | reverse complement strand
GTGCGCTGGCACAGCGAACGGCGGGTACTGCTCAACGGGCACAGCACCGTCGTCTTCCGCTGAGCCGGGCGTCGTCGAGGTCATGTCCACCGGGGCGGTGGGGCAGATGGCACCCGTCGGTGCTCCGCCGTCTCCGGCGGCGCTCGACAGGGTCCTCCGGTACCTGCTGGAGGAGCTCGGGCCCCAGCAGGGCCCGGCCGGAGTGGGACTCACCCGCGCTCGCGCCCTGTTCGGGGCCTTGGGGGATCCGCAGGACCGCTTCCGCGCCGTGCACGTGGCGGGCACCGCGGGGAAGGGGTCGGTGAGCACCTTCGTGGCGAGCCTGCTCCGGGCGCACGGGTTCCGGGTCGGTACCCATCTGTCGCCGCACGTCTACTGCCTCCTCGAGCGGTTCCAGGTGGACGGAGAGCCGGCGCCGGCCCACCTCGTCGACGCGGCGCTGGCCCGGATCCGGCCGGCAGTCGAGGCGACGGAGCAGGCCGGGGACGGTCGGCCGTCCTTCTTCGAGGTCACCAATGCGATCGCGTTCAGCCTCTTCGCCGACCGCGTCGACTACGGGGTCGTCGAGACGGGGGTCGGGGGACTGCTCGACTCCACCAACACGATCTCCCGGGCGGACAAGCTCGCGGTGATCACACCGATCGGCCTGGACCACCAGGCCCTCCTCGGGGCCACGGTCCGCGAGATCGCGGCCCAGAAGGCCGGCGTCCTGCCCTTCGGCGGTCGTGCGGTCGCGGCTCGCCAACGGAGCGCCGAGGTGGAGGACGTGCTGAGCGCAGAGGCGGCCCGCCGGGACTGCGATCTCCGGTGGGTGGATCTGGGCCCTCCTGCGGTGCGGGCCTGGACCGGGCCGGGCGGCACCGAGCTGCATCTGCGGGGCCAACCGTCCCTGTCCCTGGGGCTGACCGGGCGGCATCAGGCCGGCAATGCCCATCTCGCGCTGCGTGCCGTCGAGGCGATGGCTGCGCGGGACGGGTGGTCCCTCGATGCGGATGCCATCTGGCAGGGGATGCGGAGCGCCACGCTGCCCGGTCGCTTCGAACGCCGTGTGCTCGCCGGCCGGACCGCGGTCCTCGACGGCGCGCACAACCCGATGAAGCTCGCAGCGCTGGTGGCGACCCTGCAGGAGGTCCATCCCGGCGTCCGGTTCCCGTGGGTCCTCGCGTTCAAGCAGGACAAGGACCTGGACGACGCCCTTCATGTCGTCGCGCCGGCGGCCTCCGTGGGGGTCGCGACGGAGTTCTGCTCCGACGGCGGCGACCACCCCGCCAGCGCCTCCGTCCGGGCCGAGCTCGTCGCCGCAGCGGCGGCGGACCGGGGCATCCCGACGGCGGTGGAGAGAAACCCGGTGCTCGCGGTGAGCCGTGCCGTGGAGGAGGCAGACGAGGCGGTGCCGGTCGTGGTGAGCGGCTCCTTCCACCTGCTCGCCGCCGTCCACGGCGCCACGGTGCCGCAGTGACCAGCACGCCGCCGACCCGGTGCGGATGGGCCCGGTTCGACGACCTCCGCACCGGAACAGCGATCCGATGTCCCGCTCCCGACCGGATCCTGGTGGCCGAGCATCCCGACGAGGTCGTCGGCGTGCTGGCCGAGGTCGAGCGGGCCACGGACGCCGGCCGGTGGGCGTTCGGCTACGTCGCCTACGAGGCCGCCGCCGGGCTGGATCCGCGCCTCGCGGTGCACCCGTCCACGCCCATGGGGCTGCCGCTGGCGTGGTTCGGGATCTGTGACGAGCCGATCCCGGTGCCGCCGCTGGAAGCGGCCGAGACAGGGCCACCGACCGACGTCCGGCCGCCCGGCACCGCCGAGTGGCATCCCACGTGGACGGCGGCAGAACATGCTGACGGTGTCGCCCGGATCCGGGAGCGGATCGCCGCCGGAGACACGTTCCAGTGCAATCTGACCGTGCGCATGGCCGGGCGCGTGGCCGGTGACCCGTTCGCCTTGTACCGCGACCTGGCGCTCGGCCAGCGCGGGGCGCACAACGCCTACCTCGACCTCGGCCGCTTCGTCGTGGCCAGCGCCAGCCCCGAGCTGTTCTTCGAGCGCCGCGGTGACCACGTGCTGCTCCGCCCCATGAAGGGAACGGCGCGGCGGGGACGACACCGGGACGAGGACCGGCGCCTGGCGGCCCAGCTCCGTGCCAGCGCGAAGGAGCGGGCCGAGAACGTCATGATCGTCGACCTCATGCGCAACGACATCGCCCGCGTCGCCGAGATCGGCAGCGTCGAGGTGCCGGCGCTCTTCACCGTCGAGCGCTACGAGACGGTGCTCCAGCTGACCTCCGACGTCACCGCCCGGCTGCGGCCCGGCACCGGCCTGGTGGAGCTGTTCCGAGCGCTGTTCCCCTGCGGTTCGGTCACGGGAGCCCCCAAGGCGAGCTCCATGGAGATCATCCGCTCCGTCGAAACGAGTCCCCGCGGCGTCTACTGCGGAGTCATCGGTCTGGTCGGGCCGCCGGACGCGCCGGTCCGGGCCCGCTTCAACGTGGCGATCCGCACCGCTGTGGTCGACACGGCCACGGGCGAGGCCGTGTACGGCACCGGGGGCGGCATCACCTGGAGTTCGCAGGCCGCGGCCGAACACGACGAGGTGCTCACCAAGGCTGCCGTCCTCCGCGCCCACCCCCGAGAGTTCGAGCTGATGGAGACGATGCGCTACGAGCCGCAGCGTGGGCTGCGCAATCGGGATCGTCACTTGCAGCGCCTGGCAGACTCCGCCGACCACCTCGGGTTCCGATTCGACCTGATGGCCGCCCGAGAGGTCCTGAGCTCGCGGTTGGACGGAGGCCAGGCAGTCCGGGTCCGGGTCCGGCTGCGGCGCAACGGAACGCTGGCCGTCGACGTGGAGCCGCTGCCGCCGTTCTCGTCCGGCCCGGTCCTGCTCGCGGTCGACGATGACCCGGTCGACCCGCAGGAGTGCTGGCTGTACCACAAGACGAGCATGCGGGAGCCGTACGACCGGCGCCGCGACCGGCGACCCGACGTCGACGACGTGATCATGGTCAACACGAGGGGAGAGCTGACCGAGGTGACCCGGGCCACCCTCGCGCTGCAGCT
>DATAAV010000330.1:0-1842 GCA_036259935.1 Geodermatophilus sp. | reverse complement strand
GCCGTCGGGCCGCGGTACCCGACGAGGTCGCTGTCGACCTCGTCGTAGGACGGCGCGCCCACGGCAGCGTCGCTGAAGAGCTGACCCTGGGAGCCCTTGCTCTGGTCGCTCACGTCAGCGTCCTCCTCTGCTCCCGCAGCTACAGCCGCGGTCCCCGCGGTGCGGACCGGGACTCGGGTCGCTGCAGGCCGGCTGCCGCGTCGGGTCGGGTCGCGGATGTCACACCGCTGTTGTTCGCCGACCGTAAGCCGGGCCCTGGGGTGGGTCAACTGAGGAAGGCGGCGTGTCGCAGCACTCACCCATCGGAGGGGTATCGGCGCACCGCGGCCGCACCTTGAGCCGGAGCGGCCGTCGGACTCGAGTCGCCGTCACACCGGTCACACCCGTCCCGGCAGTCCCGGCCCCGTCCCGGGTGGGGAGCACGGGCGGCCCCGTCCGGAGGCCCGCCGCGGGCTCGCGAGCGGTGCGCGGGACGAGGTCCTCCTCCGGTGGGGGCGGGACGGCCCCGTCCCGGGTCCGCCCCGAGCCCGCGGAGGGTGGGGATGACGCGCGGCCCCCCGCAGGGTCCCGCCGCGAGGAACGAGCGGTGGGGGCGAGGCGGCCCCGTCCCGGGTCCCGCCCTGATCGTGCGGAGGGTGGGGAGGACGGGGTCCTTTCTCAGGCGGGACCGCCGCCGGAGCCGGAGCCGGCGCCGAAGTCCTCCGGGGAGATCTGGTCGAGGAACTCGCGGAACTTCTCGACCTCGTCCTCCTGCTCGTCGGGGATCTCGATGCCGACCTCGTCGAGCAGTTCCTCGGCGCCGTAGATGGGGGCGCCGGTGCGGACGGCGAGGGCGACGGCGTCCGACGGACGGGCGCTGACCACCCGGTCGTCGCCGAAGACCAGCTCGGCGATGTAGATGCCGTCACGCATCTCGGTGATGTTGACCGCCTCCAGCGTCGCGCCGAGCGCGCGCACGACCTCGCGCAGCAGGTCGTGGGTCATCGGCCGGGCCGGGCGCACGCCCTGCTGCTCGAAGGCGATGGCCGCCGCCTCGACCGCGCCGATCCAGATGGGGAGGTACCGCTCGCCCTGCGTCTCCTTGAGCAGCAGGATCGGCTGGTTCCCGGGCAACTCGACTCGGACGCCGACGACTCTGAGTTCCTGCACGGTGGGACTCCCTCAGCTGCGGCCCGAGTACGGGCGGTGGATCGGTGGGGGCGGCTGGTGGACGGCGGGTCGGCGCCGGGGCCGTGGACTCAGTGCCCGGCCCCGACCACGGTACGCCCGAGTCAGGGGCGCAGGAGATCCCGCAGGCGTGCCTCCAGCAGCGCACCGTGCAGCTGCGCGGAGAGGGCGGCGAGCTCGCGGAGCTTCTCGGTCGCCCGGTTGCGGGCCTCCTCCGAGCGGGCCCGCAGCACCGGCGCGACCAGCTGCTCGACCAGCCCGGCCTCCCGCTCGGCGCCGTTCTGGTAGACGCGCAGGTGCCGCGGCTCGATGCCGTGGCGGGCCAGCCCCGCCGCCGCCCGGGCGATCGGCAGGTCGGCCGCCGGGTGCCGGCCGTCGGCGTCGGGGGTGAGCAGCCCGAACTGCACGCAGGCGGCCAGCTGCCCGGCCTCCAGCCCGGACGCCCGCGCGAACTGCTCGCCGGTCAGGCTGCCGGTGTCGGCGTCCGCCTCGGGCGGCGGCGCGGCCGGGAGCGCGCTCCCGGGCAGCGGCTCACCCCGGTCGAGCGCCTCGAGGTGCTCCTTGATGACCCGCAGCGGCAGGTACTGGTCGCGCTGGGCGGCCAGCACGTACCGCAGCCGCGCCACGTCGGCCGAGGAGAACTTCCGGTACCCCGACGGCGTGCGCTGGGGGTGC
>DATAAV010000329.1:0-15363 GCA_036259935.1 Geodermatophilus sp. | reverse complement strand
CCCCACCCGGGGGAGGACCCCCTGCCCCCCGCCGATCGCAGCTTCGCGGCGGGACCCTGCAGGGAGCCGGCGGGACCCGGGACGAGGCCGTCCCAGCCCGCGACGCCCCGGAGGGTTCAGGCTGTCACGCGGGGGAGCCGTCGTCGCGGCGGGTGCGGCGCTCGAGCTCGCGCAGGAACTCCGGGTCGTCGTCGGGGGCGACCGGCCGGCCGCTGCGCGGCGGCCGGGGACGCCGGACCGGCCGGGGGCGGCCGAGCCCGCCCGCACCTTCCGCACTGGCCGCGGCGCGCATCACCAGCACGACCACGGCGACCGCGACCATCAGGACAACCAGGAACGCCACGCGGCACACCCTCTCGTCTGTCACCCGGGTTCCTTCCACAGTACGTCCACGGCGATACTCGACGGCGGGCAGCGGACCGACCGCTGCGCCTCGGGTGAGGACGGAGCGGGCCCATCGACGCGGTCGACCGGCAGTTGATCGACCTGCTGCGCGCCAACGGCCGGGCCAGCTACGCCGAGCTGGCCCGCAAGGTCGGCCTCTCAGCCCCGGCGGTGCACGAGCGCGTGGGCAAGCTCGAGGCCGCGGGCGTCATCCGCGGCTACCGGGCGATCATCGACCCCGCGGCGGTGGGGCTGGACGTCACCGCCCTGGTCAGCGTCATCGAGAGCGACTCGGTCGACGACACCGGCCTCGAGGAGGCGCTGCGCGCCATGCCGCAGATCGAGGACTGCTGGCGGGTGGCCGGCAGCGAGGGCTACGTGCTCAAGGTGCGAGTGACCGACATCCCGGCACTGGAGGCCACCATCAGCGCGTTGAACCGGATCAGAGGCGTCGCGCGCACCCGCACCACCGTTGTTCTGTCCACCAAGTGGGAGGGCCGCCATGGGTGACGACCGGTCATGTCCGGAGCCGGGCGGCTCCTCTGCGACCAAGTGGGAGGGCCGCCATGGGTGACGACCGGTCACGTCCGGAGCGGGGCGGCTCCGCTGCGACCAAGTGGGAGGCCGCCATGGCGGAAACCGTGCCCGGAGCACCGACCGGCGGCCCGGCGAGCCCGCCGCGGGTGGCTCCCTGGCTGCTGATCTACACCGTGGGGCGGCTGGCCATCGCCGCCACGCTCGTCCTGCTGCTGTGGACGGTCGGGCTGGGCAGCTTCCCGGGGCTGCTCTTCGGGGTGCTGCTGTCCATGCCGGTGGCCTACCTGCTGCTGCGCCCGGCGCGCGACCGGCTCACCGAGGCTCTGGCCGCCCGCGCCGTCGCCCGCAAGCAGGCCAAGGAGAACCTGCGCGCCCGCCTCAGCGGCGACGAGGGCTGATCCGTCTCAGCCGCTCAGGGCCAGCCCGGCGCCGAGCAGGACACCCGTGGCCAGCGTCAGCAGCCCGGTGCCCTGCAGCACCCCGATCAGGACGGGTCCACGGGCGCCGGAGAGCACCGTGCGCACCGGCCGCACCGCCAGCGGAACGGCCAGCAGCGCCAGCAGCGCCCAGGGCCGGACCAGCCCGATCCCGACCACGCCGGCGAACGCGACCACCGGGAGCGCCGCGTAGGCGATCCGGGTGCCGCGCTCGCCCAGCAGCACGGCGAGGGTCCGCTTGCCGACGGCGGCGTCGCCCGCGATGTCGCGCAGGTTGTTGACCACCAGCAGCGCCACCGACAGCAGGCCGATCGGCACCGAGGCGGCGACGGCCAGGCCGTCGAGCGAGCCGGTCTGCACGAACGTCGTCCCGACGACGGCGACCAGGCCGAAGAAGACGAAGACGAACACCTCGCCCAGCGCGCGGTAGCCGTAGGGCAGCGGCCCGCCGGTGTAGGTCCAGGCCGCGGCGATGCAGAGCGCGCCGACGGCGACCAGCCACCACGAGGACAGGGCGGCCAGGACCAGCCCGGCGGCCGCCGCGACGGCGAAGGCCGCCATCGCCGCGCCCAGCACCAGCCGCGGGGCCGCCGCGCCCGAGCCGACCAGGCGCATCGGCCCCACCCGCACCGTGTCGGTGCCGCGGGTGCCGTCGGAGTAGTCGTTGGCGTAGTTGACCGCCACCTGCAGCGCCAGCGCGACCAGCAGCGCCAGCAGCGCCGGCACGAGGCGGAACCCGTCGAGGGCCGCGGCCGCGCCGGTGCCGACGAGCACGGGGGCCAGCGCGGCGGGCAGCGTGCGCGGGCGGGCGCCGGCCAGCCACTGGGCGGGGGTGGCCATCAGCGACCGCTCCCGGCGACCGCGGCGGCGACCGCCCGCCGGTCGGGCTTGCCGGTGTGCAGGGTGGGCACAGCGGCGATCCGGTGCAGCTCGCGGGGGGCCGCCGGCGCGCCCAGGCGCTCGGCGACCCAGGGCCGCAGCACCGCGAGGTCCAGCACGGCTCCGGCGGCCGGGACGACGGCGGCGACGACGCGCTGCCCCCACTCCTCGTCGGGCCGGCCGAACACCACCGCGTCGGCGACGTCCGGGTGTTCGCGCAGCGCCCCCTCGACCGCCTGCGGCGCCACGTTCACCCCGCCGGTGACGACGACGTCGTCGAGCCGCCCGTGCACGGTCAGCCGCCCGTCCCCGTCCAGGGTCCCGGCGTCGCGGGTGCGGAACCAACCGTCGGCGAACACCGCCGCGGTGCCCTCCGGGTCGAGCCGGTAGCCCAGCGCCAGCACCGGCCCGGCCAGCTCCACCCCCTCGGTCACCCGCACGCGGACGCCGTCCAGGGGGCGTCCGTCGTACACGCAGCCGCCGGCGGTCTCGGTCATGCCGTAGGTCGTCACGACGGCGACGCCGGCGGCGCGGGCCCGGGCCAGCAGGGCGGGATCGGTGGCGGCGCCGCCGACGAGCACCGCGTCGAACGCACGCAGCGCCTCGGGTTCGGCGTCCAGGTAGCGGCGCAGCTGGGTGGGGACCAGGGAGGTGTAGCGCGGGCCGGCCGCCGGCATCCGGGCGGCGGCGGCGGCCAGGGGCTCGCCCGTGCCCAGCACGGTCGGCTCGCGCCCGGCCAGCAGGGACCGGCACAGCACCTGCAGGCCGGCGATCGCCGACACCGGCAGCGCCAGCAGCCAGCCGCCGGGGCCGCCGAGCCGGGCCAGCGTGGCCTCCGCGGAGGCGCGCACCGCGGCCGCCGGCAGCAGCACGCCCCGGCCACCCCCGGTCGAGCCGGAGGTGACCACGACGAGGTCGGCGCCCGGCTCGAGCGGCTCCTCCGGCCGCAGCACCGCGCGGGCCGCTGCCACGGCGGCCGGCGAGCCGGCCGGCAGGACGGCCAGCGGCGCGGCGCCGTCCAGGCAGGCGCGCAGCGCGGGGAGGACCTCGGCGAGGACGGCGGCGGGCGCGGCCGGCGCGGGGAGGAGCGTCAGGTGCCGGGCCACGAGGTCCGAGGCTACTTCGCGTGCCGATCTAGGCTGTCGGACGTGACCGAGCTCGCGAGGTCACGCAGAGGCACAGCATCGCCGGCACGGGGCCGACGAGCGCCAGCGAGGAGGCCCCGTGATCGCCGCGGCTGCCGACGAGCGCGCGGCGCACGTCTCCGAGGTCCGCGTCTGGTCGGTTCCCCTGCGCAGCCGCTTCCGCGGCCTCGACGTCCGCGACGGCGTGCTGGTGCGCGGCCCCGCCGGCTGGGGGGAGTTCTCCCCGTTCTGGGACTACGACGACGCCGAGAGCCGCCGCTGGTGGGCCGCCGCCGAGGAGGCCGCCGTCCAGGGCTGGCCGGCGCCGGTGCGCGACCGGGTGCCGGTCAACGTCACCGTGCCCGCCGTCGATCCGGACCGCGCGCACGCGATCGTCACGGCGGCCGGCTGCCGCACCGCCAAGGTGAAGGTGGCCGAGCCGGGGCAGTCACCGGCCGAGGACCTGGCCCGGGTGGAGGCGGTCCGCGACGCCCTCGGCCCCGGCGGGGCGATCCGGGTGGACGCCAACGCCGCGTGGGACGTCGACACCGCGGTCGCCCGCATCCGGCAGCTGGACCGGGTCGGGCTGGAGTACGTCGAGCAGCCGTGCCCCACGCTGGCAGACCTCGCCGCGCTGCGCCGCCGGATCGACGTGCGGGTGGCGGTGGACGAGGGCGTGCGCCGCTCCGCCGACCCGCGGCGGGTCGACCTGCGCGAGGCCTGCGACGTCGTCGTCCTCAAGGTCCAGCCGCTCGGCGGCGTGCGGGCGGCCCTCGAGGTGGCCGAGGCGCACGGGCTGCCCTGTGTGGTCTCCTCGGCGCTGGAGTCGTCGGTGGGGATCGCCGCTGGGGTGGCGCTCGCGGCCGCGCTGCCCGAGCTGCCCTTCGCCTGCGGGCTGGCCACGGTCGCCCTGTTCACCGCCGACGTCACGAGCACCCCGCTGCTGCCGGTCGACGGCGCCCTGCCGGTGACCCGCCCGTCACCGGACCGCCTCGACGCCGTGACCGCCGACCCCGCCACCGAGGCGCGCTGGCGGAAGCGCCTGAGGGCGGTGCGCGCGGCATGAACCCCTCCACCGCCCTCGCCCGGGTGCTGGTCGACGAACTGCTCCGCGGCGGCGTCACCGACGCCGTCCTCGCGCCCGGCTCCCGGTCGGCGCCGGTCGCGCTGGCGCTGTTCGAGGCCGAGCGGGCCGGCCGGCTGCGCCTGCACGTGCGCATCGACGAGCGGACGGCGGCCTTCCTGGCCCTCGGCCTGGCCAAGGCGTCGGGCCGGCCGGTGCCGGTGCTGACCACCTCGGGCACGGCGGCGGCGCACCTGCACGCGGCCGTGCTGGAGGCCGACGCGAGCGGGGTGCCGCTGCTCGCGCTGACCGCCGACCGGCCGCCCGAGCTGCGGGCCACCGGCGCCAACCAGACGATCGAGCAGCCCGGCCTCTACGGCGCGGCGGTGCGCGCCGCGGTCGACGTCGGGGTGCCCGAGGCGGGGCGGGAGGCGGAGCAGAACCGCTACTGGCGCTCGCTGGTGGCCAAGGCGCTGCTGGTGGCCCGGGGCGTCCTGTCCGGGGATCCGGGGCCGGTGCACCTGAATCTGCCGTTCCGTGAACCGCTGCTGCCCGACGACGTCGCGGCCCCGTCCCCGACCGGGCCGTGGGCCGGCCGGCCCGACGGCGCCCCGTGGACGCAGGCCTGCGCCCCGCCGACCGCGCCGTCGGTCGGTGCCGGGCCCGCCCGGACGCTCGTCGTCGTCGGGGACGCGCCGCCGCCGCTGGGGCGTACCGCAGCCGCGCTCGCGCGGGCGCAGGGGTGGCCCGTGGTGGCCGAGCCCAGCAGCGGAGCCTGGGACGTCTCGCTGCGGGCCGGCGCCCTGCTGCTCGGCGTGCGGGACTGGCTCGCCGCGCACCGGCCCGAGCGGGTGCTGGTGGTCGGGCGCCCGACGCTGTCCCGCCCGGTGTCGGCGCTGCTCGCCGATCCCGCCGTCCGGGTGGAGACGGTGGCCGCGACGCCCCGCTGGCCCGATGCCGGCCGCTCGACGGCGCACGTGGGGGGCCTGCCCCCGGCCGGTGCTCCGGCCGATCCGGCCTGGCGGGCGGCCTGGCAGGACGCCGCGGCCCGGGTGGGCGCCGCGGTCGACGGGCTGCTCGACGCGGCGGAGGCGCTGCCGGCCGGCCGGCTGGCCCGGGACCTCGTCGCCGGGCTGCCCGACGGGGTGCTGCTGGTGCTCGGCTCCTCCACGCCGGTGCGCGACGTCGACCGGCTGGCCGTGCCCCGGGGCGGGCTGACCGTGCTGGCCAACCGCGGGGTCGCCGGCATCGACGGCACGGTCTCCACCGCCGTCGGCGCGGCGGCGGTCCACGGAGGCCCGGCGGTCGCGCTCATGGGGGACCTCACGTTCCTGCACGACCTGCAGGGCCTGCTGATCGGCGACGGCGAGCCGCGGCCGGACCTGACCGTGGTCGTTCCCGACAACGACGGCGGCGGGATCTTCGCCCAGCTGGAGCCGGGGCGTGAGCAGTACGCCGCGGGCTACCGGCGGGTGTTCGGCACCCCGCACGGCCGCGACCTCGTCGCCGTGGCGGAAGCAATGGGATGGGCCGCGACCGCGGTGGACTCCGCGGCGGCCCTTCCGGCGGCGCTGGCCGCCGGCGGGCCCCGGGTGGTCGTCGTCCGCACCGACCAGCGGGCGGAGGCGGCGCTGGCGCGGGCGCTGCGCGGAGCCGCGGCGGAGGCGCTCGGCTGAGTCAGCTCTCCAGCGCGGCCTGGAAGGCGGCGAACTTCGCCTGGGTCTCGGCCAGCTCGGCGACGGGGTCGGAGCCGGCGACGATGCCGCAGCCGGCGAACAGCCGGGCCGAGGCGGGGTCGTCGGCGCAGAGCTGGGCGCAGCGCAGGGCCAGGCCGAACTCGCCGTCCCCACGGGCGTCGAGCCAGCCGACCGGCCCGGCGTAGCGGCCCCGGTCCATCCCCTCCAGCTCGCCGATGAGCGCGGCGGCCGCCTCGGTCGGCGTGCCGCACACGGCGGCCGTGGGATGCACGGCGCCGACCAGCTCCAGCAGTCCCGCCCCGCCGCGGGCGCCGCTGCGCCGCTGGATGCCGGTGACGTCGGTGGCCAGGTGGCGGACGTTGGCCAGGGTGAGCAACTCGGGCTCCGCGGGGGCGGAGAGGATGGTGCAGTAGGGCTCCAGGGCCCGCACCAGGGAGTCGACGGCCAGCGCGTGCTCGGCGCGGTCCTTGGCCGAGCCCAGCAGCGCGGCGGCCAGCCGGTCGTCGTCGGCGCCCGCGCCGCGGGGCGCGGTGCCGGCCAGCACGCGGGCCGAGAGCTCCCGGCCGGTCCGGCGCAGCAGCAGTTCGGGGGTGGCGCCGAGCAGGCCGTCTACGGCGAACGTCCAGCAGTCGGGGAACCGGTCGGCCAGCCGGGCCAGCAGGTAGCGGGGATCGAGCGGGGCGTCGGCGCTGACCAGGAGGTCGCGGGCGAGCACCACCTTGGCCAGGTCGCCGGCGCCGATCCGGGCCACGGCCGCCTCGACCGCGGTGCACCAGGAGGCCGGGTCCAGGGCGCCGTCGGCGTAGCGCAGCCGGCCCAGCGGAGCCGGGGCCGGGGTGTCCGCCGCGGCCAGGACCTCGGCGGCGTCGACGTCGCCGGTCGTGGTGACCCACGCGACGCCGTCCCGCCGCCCGACGACCACCTCGGGGACGACGAACACCGACGTCCCGGCGTCCGGGTCGAACGCGATGCTGGCGAACAGGACCGGACCGGAGCCGGGCACGGCCAGCGGGTCGTCGACGTCGAGACCGGCGCTGTGCTCGGCCCACCACCCGGCGGCCTCGGCGAGCGCGCCGGGCTCGGAGACCTCCAGCCGCGCGGCCTCCCCCCAGCCGACCAGGCCCTCGCCGCGGCGCACCCAGGACAGCTGCCCGGTACGGGGCAGCAGGTCGAGCAGGCCGGGGACGTCGGGGCAGCGGACGGTGGTGACGACGGGTGCGGCCGCGAGCGGGGAGGTCACGGCAGCCGCGGTCACGGACCCTCCTCGCTGTCCCCCGCAAGCGGGCGGTACCCCCAGCCCGTCGGGCCCGTGCCCGGCGGTGCTGTGTCTCCACGTGACCTCGCACGCTCGGTCACGGCCCCAGCGTAGGCAGCCGGGTAGCGTCGCCGCCGTGGGAGACCGGCGAGAGGACGCACACACCACCGGGCTGCGGGCCGGCCTGGACAAGCAGCCCGCCGAGGTCGCCGCGATGTTCGACCGGGTCGCCCGCCGCTACGACCTCACCAACACCGTGCTCTCCGGCGGCCTGGACGCCTCGTGGCGCCGGGCCACCCGCGAGGCCCTGGGCGCCCGCCCGGGGCAGACGGTGCTCGACGTCGCGGCCGGGACGGCGGTCTCCACGGTGGAGCTCGCCGCCGGCGGAGTGACGGCGATCGCCTGCGACTTCTCCCAGGGGATGCTGCGCGCCGGTGCCGCCCGCCGGGTGCCGAAGGTGGCCGGTGACGCGATGGCCCTCCCGCTGGCCGACGAGAGCGTCGACGGCGTGGTCATCTCCTTCGGCCTGCGCAACGTGGCCGATCCCGACGCGGCGCTGCGGGAGTTCCACCGGGTGACCCGGCCGGGCGGGACGCTCGTGGTCTGCGAGTTCTCCAGCCCCACCTGGGCGCCGTTCCGGACGGTCTACACCGAGTACCTGATGCGGGCGCTGCCGCGGATCGCCCGGGCGGTGAGCAGCAACCCCGACGCCTACGTCTACCTGGCCGAGTCGATCCGGGCCTGGCCCGACCAGCCGGCGCTGGCCGCCCGGCTGCAGGCCGCCGGGTGGGCGGACGTCGGCTGGCGGAACCTCACCGGCGGCATCGTCGCGCTCCACCGGGCCTGCAAGCCGTAAGACTTGCCTGACCCGTTCGTGTCGGCCGCCGTGCCGAAGGGCGGGGGCCCCGTGCCGGAGCCCACCCGAGGAGGGCCCGGCGTGCTTGCGACCGCGGTCTCCGTACCCGGTCGCGAGGGGCTTCCGTGCGCCGTCCGGCGGACTAGCGTTTGATCATGACGTCACCACCGACACCGAAGCCCGAGCCGCCCGGGCCGTCCCCGTCACCGATCGACCCGGTCGTGCCGCCGTCCCCTGCCCCCGTGCCGCAACCGGGTCCCACCGATCCGACCGTGCCGCCACCGGCGCCGCCCCCGACGCCGCAGGTCCGCTGACGGAGGCCCCGCCCGGCGGGCGCCCGAGCCCGGACGCCCGCCGGCGGGCCCGGCGCCGTCGACGCCGACCCTCAGTGCTGGACGTTCTCCACGTGCATCAGGTCGGCGTAGTCGCCCGGCAGCTGGTCCAGCAGGTGCCGGTACTCGGCGCCGACGGCCTCCCGCAGGGCCGCGGTCACCGCCCGGGCGTGCCGGCGTGCCTCCTCCGGCGTGCAGCCGTGGCCCTCCTCGGCAGCCACCCGCCGGTAGAACTCCGCCAGGTCGAAGCGCTCGGCGGTTCCGCCGGATCTCAGGCACTCGGCGAACTCCGGCGGCAGCTGGGCGGCCAGGTCGAAGGCCTCGGTCGACAGGCGCCGGCCGAGCACCGTGAGGGCGGCGCGCACGGCCGCCTCGGCGTGCTCGGGGGTGTCGATGCCCGCGGACTGGCGTACTGCGGATGTGATCTCGTGTGCCTTCACTACATCCCTCCATCCCTGTCGTGGTCGGTCCACTTCCTCGCGGAAGGGGCTGCGGCGGCGCCGGGACGGCGTCACCGCCCACGTCTTCGTGGAGTGGATCTCCCGTACCCCGCACGTCCGGAGCGATGCGTCCCCGGGCGAGCTGGGTAGGCACATGCACAGCGGACGACCGTCGCGCCGCACGCCCACGGCCGGGCCGCCGGCGCGGGAGCGAGGGGAGCTGACGATGGGCGGCAGACCGTTCGCCGATCGGGTCGACGCGGGCCGGGCGCTCGCGGCGCGGCTGCTGCGTGACGGGGTGGTCTCGCCCGAGGAGGAGGTGGTCGTGCTCGGCCTGCCACGCGGCGGGGTCGTGGTGGCCGCCGAGGTCGCCGCCGCGCTGGGTGGACTGCTCGACGTCCTCCTGGTCCGCAAGGTGGGCCTGCCCATCCAGCCCGAGCTGGCGATGGGCGCGATCGCCGCGGTCGGGGACGAGATCGAGACCGTGCGCCAGGAGAACGTGCTCATCACCGCCGGCGTGGACGACGAGACCTTCGAGGCGGCGCGCGCGCAGGAGGTCGCCGAGCTGCGCCGCCGTGCCGAGGCCTACCGCGACGGCCGGCCCCCGGTGCCGCTCGAGGGCCGGCACGTCGTCGTCGTCGACGACGGGCTGGCCACCGGCGCCACCATGCGGGCCGCGATCGCCGCCCTGCGCCGCCGGCAGCCGGCGCGCATCACCGTCGCCGTCCCGGTGGGCTCCCCGACCGCCTGCCGGACGGTGGCCGCCGGCGTCGACGAGGTCGTCTGCCTCTGGGCCCCGCCGGACTTCGCCGCGGTCGGTCAGGGCTACCGCAACTTCCGTCCCACCACCGACGACGAGGTGCGCGCCGCCCTCACCGGCGCCCGCCCGGCGTCGGCCGGCAGCGCGGGAGCCTCCGATGCCGGCTGAGGAGCCCCCGGGCGGGGTGCGGGAGAGCGTCGGGATCCCGCTGGCGGAGGCCCGCCTCGAGGCCGACCTCGTCGTCCCGGCCGGCGCCGCGGGAGTCGTCGTCTTCGCCCACGGCAGCGGCAGCAGCCGGCACAGCCCGCGCAACCGGTACGTCGCCGAGGCCTTCGTCCGGGCCGGCTTCGCGACCTTCCTCATGGACCTGCTGACCGCCGCCGAGGAGGAGATCGACGTCCACACCGGCAGGCTGCGCTTCGCCATCCCGCTCCTGGCCCGCCGGCTGACCGGAGCCGTCGATTGGGTCGGATCCCGGGAGGAGCTGACGGGCCTGCCCGTCGCCACCTTCGGCGCGAGCACCGGCGCGGCGGCCGCGCTGGTCACCGCAGCCGACCGCCCCGACAGCGTGCGCGCCGTCCTCTCCCGCGGCGGCCGGCCGGACCTGGCCGGGGAGGCGCTGGGCCGGGTCCGTGCACCCACGCTCCTGGTCGTGGGCGGAGCCGACACCGACGTGCTGGAGCTCAACCGGCAGGCAGCTGAGCGGCTCACCGCCGCGGAGTGGGAGATCTCGGTGGTGCCGGGCGCCACACACCTGTTCCCCGAGCCGGGCGCGCTCGACCGGGTGGTCGAGCTGTCGGTGGCCTGGCTGCGCCGCTGGCTGGCGGCGCCCGCGCGCTGACCCGTCAGCGAAAACCACCTCGCCCGGACCACGTCGGTCCGTCCGGCGCTGTTTATGACGGTCTCGTTCCGAAGAACCCTTGTCGGCTGGGCCACAGCGAGGCATAGACTCGGGGCGACCACTTTGTGAAGAAGTTCACAAGCTCGCCGAGTCCAGCGGAGGTTTCGCGCAGTGCCGAGTCCGACGGCACCGTCCCCGGGGGCGGCCGCCCCCGCCGGGGTGGCCGCCGTGGATCGGCGCGCCGACGTGCTGGTCGTGGGCGCCGGCCCGGCGGGCTCGGCGGCGGCCTGGCACCTGGCCCGCAGCGGCCGCGACGTCGTCCTGTTGGAGAAGGCGCGCTTCCCCCGCGAGAAGGTGTGCGGCGACGGCCTGACTCCTCGGGGGGTCAAGGCGCTGGCCGACATGGGCGTCGACACCGACGGCTGGGTGCGGCACCGCGGGCTGCGGGTGACCGGCGGCGGGCAGGTCGCCGAGGTGGACTGGCCCCGACTGGCCACGTGGCCGGCGTACAGCCTGGTCCGCCACCGCCGCGATCTCGACGCCCGGCTGGCCGCGCACGCCGAGGCGGCCGGTGCCCGGCTGGTCTGCGAGGTCACCGTGACCGGTCCGCTGCTCGACGACGCCGGCCGCGTCGCCGGGGTGCGCTCGCTGGTCGGACCGGAGCGGGAACCGGTCGACTGGCACGCCCCCCTGGTGATCTCGGCGGAGGGCCTGTCCGGGCGGCTGGCCAAGTCGCTGGGCCTGCTGCGGCGGGCGGACCGGCCGCTCGGCGTCGCCGTGCGCCGCTACGTGCGCAGCCCGCGCGCCTCCGACGACTACCTCGACATCTCCTTCGACCTGACGCCGAGCGGGCCCAGCGCCGCGTCGATGCCCGGCTACGGGTGGATCTTCGGCATGGGCGACGGGACGGCGAACGTCGGCTTCGGCCTGCTCGACACCCGCCGCGCCGGGGACACCGACACCCGGACGGTGCTGCGCGACTGGCTGGCCACGTTCCCGCCGGAGGACCGGGTCGGCGAGGCGCACGCGGTCACCCCGCTGCGCGGTGCGGGGCTGCCGATGGCGTTGCACCGGGGCCCGGCCTACACCCGCGGCCTGCTGCTGGCCGGGGACGCCGCCGGCGCGGTGAACCCGTTCAACGGCGAGGGGATCAGCTACGCGCTGGAGACCGGCCGGATGGCCGCGGAGACCGCCACCGCGGCGCTCGACCGCCCGGAGGGGCCGGCCCGCGAGCGGGTGTTGCGCCGCTACCCCGCTCGGCTGCGCGAGGAGTACGGCCGCCACCACCGGCTCGGCCTGGGCTTCCTGGCCCTGCTCGCCCGGCCGGCGCTGGTCCGCTTCGCCACCGCCCACGGGCTCAAGCGCCCCGCGCTGGTCGACGCCGCGCTGCGGTTGATGGGCAACCTCGGGGACGGCCGCGACGGCGACCGCTTCGATCGCGCCGTCGCCCTGCTGACCCGGATGACCCCGGCGGTCTGAGGTGGGATGCATTCCATTGCGACGTGAACCCGACACGCACCGTGCTGGCATGTGCGCTGACCGGAACGTGATCTCTGCCACCGTAGGGTGCCGCTGATGCTCTCGACCTATGTCCCGATCGTCGGCCTGTTCGCGCTGGCCGCGGCCTTCGCGCTGTTCTCGGTCGCGGTGGCGCCGTTCCTGGGGCCGCGCCGGTACAACCGCGCCAAGTTCGACGCCTACGAGTGCGGGATCGAACCGGTCGACCAGCCGCTGACCGGCGGCCGCTTCCCGGTCAAGTACTACCTGACGGCGATGCTCTTCATCGTCTTCGACATCGAGATCATCTTCCTGTACCCGTGGGCGGTCGCCAACGACGCGCTCGGCGTCTTCGGGCTGGTCGAGATGGTCGTGTTCATCGGCACGGTGTTCATCGCCTACGCCTACGTGTGGCGTCGCGGCGGGCTCGACTGGGACTGACGAGAGGCGAACGATGGGTCTCGAGGAGAAGCTGCCCGGCGGGGTCCTGCTGACCACCGTGGAGAAGCTGGTCAACTGGACGCGCAAGTCCTCGCTGTGGCCGGCCACGTTCGGCCTGGCTTGCTGCGCCATCGAGATGATGGCCACCGGCGCCGGGCGCTACGACCTGGCCCGGTTCGGCATGGAGGTCTTCCGCGCCTCCCCGCGCCAGGCCGACCTGATGATCGTCGCCGGCCGGGTGAGCCAGAAGATGGCACCGGTCCTGCGGCAGATCTACGACCAGATGCCCGAACCCCGCTGGGTGCTGGCCATGGGCGTGTGCGCCAGCTCCGGCGGCATGTTCAACAACTACGCGATCGTGCAGGGCGTCGACCACATCGTCCCGGTCGACATGTACCTGCCCGGCTGCCCGCCGCGGCCGGAGATGCTGATGGACGCCATCCTCAAGCTCCACCACAAGATCATGAACGAGCCGCTGGGGCCGAAGCGGGAGAAGGAGCTGGCCCGCGCCCGCGCCGAGGGCGCCGTCCAGGACCCGCTGATCGAGATGCCCTCCACCGTCCGCGTCAACAAGGCCGCGCGGGAGGCCTACGAGCGGGCGGCGGCCGAGGGGCGCACCGGCCAGTTCGCGATCGAGCAGCGCGGCGGCCACGCCGTCCTGCTGCCGGAGGAGTCCCGATGAGCAACGACGGCGGATTTCCCGTCCCCGGCCCGGACGGCGGCCGGCAGGGCATCGGCGGCACCCCGGCCGGCGGCTTCCGGAGGGGCGCCTTCGGGGTCACCGGCAGCGGTGACACCTCCGGGTTCGGCGGCCTGGTCCGCGTCGAGCCCGGCGGCGCGGTCGCGCTGCACTCCACCGAGCGGCCCTACGGCGGGTACTTCGACGAGGTCACCGACGCGCTCATCGAGGCGGTCGGCGAGGCCACCTACGCCGCCGCGGTGCAGCGGGTGCTGGTCGACCGGGGCGAGATCACCTACTTCGTCGCCCGCGAGCACCTGCTCACCCTGGTCTCGGCGCTGCGCGACGACGAGGCGCTGCGCTTCGAGCTGTGCAGCAGCGTCTCCGGCGTCGACTACCTGGACAGCGGCGGCCCGGCCGCCACCCCGGAACGGCCGCGGCTGCACGTCGTCTACCACCTCACCTCGATGACCTACCGGCGCCGGATCCGGCTCGAGGTGGCGGTTCCCACCGAGGACCCGCACGTCCCCTCCGTGAGCGGCATCTACCCGACGGCGGACTGGCACGAGCGGGAGACCTGGGACATGTTCGGCGTCGTCTTCGACGGCCACCCGGCGCTCACCCGGATCCTCATGCCCGACGACTGGGACGGCTACCCCCAGCGCAAGGACTACCCGCTCGGCGGGGTCCCGGTCGAGTACCACGACGCCACGATTCCTCCGCCCGACACACGACGGAGTTACCGATGAGCCGGGACCTGAAGTCGGACCGGTGGTCACGTCGCCGCGGACACCCGGCGGAGCTACCGGTGAGGGGCACCCGATGACCACCACGTACAACCCCCGGGACCCGTACGCCGGCTCGCGGGAGACCACCGAGGGCCGCGTCTACACCGTCACCGGCGGCGACTGGGACCAGACGCTCGGCACCGAGGCCTACGGCGAGGAGCGGCTCGTCGTCAACATGGGCCCGCAGCACCCGTCCACGCACGGCGTGCTGCGGCTCGTCCTCGACCTCGAGGGCGAGACGGTCACCAAGGCCCGGGTCGTCATCGGCTACCTGCACACCGGGATCGAGAAGAACACCGAGTACCGCACCTGGACGCAGGGCACGACCTTCGTGACGCGGATGGACTACCTGGCCCCGCTGTTCAACGAGGCCGGCTACTGCATGGCGGTCGAGAAGCTGCTCGGCATCGAGGTGCCGCAGCGCGCACGGACGATCCGGGTGCTGGTCATGGAGCTCAACCGGATCGCCTCGCACCTGGTCGCGCTGGCCACCTTCGGCATGGAGATGGGCGCGCTCACCGGGATGACCAACGGCTTCCGGGAGCGGGAACTGGTCCTCGACCTGCTCGAGGAGATCACCGGGCTGCGGATGAACCACGCCTACATCCGCCCCGGCGGCCTGGCCCAGGACCTCCCCGAGGGTGCGGTCGAGTCCATCCGGGAGTTCCTCGGCGTCATGCCGGCCCGGGTGACCGACTTCCACAAGATGCTCACCGGCCAGCCGATCTGGCAGCGCCGGCTCAAGGACGTCGGCTACCTCGACGTCACCGGCTGCGTCGCCCTCGGCGTCACCGGCCCGATCCTGCGCGCCGCCGGCCTGCCGTGGGACCTGCGCAAGGTGGAGCCCTACCTCGGCTACGAGACCTACGACTTCGAGGTCCCCACCGCCGACACCTCCGACGCCTGGGGCCGCTACCTGGTCCGCATGGCCGAGATCAACGAGTCGCTGAAGATCGTCGAGCAGGCGCTCGACCGGCTCGAGCCGGGCCCGGTCATGGTCGAGGACCGCAAGATCGCCTGGCCGGCGCAGCTCTCGCTGGGGCCCGACGGCCTGGGCAACTCCCTGGACTACGTGCGGCACATCATGGGCCAGTCGATGGAGGCCCTGATCCACCACTTCAAGCTGGTCACCGAGGGTTTCCGGGTGCCGGCCGGTCAGGTGTACGTGCCGATCGAGTCCCCGCGCGGGGAGCTGGGCTACCACGTCGTGAGCGACGGCGGCACCCGGCCGTGGCGGGTCCACGTGCGCGACCCCAGCTTCGTGAACCTGCAGGCCACGGCGGCGATGAGCGAGGGCGGCATGATCGCCGACGTCATCGCGGCCGTCGCGTCCATCGACCCGGTCATGGGAGG
>DATAAV010000328.1:0-10556 GCA_036259935.1 Geodermatophilus sp. | reverse complement strand
GCACGAAAAGGCCCCCGCTGCCCGAGGCAGCGGGGGCCGATTCGCGTGCGGCGGTCAGTACGACTGGCCCCGCGCGGCGAAGTACTGCTTCGACTGGGGCTGGCGGAGCAGAGCCACGATCGCGATCGGCAGGATGAAGCTGAACAGCGACGTGGCATTGAAGCCCCATCCGCTGGCGATCGACCAGATCAGCGCCAGCAGGGAGACGGCGATGGACGCGTAGCAGCCGAGGACGAGCAGCTTGGGGGACTGCCCGCGGATGGCCTGGATACCGCCCACCAGCACGACGACGGCTGCCGCCAGCGACAGGAGGAGGAGCAGGCCCAGGAACGCGTCGAAGGCGAACACGACTCCGAGGCCGGTGAGGGTCAGAAGGCCGCCGAGGACACCGAGGCCGCCGATGACGATGCCGATGACCGCGGCAGCGGTGACCTGGGCCGGGCGCTTCTCCGGAGCCCCGCCGAACCCGGCCGGAGGGGTGGGGTACGAGGGCGCCGGGCCGCCGTAGGGCTGGCCGGGCTGCTGGGGCGCACCCCAGCCGGGCTGACCCTGCGGAGCACCCCCCTGCACGTGGTTCGGATCGGAACCGGGGGTGGGGCTGGACATGGGGCAGCTTCCTCCTGACGGGTGGTCACCGCGCGCTCGCGGACGGCGGCGGAGTGTAGGGGCTGGCAGGCGGTCGTGGGGGTCGTCGCGTCCCCGCGCCTGACGAGCCGGTCAGCGGCCCCGGCGGGCGCGGTGGGCGGCGAAGAAGGCGGCCGCCGGCTTCATGGACAGCAGCACGACGATCGCGAGCGCGGCCAGGAAGAACAGCAGGCCGAACAGGATGCCGCCGGCGCCGCTGTTCTGGGCGTCGGCGAGGCTGCCGAAGAAGGTGATCGCGGTGAAGACCAGCGCGATCGAGCCGCCCACCAGCAGCAGCACCCGGCTGCGGCCGGTCAGCGCCCACGCCGAACCCCAGAACATCACCACGGTCCAGATGAGGGCGAGCAGGCCGATGACGAGGAACGCGCCGCCGAAGGCGCCGGCCACGCCGCCGAAGCCGGGGATCGCCGAATCCACGTCGCCGGAGGCGCCGCTGAAGAGCGCACCCGCGGCGAGCATCCCGATGGTCACGATCACGCCGAGCGCCCCGAACACGAAGCCGAGCACCGCCGCGGTGACGACCCCGCCCGGGCGGGCGGGCACGGCCGACTGCCCGTACTGGCCGTAGCCGGCCTGCTGCGGGTACTGCTGGCCGTACTGCTGCGGGTAGCCGGCCTGGCCGTAGGGTGCCGGCTGACCGGACTGCTGGCCGTACGGGCCCGACTGCCCGTACTGGGGCTGGCCGTACTGGGGCTGGCCGTACTGGGGCGGCTGCCCGTACTGCTGGCCCGGGGGCGACTGGGGCTGGCCGTACTGCGGGTCCGCGCCGGAGCCCTGCTCGTGGTCGTGGGTGCTCATGATCTCCTCCGTCGGCGCCGGCGTTGCCGACTCTGAGCGGCCAATATGGAGCGGCTCGACACACCCGGGCAAGCACTCCCACCCGTTGGCGGGGGTGTCGCAACACAATCGACACCGGTTGGACGAGGGGCTGGCCGGGTCCGGTCGGCGGCGCGCTCCTAGGCTGTTGGCCCGTGACCACGACCCCGCCCGTCGTCCTGATCGCCGAAGAACTCGCACCCAGCGTGCTCAAGGTCCTGGGGGACGAGGTCGAGATCCGTCACGTCGACGGTGCCGACCGCGCCGCGCTGCTGCCGGCCCTCGCCGACGCGGCGGCGGTGATGATCCGCAGTGCCACGCAGATCGACGCCGAGGCACTGGCCGCCGCACCCAACCTCAAGGTGGTCGCCCGGGCCGGCATCGGGCTGGACAACGTCGACGTCGCCGCCGCCACCGAGCGGGGCGTCATGGTGGTCAACGCCCCCACCTCCAACATCGTCAGCGCCGCCGAGCACGCCGTGGCGCTGCTGCTCGCCGCCGCCCGGCACATCCCGGCCGCCGACGCCTCGCTGCGCGAGGGGGCCTGGAAGCGGTCGAAGTTCACCGGCGTGGAGGTCACCGAGAAGACCGTCGGCGTCATCGGCCTGGGCCGCATCGGCGTCCTGGTCGCCCAGCGGCTGGCCGCTTTCGGGGTCGACCTCATCGCCTACGACCCCTACATCCAGCCGGCCCGGGCCGCCCAGCTCGGCGTCCGCCTGGTCCCGCTGGACGAGCTGCTGCGGGAGGCGGACTTCATCACCATCCACCTGCCCAAGACCCCGGAGACGGTCGGCCTGATCGGCGCCGAGGAGCTGGCCATGACCAAGCCCGGGGTGATCATGGTCAACGCCGCCCGCGGCGGCCTGGTCGACGAGGAGGCCCTCGCCGAAGCCCTGCGTTCCGGGCAGGTGGGGGCCGCGGGCATCGACGTGTTCACCCAGGAGCCCTGCACCGACAGCCCGCTGTTCAAGTTGCCCAACACCGTGGTCACCCCGCACCTGGGCGCCTCCACGGTCGAGGCGCAGGACAAGGCCGGCACCGCCGTGGCCCACTCGGTGCGCTTGGCGCTGCAGGGCGAGTTCGTGCCCGACGCGGTCAACGTGCAGGCCGGCGGGGTCGTCGCCGAGGACGTGCGGCCGGGGCTGCCGCTGGCCGAGAGGCTCGGACGGGTCTTCACCGCCGTGGCCGGCGGGCTGGCCCAGCGGGTGGACGTCGACGTGCGCGGCAAGATCGCCGAGTTCGACGTCTCGGTGGTGCAGCTGGCCGTGCTCAAGGGCGTCTTCTCCGACGTCGTCGAGGAGCAGGTGACCTACGTCAACGCACCGCTGTTCGCCGAGCAGCGCGGCCTCGAGGTGGCCCTCAGCAGCGACGTCGAGAGCCCGGACTACCGAAACCTGGTCAGCGTCCGGGGCGCGATGGCCGACGGGACCACGGTCACCGTGTCCGGCACGCTGTTCGGCAAGCACCAGGTGCCCAAGCTGACCGAGATCAACGGCTTCGACATGGACCTCGACCTGTCGGGCTACCTGCTCTTCTTCGTCTACACCGACCGGCCCGGCGTGGTCGGGACCATCGGCGCCGCCCTCGGCGAGGCCGCCATCAACATCGCCGGGGCGCAGGTCAGCCGCACCACGCGCGGCGGGGAGGCGCTCATGGCGGTCACCGTCGACAGCCCGGTGCCCACCGACCTGCTCGAGGACATCGCCGGCCGGATCGGCGCGCGGGAGGCCCGCGCGGCGGATCTCAACCCGGTCTGACCTAGGGTCGGTCCCCATGCGCCTGGCAGTGATCCCTGGAGACGGCATCGGCCCCGAGGTGGTGGCCGAAGGGCTCAAGGTCCTCAGGGAGGTCGCTCCCGACATCGAGAGCACCCCCTACGACCTCGGTGCCGCGCGGTGGCAGCGCACCGGCGAGCTGCTGCCCGACACGGTCCTCGACGAGCTCCGGCAGCACGACGCGATCCTGCTGGGCGCCGTCGGTGACCCCAGCGTGCCCGCCGGCATCCTCGAGCGCGGCCTGCTGCTGCGGCTGCGCTTCGAGCTCGACCACCACGTCAACCTGCGCCCGGCCAAGCTCTTCGACGGCGTGCAGAGCCCGCTGGCCGATCCCGGCGCCATCGACATGCTGTGCATCCGCGAGGGCACCGAGGGGCCCTACGTCGGCAACGGCGGCGTGCTGCGCAAGGACACCCCGCACGAGGTGGCCACCGAGGTCAGCCTCAACACCGCCTTCGGGGTGGAGCGGGTGGTCCGCTACGCCTTCGAGCGGGCGGTCGCCCGGCCGCGCAAGCACCTCACACTGATCCACAAGACCAACGTGCTCACCCACGCCGGCTCGCTGTGGTCGCGCACCGTGGAGGAGGTGGCGGCGGAGTTCCCCGAGGTGACCGTCGCCTACCAGCACGTCGACGCCGCGTCGATGTTCTTCATCACCGACCCGAGCCGCTACGACGTGATCGTCACCGACAACCTCTTCGGCGACATCATCACCGACGTGGCCGCCGCCGTGACCGGGGGCATCGGGATGGCCGCCAGCGGCAACCTCGACGTCTCGGGCACCAACCCCAGCATGTTCGAGCCGGTGCACGGCTCGGCGCCGGACATCGCGGGCCAGGGGATCGCCGACCCCACGGCCACCGTCCTCTCGGTGGGCCTGCTGCTGGAGCACCTGGGCCGCGCCGACCTGGCCAAGAAGGTCAACGCCGCGGTCGCCTTCGACCTGTCCACCCGCGACCCGAAGGCGCAGATCCGCACCGCGGAGGTGGGTGACCGCCTCGCCGCGCTCGCCGGCGGCTGAAAGAGGACCCCGTCCCTCTCACCGCTCACAAGCTCGCGGCCAGCCTCCGGACGGGGCCGTCCCGCCGTCCCCGGTGCCGGGGACGGCGGGGCGCGTGGTCTACTGGAGGCGATGCACCCCACCGGCACGATCATTATCGCCTAGCGCGCAGTCACCTCCCCGACTGCGCGCAGACCTCCCGTACCCGGGGGGTCTTTTTCGTGTTCGGGGTCGTCTGCCGACCAGCACACCGGGAGATCCCATGTCCGCCGACCGCGACTTCCACGTCTTCGACACCACGCTGCGCGACGGCGCCCAGCGCGAGGGCGTCAGCTACTCCGTGGCCGACAAGCTGGCCGTCGCCCGGCTGCTCGACGAGATCGGCGTGGGCTTCATCGAGGGCGGTTGGCCGGGGGCGCTGCCCAAGGACACCGAGTTCTTCGCCCGCGCCCGCACGGAGCTGAAGCTGCGGCACGCCCAGCTGGTCGCCTTCGGCGCCACCCGCAAGGCCGGCGTCCGCGTGGAGGACGATCCGCAGGTGCAGGCGCTGCTCGACGCCGCGACGCCGGTGGTGTGCCTGGTGGCCAAGTCCGACGTCCGGCACGTCCGGCAGGCGCTGCGGACGACGCTGGAGGAGAACCTGGCGATGGTCGCCGACACGGTGGCGTACTTCGTGCGGCACGGCCGGCGGGTCTTCGTCGACTGCGAGCACTTCTTCGACGGGTACGCCGCCGACCCGGACTACGGCGTGCGGGTCCTGGAGACGGCGTTCGCCGCCGGCGCCGAGGTCGGCGTCATGTGCGACACCAACGGCGGCATGCTGCCGATGGGCGTGGGCCGGGTGGTGGCCGACGTCCGCCGCCGGGCGGACGGCAAGCTCGGCATCCACTGCCAGGACGACACCGGCTGCGCGGTCGCCAACAGCCTCGCCGCCGTCGAGGCCGGGGTCACCCACGTGCAGGGGACGGCCAACGGCTACGGGGAGCGGGCCGGCAACGCCGACACCTTCGCCCTGATCGCCAACCTGGTCACCAAGATGGGCCTGCCGGTGGTGCCGGCCGAGTGCCTGCCGGAGCTGCAGCGGGTCAGCCACGCGATCGCCGAGCTGGCCAACATCGCCCCCGACGAGCACCAGCCCTTCGTCGGCGCCTCGGCGTTCGCGCACAAGGCCGGCCTGCACGCCAGCGCGATCAAGGTCAGCCCCGAGCTGTACAACCACCTCGACCCGGCCGTCGTCGGCAACGACATGCGCATCCTGGTCACCGAGATGGCCGGCCGCGCCTCGGTCGAGCTCAAGGGCCGCGAGCTCGGCGTGGACCTCGACGGGCACGCCGACGTCATCGGCCGCGTCGTCGACCAGGTCAAGGTGCTCGAGGCCGAGGGCTGGTCCTTCGAGGCCGCCGACGCCTCCTTCGAGCTGCTGCTACGCGCCCAGCTGCCCGACGCCCCGGCACCGCTGTTCGAGCTGGAGAGCTACAGGACCTCCGTCGAGCACACGCGGACCGGCAGCGTGGTCACCGAGGCCACCGTCAAGGTGCACGTCGACGGCGAGCGGATCATCAGCACCGCCGAGGGCAACGGCCCGGTCAACGCGCTGGACAACGCGCTGCGCCAGGCGCTGGTGAGCCGCTACCCGTCGCTGGCCGACGTGCAGCTGGCCGACTACAAGGTGCGCATCCTCGGGTGGAAGGGCGGCACCAGCGCCACCACGCGGGTGCTGATCGACACCACCGACGGCGTGGGGGAGTGGACCACCGTCGGCGTGCACGACAACGTCGTCGAGGCCTCCTGGCACGCGCTGGTCGACGCGCTCACCTACGCCGTCCGCTACCGCACGCGGTGACGGCCTGAGCGCCTGGCCCCCGACGATTGCGCGGAGAGCGACGTGTCAGACACCTCCGACACGTCCTTCTCCGCGCAAAGGCCCGGGCGGCCTCATCTCCAGGGGATCACAGCGGCTCGAGTCGACGGCGCAGCAGACAGAAGGCGTTGCCCTCGGGATCGGCGAGCACGTGCCACCCTTCCTCCCCGGTCTGCCCGACGTCGGCCGGGACCGCGCCCAGCTCGATCAGCCGCCGGAGCTCGGCGTCCTGGTCGCGGTCGGTCGGGCTGAGGTCGATGTGCAGCCGGACCTTGCCGGGGGTGGGGTCGGGCACCGGGGCGAACACCAGCGTGGGCGCCGGACCGCCGAATCCGGCCCCGGGCCCGATCTCGATCGCGCCCTCCTCGCGCGAGAGCTCGCGGTAGCCCAGCACGGCCGACCAGAACGCGGCGAGCGCCTCGGGGTCGCGGCTGTCGACGACGAGCTCGCTGAAGCGGCAGGCCATGCGGCACCGTAGGCCCGCGGCGGCGGTTCCCGCTCCTCGGCCGGCCCGGGGGCGCAGGCGTGCCGGCGACTAACCTCGCGATGTGCGCATCGTCCGCTTCGCCTCGCCCTCGGGCATGTCCTTCGGCGTCCTCGACGGCGACGGCCAGGTCGCCCAGATCGAGGGCCACCCGTTCGGCCCGATCTCCTTCACCGGCCAGCGCTACGCGCAGGCCGACGTCCGGCTGCTCTCGCCGATCCTGCCGAGCAAGGTCGTCTGCGTGGGCAAGAACTACGCCGCCCACGTGGAGGAGATGAAGACCGGCGAGGCGCCCAAGGAGCCGCTGCTGTTCCTCAAGCCCTCGACGTCGGTGATCGGCCCGGGCGACGCCATCCGCATTCCGGCGGGCAGCACCAACGTGCACCACGAGGTCGAGCTGGCCGTCGTCATCGGCGCCCGCGGCGCCCGGCACGTGACGCCCGAGCAGGCGCTGTCGAGCGTCTTCGGTTACACGATCGGCAACGACGTCACCGAGCGGGACATGCAGCGCAGCGACGGGCAGTGGACCCGCGCCAAGGGCTTCGACTCGTTCTGCCCGCTGGGCCCGTGGATCGAGACCGACCTGGCCGGCCTGGGCAAGGACCCCGCCGACCTGGAGATCACCTGCACCGTCGACGGGGAGCTGCGCCAGAAGGGCCGCACCAGCCAGCTGCTCTTCGACGTCCCCACGCTGATCTCCCACATCTCGCAGGTCATGACCCTGCTGCCCGGCGACGTCGTCCTGACCGGCACCCCCTCCGGCGTCGGGCCGATCCGGCCCGGGCAGCGGGTGGAGTGCTCGATCGAGGCCCTGGGCACGCTGGCCAACCCGGTCACCGGCGCCGACCAGGTGTCGACGGCGGGGGGAGCGCGATGACCGTCCGCACCCGCTTCTGCCCGTCGCCGACCGGGATGGTGCACGTCGGCCTGGTCCGCACGGCGCTGTTCAACTGGGCGCACGCCCGGCACACCGGCGGGGCCTTCGTGTTCCGCATCGAGGACACCGACGCCGCCCGCGACTCCGAGGAGTCCTACCGCCACCTGGTCGACTGCCTGCGCTGGCTGGGCCTGGACTGGGACGAGGGCCCGGAGGTCGGCGGCCCGCACGGCCCCTACCGGCAGTCGGAGCGGCACGACATCTACCGCGAGGTCGCGGCGAAGCTGCTCGCGGCCGGGCACGCCTACGAGTCCTTCTCCACCAACGAGGAGGTCGAGGCCCGCCGGCTGGCCGCCGGGCAGGACCCCAAGCTCGGCTACGACAACGCCGACCGCTACCTCACCGAGGCGCAGAAGGCCGCCTTCCGCGACGAGGGCCGCCAGCCGGTGCTGCGGCTGCGGATGCCCGACGAGGACCTCGCCTGGACCGACCTGGTGCGCGGGGAGGTCCGCTTCGCCGCCGGGTCGGTGCCCGACTTCGTGCTCGTCCGCGGCAACGGCGTGCCGCTGTACCCGTTCGTCAACCCGGTCGACGACGCCCTCATGGAGATCACCGACGTGCTCCGCGGCGAGGACCTGCTGCCCTCCACGCCGCGGCAGCTGGCCCTCTACGCCGCGCTCACCGACATCGGGGTGGCCTCCGGCACTCCGCGCTTCGGGCACCTGCCGCTGGTCACCGGCGAGGGAACCAAGAAGCTGTCCAAGCGGGATCCGCAGTCCAACTTCGACGTCTACCGCGAGCGGGGCTTCCTGCCCGACGGGCTGGTCAACTACCTGGCCCTGCTCGGCTGGGCGATCGCCGAGGACCGGGACGTGTTCACGACGAAGGAGCTCGTCGAGGCCTTCGACGTCACCCGGGTCAGCGCCAACCCGGCCCGCTTCGACCTGAAGAAGGCCGAGGCGATCAACGCCCACCACCTGCGCGTGCTGCCGGTCGACGAGTTCGTCGAGGGGGTCGTGCCGTTCCTGGCCGGGGCCGGGCTGGTCACCGACCCGCCCACCCCCGAGCAGGACCGCGTGCTGCGGGCCATCGCGCCGATGGCGCAGGAGCGCATGATCGTGCTCTCCGACGCCGTCGGCCTGCTCGGCTTCCTGTTCACCGACGAGGTCGAGCTGGACCCGGCCGCGGCCGCCAAGCAGCTGGCCGGCCCGGACGCCGCCGAGGTCCTGGACGCCGCGAGCGCCGCGCTGAGCGAGCTGGGGGAGTGGACCACCGCCGACATCGAGACGGCGCTCAAGACGGCGCTGGTCGACGGGCTGGGGCGCAAGCCGCGGCAGGCCTTCGGGCCGGTGCGGGTCGCGATCAGCGGGCGCACCGTCTCCCCGCCGCTGTACGAGTCGATCGAGCTGCTCGGCCGTGAGCGGACGCTGGCCCGGCTGGCCGCGGCGCGGGCGGCCGTCCCCGGGTGACCGGAGCAGGCATGACCGGACCGGTGCAGCCGGCGGGCGGCTGGAGCCCCTGGGCTCCCGGCGGTCCGGACGACGGCTTCCCCGGCAACGGCGTGCCGGGGGAGCCGGCCGACGACGAGCCCTACACGGGACCTCCGCCGACGGCCCCCTACGCCGCGCCACCGGTCGTCCCCGGCATGCCGCACGGGACACCGCACGGAACCCACACGGCCGGGCCCGTGCCGTGGCCGCTGGGGCCGGTGCCGATGCCCCCGGGGCCGCACACGACGCCTCCGGGCTCCTACACCTGGAACGCCGGCCGGCCGCCGTGGCCGCCCCAGCCCTGGCCCGGCGGCCCGCCCCCGTGGGCGCCGCCGCCGGGCATGCGGTGGGCGCCGCCGCCGGGCACGCCGCCGCACGACGTCCCGGTGCCCTACCTGCGGGTGATGCGGTCCCGGGACTGGGCCTGGTGGCGCCCCCTGCTCGGGCTGCTGCTGTTCGCCGTCGTCTACCTCGTGGCGGCGACGGTGGTGGTGCTGATCGCCTTCGTCACCGGCGCCTTCCCCGACCTGCAGATGCTCGACCTGGTCGACCCCGGCGTCCTGCTGGTGACCAACGTCTCGCTGATCGTCGCCATCCCGATCGTCTGGCTGACGTGGGTGGTCGCGCACGGGATGAGCCCGGGATGGTCCTCCTCGGTGCGGGCCCGGCTGCGCTGGCGGCTGTTCCTGCCCTACACCCGGCTCGCGCTGCTCACCCTGGGCGCGGGCATCCTGCTGTCGGTCCTGCTCGGCTTCCTGTTCGACGACACGCCCGTGAGCGGGCCGACGGCGTCCTTCGGCTGGCTGGTGCTCGTCGTGGTGTTCACCACACCGCTGCAGTCGGCCGCCGAGGAGTACGTGTTCCGCGGCTACCTCAGCCAGGCGATCGCCGGATGGGTGCGCGCGCCCAGGGCCGGCGCCGTCGTGGCCGGTGTGCTGACCGCGGCGCTGTTCTCGGCGGCGCACGCCCCGCCGGACTTCTGGACCTTCCTCGACCGCTTCGGATTCGGGCTGGCCGCCTCCGCCGTGGTGTGGCTGACCGGAGGGCTGGAGGCGGCGATCGTCCTGCACGCGGTCAACAACGTGCTGGTCTTCCTGCTGGCCGGGGCGCTGGGGGAGGGCGTGACGACCGACGCGGTGCCGGCCGGCACGGGTGTGGTCGTCGTGGTCCTGGATCTGCTGGTGATGGGCGCCTACGTCGCCCTCGTGGCCCGCTCGAGCCGCCGCAGGCGCCCGGAGACGGTCACCGCGGCGCAGGATCTGCGACCCCCGCCGCCGCCCCCGCCGCCGGTTCCGGCGCCCGGGCCGGCGTTTCCCCCACCGGTCCGCCACGGGCCGTCCGGCTGACCCGTGTCGGGGGTGCTGCCGACCCGGCCGCCGAACGTCAGGTATGGTCGTTCCCGGCGCCGCGAGGTGCCGCGCCACCCTTGGGGTATGGGGTAATTGGCAGCCCGACGGATTCTGGCTCCGTTAGTCTAGGTTCGAGTCCTGGTACCCCAGCGAGGAAGCCTGGTTCCTCTTGCACCACCCGCACGGCCCCGTCGTCTAGCGGCCCAGGACGCCGCCCTCTCACGGCGGTAGCGAGGGTTCGAATCCCTTCGGGGCTACG
>DATAAV010000327.1:0-1644 GCA_036259935.1 Geodermatophilus sp. | reverse complement strand
CTGCCGCTGGATCTGCACCACGGAGATGCCGTGGGCCATCATCGCGATGCGCTTCTGCTCGTCGGTGGTCGGGCCCTCCTCCTCGGCGACGCCGGAGAACATGAGCTGCTCGTTGGTGTACTCGTGGTTCACGACGAGCAGGGCACGCTCCCGGCCGAGCGGCAGGAAGCCGATGAAGTCGCAGTTGTAGCCGAACTGCTTGGCCTGCGCCGCCGCGGTCTGGGCGTCGACGTCGAACTCCGGCGCGCCCTCCTCGACCGGGTCGCCCCAGCGGAGCACGACGGCCGACCGGTAGCCCGCCGGGATGACCAGCTCGTCGAGGAAGTTCTGCTCGACCGGCTCGAAGGTGAGCGCGCCGTCCCCGGCCGCCCCGCGCCGTCCGGGCGTGGCCGCCGCCGGCTCCGGGAACAGCGGGTTGGCGGCCACCACGAGCGCCCCGGCCCCGGCCGCCTTGAGCAACGCGCGCCGGCTCACGACCGTCTGCACGACGGACTCGAACGTGGGGTTGTCGGTCCGGTTGGGCACGGCCGCGTCGCAGGCGTTGCCGCACTTGTAGTAGCAGGTCGTGTGGCTGCGGCTGCCGTGGCGGACCGAGTTGAGCAGGGGCAGGAAGAGACGGCGGCGGGAGTGGGAGATCTCCGTCATGGGTCCTCGGCTCTGGGAGACGTCGGTGCCCGGACGCTAGTGCGGCGGACCGACGCCCGCATGACGCGCGGGCGTGGCTCTCGTGAAGCAGCCCGTCACCGGCCGTTCACCCGGATGGGCTACCGAGGGGTACGGACGGTCAGGAACCGGTGACGGGCAGCACGAGCAACCGCAGCAGCCGGTCGGCCTCGGCGTCGGGGTCGTCGGTGAACCCGGTGTGCACCGGCCCGGCCTGGACGACGGTGCTGCGCGGCGCGGTCAGCCAGCGGAACCGCGAGCCGAGCGCCTCCCGCCCGGCGGCGCCCGATGCGGGGTCCGCGGCACAGACGTCGGCGGCGGCCTGCAGCGCGCTGCGGATCGCCTCGGGGTCGGCGGTGGGGTCCAGGGCCCGCAGCCGGTCGGTGTCCAGGTGCACCCGGGAGCCGAGGTAGTCGCGCTGGCGGCAGTAGACGAGGACGCCGGCGTTCAGCGACTCCCCGCGCTCCACCCGCGGCACGACGCGCAGCACGGCGTACTCGAAGGTCTCCCGGCTCACCGCTGGCTCATCCCCTCCGGCGGCGGGGGGCCCAGCCACGACGGCCGGTTCTCCCCCCGCGGGGCCCGGCGCCGCGACCCGCCCGCCGCCGCGGTGGCCACCAGCGGCGGCAGCCAGGCGTCGCGGGCGGCCAGCCGGGCCAGCAGCTGGTCGAGGTAGCGGGCGCGCACCTCCGAAAGGACCCCGGCCTCCCCACCCCTCGCAGGCTCGGGGCGGTGCCCTGGCCGGGGCCACCCGTGTACCGCCTCCTCCAGCCAGCCGTCGGGCACCTGGCGCAGCACCTCCTCGAGCAGCGGCCGGGTCACCCGGGCGCCGAGGGCGGCGTCGGCGGCCCGCACGTCGGGCGCGCACTCGACCAGCGCGTGCTGCGTCGCGTCGTAGGGGCGGGTCACCGCCGCGGCCGCACCGGGCCAGTTGTGGTGGAAGGTCAGCGTGGCCCCGTGGTCGATCAGCTGCAGCCGGCC
>DATAAV010000326.1:0-6491 GCA_036259935.1 Geodermatophilus sp. | reverse complement strand
CTGGCCTCCCGCGCGGGAGGCCAGGACGCGCGGAGGATCTCCCTCAGGCGCGCGGGGCCAGGGCGTACCCGAAGGAGAAGACGCCGTCGGGGTCGACGGCGCGCTTGACGGCGAGCAGCCGCTCGGCGACCTCGGGCGGATAGGCGGCGGCGACCTCGTCGGGGCCGGACACGTCGCCGAGGAAGTTGACCATCGCGCCCGGCGCCGCCCAGGGCCGCAGCGCGCCCAGCACCCCCCGCCCGATCGACGGCAGGACCTCGGCCAGCTCGGGCACCATCGGGCCGATCAGCATCACCGACCAGGCGCCCGCCCGGCCGGCGACGGCGTTCGGCACCCGCGGCTGCCGGGCCAGCGCCCCGCCCATCTGCCGGATCTCGGCCAGGAACAGCGGCACCTCGACCTGCGGGCCGGCCGCGGCGAGGAACGCGTCGACGGTCTCCTCGGTGAGCTCGGCCAGCAGCATGCCCTTCTCCCAGGCGGGCAGCGGGTCCTTCGGGTCCATGTGGACGGCGTCCATCTCGGTCGGCAGCAGCGGCCCCACCGAGCCGAGCAGGATCCGGCCGGCCGCCTTCATCGGCTCGAGCAGCCGCTCCCCCTCGGCCGGGTCGCCGGAGCTGGTGTAGCGCAGGTGGACGACGGTCTGCCCGCGCAGCGGCGGCGGCAGCTCCTCCAGCGGGGGCAGCCGGAGGACGGCCACCGAGGTGCTGACCTCCTCGGGCAGGGTGGGCGCCCACGTCCGGAAGGCGTGCAGTACGGCGGCGGCGTCCTCGGCGGCGAAGAAGATCCCGCCGGCGAACAGCGAGCCCGCCGGGAACAGCGAGAACTCGATCGCCGTCACCACGCCGAAGTTGCCCTTGCCGCCGCGGACGGCCCAGAACAGCTCCGGCTCCTCCTCGGCGGACAGCCGCCGGAGCAGACCGTCGGCGGTGACGATCTCCACCGCCTGCACGTGGTCGGCGGCGAAGCCGTACCGGCGGCCCAGCGAGCCCAGCCCGCCGCCGAGGGTGTAGCCGACCACGCCGACGTCGGAGGAGGACCCGCACAGCCCGGTCAGACCGTGCGGCGCGGCGGCCTCGAGCACGCGCTGCCACTTGACGCCGGCCTCCACCCGGGCGGTGCGGCGCTCGGGATCGATGCTGACGCCCTGCATCCGGCGGGTGGAGACGAGCAGGGAGCCGTCGGCGTTGCGGACCGGGCCGTGCCCGGTGGCCTGGACGGCGACCGGCAGTCCGTGCGCCACCGCCCACGACACGGCGGCGGCGACGTCGGCCGCACAGGTGGCCCCGACGGCCACCGCGGGGGTGTGCTGCACGGCGAGGTTCCAGGAGCGGATCTCGGCGGCCAGTCCGTCGTCGCCGGCGGCGTAGACGGGGCCGTGGACGCGGCTGCGCAGGTCGTCCACGTCAGCGGCGGGCACGGCGAACCCCCGCCCGGCGACGGCGGGAGGGGCGGGCGGGACCTCGGTGAGGCTCATGGGGGCTTCCTCGGGGGGTTCACGGCGGGGATCGGGGGACGGCAGGAACCCTCGCCCCGGTCACTTGGCGGGCACTTGGAGCGGGCTTGCGCCCGGATTGGTGGACCGGCCCGTCCAGAAATCTCTCCCGCTCCGGGCATCGGCCTGGGAGGATCCCGCCCCGTGCGTTACCGCGTCCTCGGCCCGCTCGAGGTCACGGGTCCCGACGGCCGTCCCCTCGACGTGGGCGGGGCCAAGCCACGGGCACTCCTGACGCTCCTCCTGGCCGAGGCCGGACGGGCCGTGCCGATCGACCGCATCGTGGCCACCCTGTGGGGCGACGAGCCGCCGCCCACGGTCACCGGCACCCTGCAGGCCTACGTCTCGCACCTGCGGCGGCTCCTCGAGCCGGACCGCGGCCCCCGTCAGGCGCCGGCCGTGCTGCTCACCCGCCCGCCGGGGTACCTGCTGCGGGCCGACGAGAGCGAGCTGGACATCCTGCGCTTCGCGGCGCTGATCGAGGAGGGAGACCGCGCCGTCGAGGCCGGCGACCCCGCGCGCGGCATCGGCCTGCTCGACCAGGCGCTGCGGCTGTGGCGCGGGGAGCCGCTGGCCGAGCTGGGTGACCTGCCGGGCGCGGCCAGTGACCGGCTGCGGCTGGTCGAGCTGCGCGTGCGGGCCCGGGAGCGGCGGTGCGACGCCCTGCTCGCCGTCGGCCGGGCCGACGCCGCCGTCAGCGACCTGCAGCACCTGGTGACCGAGCACCCGCTGCGCGAGCGGCTGTGGGCCCGGCTGATCACCGCGCTCTACGCCGCCGACCGGCAGGCCGACGCCCTCGACGCCTTCCGCCGCTGCGCCGACCTGCTCCGCGACGAGCTGGGCATCGACCCCGGTCCGGAGCTGCGCGACCTCGAGCAGGCGGTGCTGCGGCAGGACCCGAGGCTCACCGAGCGGCTGCCGCGGCCCGTGCTCACCGTCGTCCCGACCCCGGCGCCCGCTCCCACCGGGCCGCCCGGGGCCGAGCCCCTGGTCGGCCGCCGCCCGGAACGCGCTCACCTGCGCACCATCGGCGAGCAGGTCTCCGCCGGGCGGGCCGCCGTCGTCGTGCTGGAGGGGGAGGCCGGGATCGGCAAGACCCGGCTGGCCGAGTTCGCCGCCGACACCGCGCGGGCCGCGGGCTGGGCGGTGGCGTGGAGCCGCTGCGCCGACGACGCCGGCGCCCCGGCGCTGTGGCCGTGGACGCAGGTGCTCGAGCAGCTCGGGCAGGAGCAGCTCTCCCCGCCGGGGGACCGCGCGGCCGACGACGACCCCGACGCCGCCCGGTTCCGCCTCTTCCAGGACCTGTGCGCCCGGCTCGCCGCGGCGGCCACCCGGCCGACGCTCGTCGTGCTCGACGACCTGCAGGGCGCCGACACCACGTCGGTGCAGCTGGTGAGCCTGCTCGCCCGGCACCTGCCCCGGGCGCCGCTGCTGCTGGTCCTCACCGTCCGCACCGTGGGCGAGGAGCTGCCCGAGGCGGTGACCGACTGCCTGGGGCGGCTCTCCCGCGAGCCGGCCGCCACCCGGCTGCGGCTGACCGGCCTGGGGACCGACGACGTGCACGAGCTGCTGGCCGCGCAGCTGGGCTCCCCCGGCGACCGGTCGCTGGCGGCCACGGTGCACGACCGCACCGCCGGCAACCCGTTCTTCGTCGTCGAGCTGTCCCGCTGGATGGTCGGCGCGCACGACCTGCACCTGGACCGCGCGCCGGTGCCGCCGTCGGTGGGTGCGGTCCTGCGCAACCGGCTGGCCCGGCTGCCCGCGGGCACCCGCGAGGTGCTGGAGCTGGCCGCGGCCGCGGGCCGGGAGGTGTCGCTCGACCTGCTGGAGGCCGCCGGCACCCCGGCCGAGCAGGCCCTGGCGGCGATGGACTCGGCCGTGGCCGTGGGCCTGGTCGTCGAGGGCGGAACCCCGTGGAGCTGGCGCTTCACCCACGCGCTGGTGCAGGAGGTGCTGCACGAGGACCTGCCCGCGCTGGCGCGGGCCCGGCTGCACGCCCGGCTGGGTGCCGCCCTGGAGCGGCGTGCCGGGGCCGGCCCGGTCGGGGACGCGCTCATCGAGCAGCTGGCCCACCACTTCGTCGAGGCCGTCCCGGTGGCCGGGCCCGGCCCGGCGCGGCGCTACTCGACCGCGGCCGCGGAGGCCGCTCGCGCCCGGCTGGCGCACGGGGAGGCGGCCCTGCACACCCGGCGGGCGCTGCAGCTGCTCGACCCGGCCGAGCCCGACACCGCCCGTACGCGCCACGACCTGCTCACCGCCCTGGCCAACGACCTGCTGCGCAGCGGCTCGCGCACCGAGGCCCGGGATGTCGTGGCCGCGGCGATCGCGGTGGCCCAGGAGCTCGGCGACCGGCGCTGCCTGCTGGAGTCGGCGGCGGTCTGGGGCTCGCCGACGCTGTGGAACTGGCGCCCGCACGGGGTGGTCGACCACGAGATGGTGGCGCTGCTGGAGGACCTGCTCGAGCACCGCGACGGGATCGCTCCGGACGCCTCCCCGGACGAGCGCGACCGGCTGACCGCCCGGCTGCTGGGCACCCTCGGCGTCGAGCTGGCCTTCAGCGAGGACCTCCAGCGGGGGCCCCGGTACGCGGAGCAGGCCGTGGCGCTGGCCCGCCAGGTCGGTGATCCGGAACTGCTGGGCCGGGTGCTCAACAACTACTCCCTCGCCGTCTGGGGCCGGCCCGGCGCGGCCGAGCTGCGGCTGGCCGCCACCGACGAGGCGCTGGCGCTGGCCGGCCGGGGGCTGCCCCGGCGCACCGAGTTCTACGCCCGGCTGCACCGCGCCGCGATCCGGCTGCACCTGGCCGACCTGCGCGGCTTCGAGGCCGACCTGGACGCCGGACGGCGGCTGGCGGTCTCGCTGTCCGGCCCCGAGGTGCGCCCGCACGTGCTGTGGCAGCAGGCCGGGGCGGCGTGGCTGCGCGGCGACGCGGCGCGGGCCGAGGAGCTCACCACCGAGGCCTACGAGCGGTACCGGAAGGTGACCCCGCACGCCCGGCACGCGTTCGCGGCGCACCAGTTCACCCTGCGCCGGGGCGACCACCGGCTGCCCGAGGCGGTCGACCTGCTGGTGGAGACCGGCGACGAGGGCAACCCGCTGCTCCAGCTGATGGCCGTGCTCGCCGCCGCCGAGTCCGGCGACCTGACCGAGGCTCTGCGGCTGCGCAGGCGGTGGGGCCGCACCCACATCCGCGACTGGGCCAGCGACGTCGCCGTCCTGCTGGAGGCCGAGGTCGCGCTGCACCTGGGCGACGAGCCGGAGCTGGAGATGGCCACCGTGCAGCTGCTGCCCTTCCGCGGCCGGCAGGCGGTGCTCGGCACCCCGTCGTTCAGCCTCGGCGCCTACGACGAGCTGCTCGGCCGGATCGCCGAGCGATCCGGTGACACCGTGGCCGCGCGCGAGTGGTGGCGCGCCGCCCGCCGGCAGGGGCGGCTGGTCGGTTCGCCGCACCAGGTGGCGCTGGCCGAGTCCCACCTGGCGCGGGTGCCGGAGGAGACCGCGACCCGCCCGCGCCGACGGCGGACGACGACGCCGAAGTCGGCCTGACTCAGCGGGTGGTCGCGATGCCGCCGTCCACCGGGATGACCGCCCCGGTGACGTAGGCGCCGGCCCGGCTGGACAGGTAGACCACGACGCCGGCCATGTCGTCGGCGCGGCCGATCCGCCGCAGCGGGGACCGCGCGGCGATCTCGTCGCCGAACTGGGCCAGCGTGGCGGCCATCATCTTCGACTCGAACGGGCCCGGCGCGACGGCGTTCACGGTGATCCGCCGCGGACCCAGCTCCTTGGCGAGCACCCGCGTCAGGTGGTGCAGGCCGGCCTTGCTCGCGGAGTAGCTGTAGGTGTGCATCGGCGGCACGTGCAGTCCGTCGATGCTGCCCACGTTGATCACGCGGGCGGGGTCGTCGTCGGTGCCGGCCTCCTCCAGCAGCGGCAGGAAGGCGCGGGTGAGGAAGAACGGGGACTTCAGGTTGAGGTCGAGCACCTTGTCCCACGCCGAGGCCGGGAACTCCTCCAGCGGCGCGCCCCAGGTGGCGCCGGCGTTGTTGACCAGGATGTGCAGCTGGTCCTCCCGCTGCCCCACCTCGGCGGCCAGCCGCAGGCACTCCTCCTCGCGGGAGAGGTCGGCGGGCACCGAGACCACCTTCCCGTGGGCGGACAGCTCGGCGCGGGCCTGCTCGCCGGCCTCCGGCTTGCGGGAGCTGATGTAGACGCGGGCCCCGGCCTGCAGCAGGCCCCGGGCCATCATCAGACCGATGCCGCGGGTGCCGCCGGTGACCACGGCCACCTTGCCGGTGAGGTCGAACAGGTCCATGACACTCCTCCGGGCCCCGTCGGGCGCCGCTGCCCGACCACCGGGCTCCGACCCTATCCAGCGAGGTCCGCGCGGCGCGGGCGCCGCCGGCTGTGCCAGCCTTCGGCCATGGACCCCGACGTCGCACCGCCGCTGGGCGCCACCAGCGAGGTGGGCACGATGCACACCGTGCTGCTGCACCGCCCCGGCGCGGAGCTGCGGCGGCTGACCCCGCGCAACAACGACCAGCTCCTCTTCGACGGCGTGCCGTGGGTGCGCCGAGCGCAGGACGAGCACGACGCGTTCGCCACCGAGCTGACCCGCCGCGGCGTGGAAGTGCTCTACCTCGACCGCCTGCTGGCCGAGGTGCTGGCGTTCCCGGCGGCTCGCGCGGACCTGATCGCCGCCGCCGTCGACGACCCCCGGCTGGGGGCGACGCTCCAGCGGGCGGCCGCCGACCACCTCGGCGGCCTGTCCCCCGCCGACCTGGCCGGCACGCTGATCGCCGGGCTGGCGCACGACGAGCTGCGCGGCGGGCGGGGGCTGGCCTACGAGCTGATGAACCGCGGCGAGTTCGTCGTCCCCCCGCTGCCCAACCTGCTGTTCACCCGCGACTCCTCGGTGTGGGTCGGCGACCAGGTGGCGGTCACCTCGCTGGCGATGCCCGCGCGGCACCGGGAGAGCACGATCACCGCCGCCGTCTAC
>DATAAV010000325.1:0-4322 GCA_036259935.1 Geodermatophilus sp. | reverse complement strand
CGATCGCCGCACTGCGCAGTGCGGCGGTCCCCTGGACCCTGTTCCCCGTCCAGCCGTCCCTGGATCGGGCTCGCACCTACCTCGCCTCCACCGATCCGTACGAGGACACCGCGCTGCTGCTGTTCTGCCACGGCGTCGACTCCATCGGCCTGACCCGCTCCCGCGAATGGCGAGACGTGCTCGGCCGGGTGCAGCTGCTGGGCGTCGACGAACGCCGGTTCCCGGCCGACTTCCCTGTTTTCGCCCGCTACGGCCCCGCGCTGCGCCTGGACCGACCGCACTGGCCCTTGCCGGATGAGCACCTTTCCCTCTCGGTGCTCGACGACGTCGACAGGACGCTGGACGCCTCGCGGCAGTGGCCGGAGCCCTGACAGCCGACCACGTCCGGCCAGGAGCTCCGCCCGTCAGCGGCCGCCGGTCGTCTCCCGGACTGCTCGGTCAGTGGCGTGCAAGCATCCAGCCGGTGATCTTCGGCCACAGCGACGTGTGGGCGGTCCGGCCGACGAGGACGCCGACATGCTGCACGGCGACGCCGTGATCCCCGTAGTACCAGAGCAGCTCCTTGGTGGGGCTGGCGGCGGCCTCGTGGAAGGGCACGACGCACCTGACAGAAAACGAGGCGTTCGCCTGACGGGTGTCACTTCAGAACGACCGTAAGAGGCTGTCCCCTAGTGGGCCGCTCTGGGACACAAGGCGGCTTCCGACATCCGGGCTCGGCAGAACGTGTTGGTCGCGGCGGGTGTCAAGTCAGCGGTCCCGCGCCAGCCGCGAGTGCGCGGTTGGGATGGCACTGCGCGTGGCTCGTCGCGGTGGAACGGCCGGCAGTTCAGTTCTGGCTGACGAAGAGCCCTGTGCCGGGGTGTCGTCGGCGAGGAGCCTCGGCCATACGGGGACCGTCCCGACCCGCAGGAGGACCGCCATGCGCGACGAGCCAGACGTCATCGTGATCGGAGCCGGACTGGCAGGACTGACCGCCGCACGGGAGCTGGGCCATGCCGGCCGCCGGGTGCTGCTGTTGGAGGCCCGGGACCGGCTGGGTGGCCGGGCCTACACCAGCCACCTGGGCGCGAGCGACGTGGAGCTGGGGGGTGCGTTCGTGCACTGGTTCCAGCCGCACGTCTTCGCTGAGTTGACCCGCTACGGCCTGACCTTCCGGGTGCCGCCGGAGCCGACCCGCTTCTCCTACGTCAGCCAGGGCCGCAGGCACGACAGCACCCTCGCTGATCTGGTGCCGCGCATGGAGGAGGCGTTCGCCCGGCTGTTCGTCGACACGAGGGCAACCATGCCGCTGCCGCACCAGCCGCTGGCCGTCGCGGAGGCGGTGTCCGCCGTCGACCACCTCTCGGTGCAAGACCGGATCGACGCCAGTGATCTCACGCCCGAGGAGCGGGACCTGGTCAACGCCGTGCTCAGCACCAGTTGCTCGGCCCGGTGCTCGGAAGGAGCACTGACCGCGATGATGCGGTGGTACGCGCTGTCCGGCTGGAGTTTCGGCCTGATGCTCGACGCCGTCGGCATCTTCCCGATGCGGACGGCGGACCTGGTGCAGGCGCTCCTCGCGGACGGCGCACCGGAGGTGCGGACCTCCACCCCGGTGGCGGCGATCGTGCAGCACGACGACCGGGTGCGAGTCCGCAGCCGCGCCGGCGAGGAATTCACGGGGTCGGCGGCGGTGGTTGCCGTGCCGCTCAACACCCTCGGCGCGGTGGAGTTCACGCCGTCGCTGGACCCGGCCAAGAAGGACGCGGCGAGCCGGGGCCAGGCGAGCCACGGGGTAAAGCTGTGGGCCCGCGTGGACGGTGTGCCCGAGCCCGTGTTCGTCATGGCCCCGGACAGCGAACCGCTCACCTTCCTCGGGACGGAGGAGGTGTTCGACGACGGCGGCCAGCTGCTCGTCGCGTTCGGCCCGGACGCCACCCGCGTGCCGCCCGGAGACGAGGACGCCGTCCGCCGCGCGTTCGCGGAGCTGCTCCCGCCCACGGCCCGGATCGCCGCGGTGACCGGTCACGACTGGTGCACCGATGAGTTCGCGCGGGGGACGTGGTCGGTGTTCCGGCCCGGTCAGCTCACCGGCTCACTGAGCTCGCTGCAGGCTCCGCACGGGCGGGTCGTCCTCGCCGGCGCGGATCTGGCCAACGGCTGGAACGGCTTCCTGGACGGCGCCATCGAGTCCGGCCTGACCGCCGCCCGCTGGGTCTCCCGCCTTCTCCGTGGAGAGCGGACCGGCGGCGAAGGAGAACCGGCGCCCTCACCGCGGCGACCGCTGACCGCGGCACGCTAGCAACGGCGAGGTCAGGTGACGCCCAGTGGCCTGCTCAGGGAGAGAAGGCAGCTTCAGGGCCACCGGTCCCTGACCTCGGCACGACCGGGACTGCGGCAGGCCGCTGCTGGGCCAGCTTTCGGCTGTGCCATCCCCCGGCCGCTACCTGTCCTGGGTTGACCGCTCCGGCGCATACTCCGGTCGAACCAGGCGCACCCGACGCCACAGGAGCATCGGTCCCTGGGGGGCTGCTTCTGGGAGACCCTGTCCCGAGACCGGCAGAGTGGCAAGACGCTGCGGCATGACGCACCTCCGTGATCGACCGAGGGAGGTGCCCGATAACCGGCGGGGTCGGTCGATCGCGTGCTCGGGGTTGGCTGGAGCAACGCGAGAGGGGGCGACTGTCGCCCACTCGTGCGCGGTCACTTCCCGCCGGTCGTCTGCCGATAGGTGAGGGGAAGGCGACGGCCGACCCCCGACCCCGACCTCCGTCGCCGGGCGGAGATCACAGCCATGACTGCTGCGGTTCGGCGGATCGGCGACGGGCTCGCCGTGCTCGCCGGCGCCCACCCCGACGTCCTGGAGACGGCCTCCGGCGCTCGCGCCCGGTTCGTCGCCCTTGGCGGAGTCCTGCTGAGCACGGGAGCCCTTGCGTTCCTGTCGGCGTCGTTCGCCGTCAGCATGGCCCTGGGGGCTTCGTGGCCCGTGGCGCTGCTGGTCGGGCTGGGCTGGGCCGCCGTGATCGTCAACCTCGACCGGATGCTCCTGGTGGGGATGGCGCACGACTCGGCGTTTTGGCGCAACGTCGTCCTGGCCGTGCCGCGCATCGGACTTGCCCTGGTGCTGGGCGCGGTCGTCGCGACGCCGCTGACGCTGCGGGTGTTCGGCCCCGAGATCGACACGGAGGTCGCGGCGATCCAGGCGGAGGCCGCGGACGCCTTCCGGGCCGATCTCGATGCGGACGCCCGGTTCCAGCAGCTCCCGGATCTGCGGGAACAGGTCACCGCGCAGCAGGCGATCGTGGCCAGCGGCGGACGCACGGACCCGGCGCTGGAGTTGCTGTACCACCAGGTCACGGTCGAACAGGCCGCGTACGACGAGGCCGTCAGCACGTACAACCAGCTGAACGCGCGGGCGCAGTGCGAGTTGGACGGCACGTGCGGCACCGGGGACGCCGGGGTGGGCGGGGCCTACTTTGAGGCCAAGGCGGCGGCCGAGGCGCAGGCCGCAGTCGTGGCCGGTACGCAGGCCCGGCTCGACGAGGCGATCGCGTCCGCACGAGCCGCCGAGGCGCGCAGCGCCTCCCAGGCGGAGGCCCACCTCGCCGCCGACGAGGCGACCCTGGCCGCCCTCACGGCGGAGCAGGACCGCCTCCAGGCAGCCTTCGAGGCCACCAACCAGGACGCCGACGGCATCCTGATCCGGCTGCACGCACTGGACCGGCTCAGTGAGCGGGACAGCACCCTGGCGACGGCGCACGTCCTGTTGTCGTTGTTGTTCCTCTGCATCGAGCTGATGCCGGTCCTGGTAAAGGTGCTGCTCAACTTCGGTCCGCCGAGCGCTTACGACCAGGTGACGGCCCTGCGCGACCGCGGCGACGTCGACGCCGTGGCGCTGGAGCAGAAGGTCCGGCGGGGCCTGGAGGAGGCGAGGGTGGAGCTGATCCTCACCACCGAGACGGAGCGCGTGCACCACGAGAAGCAGGCCATCCTCGCGCGGAGACACGCGGCCGAGGCACGGCGGTTGGCCGAGGAGCGCCAGGCGGCCGAAGCCGCCGAGGCCCGGCGGGCCGAGCGCCAGAAGCAGGTGATCCTCGCCCGGCAGCAGGCGGCCGAGGCGCGGCGGGCGGCCGAGGCCCGGGAGGCCGCCGAGGCCCGGCGCGCCGCGGAGGCCCGGCGGGCGGCCGAGGCCCAGCGAGCGGCCGAGGCCCGGCAGGCGGCCGAGGCTGCTGAAGCACGGCGGTTGGCCGAGGAGCGGGAGGCCGCAGAAGCCGCCGAGGCCCGGCGGGCCGAGCGCCAGAAGCAGGTGATCCTCGCCCGGCAGCAGGCGGCCGAGGCGCGGC
>DATAAV010000324.1:0-10136 GCA_036259935.1 Geodermatophilus sp. | reverse complement strand
GGTCCGGGTGAACAGCACGGCCCCGACCTGGGACTCCAGCTGCCGGATGGCCTGCGACAGCGGGGACTGGGCCATGTGCAGCCGCTCGGCCGCCTGCCCGAAGTGGCGGGTCTGCGCGACCGCGACGAAGTAGCGCAGCTGACGGATCTCCATGTCCCCTCCTTCGTCGCTCGTACCGGTCTCGCGGCGTGTGCCCGGCGAGGTGTGACGCGGCCAACGTACGGCCGCCGCCATGTAGAGGCAAAGACCTAGTTCGGCTCGATTCAGATGCTGAACAGCTTAATAACTGCTGGGTCAGGACTAGGCAGATTGCTGACGCGGGGGTGACGGGGACCACGAACAGTGAGGACGACGCACTCCACGCAACGCCGACCCGACCGGAGGCACCGCCCATGACCGCCGACGTGACCCACGTGCGCGAGGTCCTCGCCGACGCCGTCGTCGACGACCCGGAGGCCGGGCTCTACCGCGCCAACCGCCGGATCTTCACCGACGAGGAGATCTTCGAACTCGAGATGACCCACATCTTCGAGGGGAACTGGGTCTACCTCGCGCACGAGAGCCAGCTGCCGAACCCCGGTGACTACTTCACCACCTACATCGGCCGCCAGCCCGTGGTGATCACCCGCGACAAGAACGGCGAGCTGCACTGCCTGATCAACGCGTGCGCGCACCGCGGGGCGATGCTCTGCCGCCGCAAGACCGACAACCGGATGACGCTGACCTGCCCGTTCCACGGCTGGACGTTCCGCAACGACGGTGCCCTGCTGAAGGTCAAGGACCCAGCCGGCGCCGGCTACCCGCCCAGCTTCAACACCAACGGGTCGCACGACCTGACCAAGGTGGTCCGGTTCGACAGCTACCGCGGGTTCCTCTTCGGCAGCCTCAATCCGGACGTCAGCACGCTGGCCGAGCACCTCGGTGACACCACCAAGGTCATCGACATGCTGGTCGACCAGTCGCCGGAGGGGCTGGAGGTGCTCCGCGGCTCCTCGACCTACACCTACGACGGCAACTGGAAGGTGCAGGCGGAGAACGGCGCGGACGGCTACCACGTCAGCGCGACCCACTGGAACTACGCGGCCACGACCTCCCGGCGCAGCACCGGCGAGTCCAAGAACACGACGAAGGCCCTCGACGCCGGCGGCTGGGGCAAGTCCGGCGGCGGCTACTGGTCCTACCCCAACGGCCACCTGTGCCTGTGGACCTGGGCGGCCAACCCCGAGGACCGCCCGCTGTGGGACCGCATGGACCAGCTCAAGGAGCAGTTCGGCGAGGCCAAGGGCGAGTTCATGGTCAAGGGCTCCCGCAACCTGTGCCTCTACCCGAACGTCTACCTGATGGACCAGTTCAGCACCCAGATCCGGCACTTCCGGCCGATCGCGCCGGACAAGACCGAGGTCACCATCTACTGCATCGCCCCGAAGGGCGAGAGCGCCGAGGCCCGCGCCCACCGGATCCGCCAGTACGAGGACTTCTTCAACGCCTCGGGCATGGCCACGCCGGACGACCTGGAGGAGTTCCGCTCCTGCCAGCTGACCTTCCGGGCCACCGCCGCGCCGTGGAACGACATGAGCCGGGGTGCCGAGCACTGGCTGAACGGGCCGGACCCGGTCGCCGAGGCCCTCGGCATGGACGGCGTCATCTCCTCGGGCGTGCGCAACGAGGACGAGGGCCTCTACCCGATCCAGCACGGCTACTGGCTCCAGACCATGCGCGCCGCACTCGAGAAGCAGGCCGGCGCGTCCGCCGAGACCACGAGGGGCTGACTCCCATGACCACCACGCAGACCACTCCACAGACCGGCGCCGGCGAGGGGCAGACGCCGGGCGGCGCACTGATCACCCAGAACGCGATCGAGCAGTTCCTCTACCGCGAGGCCCGCTACCTCGACGACCGCGAGTTCGAGAAGTGGCTGGAGTGCTACGCCGACGACGTCGTCTTCTGGATGCCGTCGTGGGGTGACGACGACCGGCTCACCGAGGACCCGCAGCGGGACATCTCGCTCATCTACTACCCGAACAAGGGCGGCCTGGAGGACCGCGTCTTCCGGATCCGCACCGAGCGCTCCAGCGCCACGTCACTGCCCGAGCCGCGGACCAGCCACAACATCTCCAACGTCGAGGTCATCGAGCGCCGCGGCGACCTGGTCGACGTCCGGTTCAACTGGCACACGATGTACTTCCGGTACAAGACCGTGGACCCCTACTACGGGACGTCGTTCTACACGATCGACTTCTCCGGGCCCGCGCCGCTCATCCGGCGCAAGACCGTGGTGCTCAAGAACGACTACATCCACCACGTCGTCGACGTCTACCACCTCTGAGCTGCTGCTCCTCCGAGTTTGCGGAGATCATTCATGGACCATCGCGTCGCACTCGCCTTCGAGGACGGGGTCACCCGCTTCATCACCTGCCGGGAGGACCAGACCGTCGCCGACGCGTCCTACCGGGCGCGCATCAACATCCCGCTGGACTGCCGTGACGGCGCCTGCGGCACCTGCAAGGCCCTCTGCGAGTCGGGGGAGTTCGACGGGGGCAACTACCTCGAGGACGCGCTGTCGCCCGACGAGGCCGACAGCGGGTACGTGCTGCCCTGCAGCATGAAACCCCGCTCGGACCTGGTGCTGCAGATCGCGACCACCTCGGCCGTGGCCAAGACCGGCGCCTCCACCCACCGCGGCTCCATCACCGCGCTCGACCGGCTGTCCCCGACCACGGTCGGCCTCACGATCGAGATCGACGACCGGGACGCCCTGGCCTTCCTCCCCGGGCAGTACGTCAACATCGCCGTGCCCGGCACCGAGGAGTCCCGCTCGTACTCCTTCAGCAGCGGGCCCCAGGACAAGGCGCTGACCTTCCTGATCAAGCTGGCGCCCGGCGGCGTCATGTCGGAGTACCTCGACCAGCGCGCCGCCGTCGGGGACGAGATCACCTTCACCGGACCGCACGGCAGCTTCTTCCTGCGCGAGTCCGACGCGCCGCTGCTGCTCCTGGCCGGCGGCACCGGCCTGGCGCCGGTCCTGTCCATCCTGCGGACGCTGGAGGCGCAGGGCAGCAGCCGGCCGATGCACCTGGTGTACGGCGTCACGACCGACGACGACCTGGTCGAGACGGACACCATCCAGCAGCTCGCCGACTCCGTCCACGGCCTCACCTGGGACTACTGCGTCGCCGACCCGGCGACGAAGGCGCCCAACCAGGGCTACGTCACCGGCCTCATGGGCCCGGAGCACCTGCACGGCGGCGACACCGCGGTGTACCTCTGCGGCCCGCCGGCCATGGTCGAGGCGGTCCGCAAGCACGTCGGCGACCTGGGCGTGACCCCGTCGGGCTTCTACTACGAGAAGTTCGCCCTGGCCGCCCCCGCCGCCGGGGGTGCCGAGCCGGTCGTCGCACCCGAGCCCGAGCCGGCCGCGCCGGAGCCGGCCGAGGTCGCCGTCGAGCCACCGCCCGCGCCGGTCGCCGTCCCGGCTCCCGTCGCCGGCCTCCTCACCCTGGACGGACGGGAGGGCCGGGCGTCGGCCGGGCAGGTCCTGCTGCCGCCGGCCGAGCTGAGCCCGGTCGGCGCCGCCGCGTCCGGGCGCGGGGAAGACGCGCCGGTCGACATGTGGCGCCTCGCCGGGCAGCTGCTGGGGCAGCCCACCGCCGCCGGCGAGGTCCTGCCCGTCGACGACGGCGACGAGTTGCGGCCCACCGAGGGCGCCCGCGCCGTCGCCGGGCAGGAGATGCTGCCCGCGGCGCCGCTGGACCCGCTCACCCCGCCGGCTCCCGCGTCGCGGGCCGAGGCCGCGCCCCCGGGAAACGCCGACGGCCACCAGGTGCCCCCCGACGGCTACCAGATCGGCGAGGAGCACCCGTCGGTGGAGCAGTCCGACGCGATCTTCGACGCGCGCCGGGCGCTGGAGCTCGGCGGGCTCGAGCTGACGATCGGGCGCCTGACCCACCAGCAGCTGGTCGGCTACCGGCTGCTGGCCGAGGCCACCGTGCCCTACGTCGAGGGCGATCGGTTCGTCGACGCGGCCGCCTACACCGAGGCGAACGCCGCCTTCCACGACTACCTGTTCACCCTCACCGGCAACGAGCACCTGCTGCGCGCCTACCAGGCGCTCGGGGTCAAGGGCCACATGGAGGACTCGCTGCGGCACGCGACGTGGATCCACCCGCGCTGCCCGCAGGACCACCTCGACATCGTCACCGCGTTCTCCGACGGCGACCGGGAGCGGGCACGCACCCTGATCACCGAGCACGCGGAGCGGTCGAAGGAGACCACCCGCCGCGCGATGCGGGACCCCGCCAAGGGCCGCCGCCCGCGGTTCGTCACGCCGGGCCGGTTCGCCGGCCAGGTGGTCGTCGTGACCGGCGCGGGACAGGGGATCGGGGAGCGGACCGCGCGGCGCATCAGCGCCGAGGGCGGCACGCTCGTCCTGGCCGACCGGGCGGAGCTGGTGCGCGACTTGGCCGGCGAGCTCGGCTCCCCGGGTGCCGAGGCGATCCCCGTGGTCGCCGACCTCGAGACCTGGGAGGGCGCGACGGCGGTCGTCGACGCCGCGCTGGCGCGGTTCGGCCGCATCGACGTCGCCATCCACACCGTCGGCGGCACGATCTGGGCCAAGCCGTTCGAGCACTACCCGCCCGACCAGATCCAGGCCGAGATCAACCGGTCCCTCTGGCCCACGCTGTGGTCCTGCCGCGCGGTCGTGCCGCACATGGTCGGACGGGGACGAGGCACCATCGTCAACGTCTCCTCGGTGGCCACCCGGGGGCTCAACCGGCTCCCGTATGCCGCGGCCAAGGGCGGGGTCAACGCGATCACCACCGCGCTGGCCCTGGAGATGGCCCCGCACGGCGTGCGCGTCGTCGCCACCGCACCCGGCGGCACCGACGCCCCGCCGCGCCGGACGCCGCGCGGCCCCGCACCGGAGACCGAGCAGGAGCAGGCCTGGTACCGGACGATCGTCGACCAGACCGTGGAGTCCTCGCTGATGAAGCGCTACGGGACGCTGGACGAGCAGGCCGCGGCGATCACCTTCCTCGCCTCGGAGGAGGCCTCGTACATCACCGGCACCGTCCTGCCCGTCGCCGGCGGCGACCTCGGCTGAGCGGAGTGGGAGAGGCGCCCTCTCCGCGCCGTGGCACTCCGCCCATACGGTGTCGACGTGAGCCCGGGGGACGACGACGTCCACGTCGTGGGTCAGGCCGCCGAGGCCGCGCAGCTGGACACGTTGCTCGGCCTGGCCCGCGCCGGCTCGCCGGTGGTGGCGGTGGTCGAGGGACCGGCCGGGATCGGCAGGACGACCCTGCTGCGCCGGTTCCTGCGCCGGCACGCCGAGGTGCAGGTGACGGCGGCCGCGGGCCTGCCCTGGGAGAGCCGCCGGGCGGGTGCGCTCGCCCGGCGGCTCCTCGACGACGACCCCGAGGCCACTCCGGCCGCGGCGGCCGCGCCCGAACCGGTCGACCTCGGCGTCGAGCTGGCCCGGCGGTGGCAGGCCCGGGCCGCGGAGGAGCCGCTGGTGGTCGCCGTCGACGACGCCGACTGCGCGGACCCGGTCTCGGTGCAGGCGATCGCGTCCGCGGGCGCCCGCATCCACGGTGCGCCGGTCCTGCTGCTGCTGGTCCGGGCCACCGGGTGGCCGCCCACGGGCGATCCCGAGGCCGTCGACGTGCTCGATCACCTTCCGGCCGTCCACGTCCGGGTGCCGCCGCTGGGACCGGAGGAGACCCGGCTGCTCGCCGCGCGCGTGGCGGCGGTCGACCTGCCCGTGCCCGTCGCCCGGCGGCTCTGCGAGCACACCGCCGGCATCCCGCGGCACCTGCTGGAGATCCTCCGCGAGACCCCACCCATGCGGTGGTCGGACTGGCAGACCCGCCTGCCGGCACCGAGCACCGTCCAGCGCCGGGTGCAGCGGGCCCTCGACGCCTGCTCGCCGGCGGCTCGGGCGCTGGTCGAGGCCGCGGCCGTGCTCGGGCCGACCCCCGTGCTCGCCGACGCCGCGGCGCTGGCCGGCCTCCCCGACCCCATCGACGCCCTCGACGAGGCCTGCACGGTCGGCCTGCTCGCGCCGGCCGCCGGGCACGGCCTGGACGCGCTGGTCTTCCCGGAACGGTTCGTCCGGGACGCCGTCCACGCCACCCTGACACCGGCCGCACGGCACGACCTGCACCTGCGGGCGGCCGCCGTGGTGACCGACGAGACGGAGCGGCTGCGCCACCGGGTCGAGGCGACCCCGCTGCCCGACGCCCGCCTCGCCGAGGAGCTGGTGGAGCTTGCGCGCCGCAAGGCGGACGAGGGTGCGTGGGCCGTCGTCGCCGGGGCGCTGGTCGACGCCAGCCGGATCAGCCCCACCAGGGCCGACCGCGAGGACCGCCTTCTCCAGGCCGTCGACGCGCTCGCCGGAGCGGGCCTGCTGGGCCAGGCCGTGGACGCCCTCCCCGACGTGGAGGCCCTGCCGTCCGGCCCGCGCCGCGACGCGGTGCTGGCCTACGTCGCGATCCAGCGCGGCCGGCGGGCCGAGGCCGTCTCCTACCTCGACACCGCCTGGCGCCACCGGGGCGCCGACCGGCGTGCGGCCGCCGTGGTCTGCCAGCGCCACGTGCTGCACGCGCTGGCCGAGTGGAACGGGGATGAGCTCGTGCGGTGGGCGGGCCGGGCGGTGGAGTACGCCGAGCGGGGTGCTCCGGCCGCGGTCGAGTCCCGCGCGATCGTCGGGCTGGGACACGCCGCCCGGGGCGACATCGACGCGGCCTGGACCGCCTACCGGCACGCCGTGGCCGACAACCCGTCCGGGCCGCAGCACCAGCGCGCCCGCATGGGGCTGGGCTGGCTGCACCTCGCGCAGGACGATCCCGAGGCGGCCCGGCGCGAGCTGGAGTTCGCCGTCCCGACGGTCCGGCAGACCGGCTCCAACCGCATCTCGCTGTGGGCTCTGGGATGGCTGGCCCGGACCCGCTTCGCACTGGGCGACTGGCCCGGAGCGCTGCGCGCCGTCGACCAGGCCGAGGTCCTGCTCGGGGCGACCGGGCTGGACCTGTTGCGGCCCCTCGTCCACTGGACCGGCGCCCAGGTCCGTGCGCTGCGCGGTGAGCAGGAGGCCGCGGAGCGGCACCTGCGCCTCGGCGCGGCCGCCGAGCACGAGTACACCGTCATGGCCGTCCCCGCGCTGCTCGCGCGGGCGCAGGTCGCCGAGGCGGCCGGGGACTTCCCCGCGGTGGTGCGCCACCTCGCTCCGCTGGTCACCCGGGCCGGCCGGGCGGGGCTCGACGAGCCGGGGTTCTGGCCGTGGCACGACCACTACGCCAACGCCCTGGTCCTGACCGATCGCCTCGCCGAGGCGGACCGGTTCCTGGCACCGCTCGAGGCGCTGGCGCAGCGGCGGGGGCACCGCTCCGTCAGCGCCCGGCTGAGATCCGTCCGCGGGCGGCTGCTCGCCGCCCGGGGGAACGTCGCCGCCGCCGAGCAGGCCTTCGAGGGGGCCCGCGCGCAGCTCGCCGCACTGCCCCTTCCCTTCGAGAAGGCCCGCGTCGACTTCGTCCACGGTCTGACCCTGCGGCGCGCCGGCCGCCGCCGCGACGCCGCGGCGCTGCTGACCACCGCACGCCAGTCCTTCGCCGCGCTGGGCGCGCAGGTCTACGTGGAGCGCTGCGACCGGGAGCTGAAGACCGGCCGGCCCGCACTCCGCGGAGCCGAGGCCGCTCCCGAGATCCTCACCGAGCAGGAGCGGACCGTCGCCGCCCTCGTGGCGACGGGCATGACGAACAAGGAGGTGGCCGCGTCGATGATGCTGTCGGTCAAGACGGTCCAGTTCCACCTCACGCGCGTCTACGGCAAGCTCGGGCTCCGCTCCCGCTCCGAGCTCGCCGCGCGCTTCAGCCGCGACGCCGCTCAGCGATGACGGTGGCGGCTGCCACCGGTCCGGTCGAGGCGCGGCCTCCAGCCGCGGCCAGGGCGGTGCAGGCCTGCGCTCGTGCGGGCCGACCCCTGGCTAGGGGAGAGCCGCGTTCCGCGCGGAGTCGAGGGTGAAGCGGTGCTGTTCCCATCCTTCCGCCAGCGGCGCCCAGTAGGAGAACCGGACCTGCTTGACCGCGTACCGCCAGCCCGCGGGCGTGCGCACGAGCTCGTCGGTGTACCGGCCGGCGGCCACGTGCGGCACGCCGTCGACGACGCACGGCTGCCACAGCAGAGAACCCACCCTGGCCGAGTCGCCGGTCACCTGGATCTCGTGGTTGGAGACGTGGTGCCAGAAGGCGGTCATCCCGGCGTCCGCCAGGCCGGCGAAGAAGGTGCGCAGGTCCCGGTGCCCGCGGACCCGGCTGAGCCCGTCGAAGACGCCGTCATCGGTGAACAGCGCGACCAGCGCCGGCCAGTCGCCGTCGTCGAGGAGCCGGCAGTAGGCGGCGTCGACGGTCCGGATCGCCTCGACGTCCTCCAGCAGCCGCAGCCGCTCCTCGAGCGAGCTCACGGGTTGGCCGAGAGCGCCGAAGGATGCTCGGTCAGCGGCGTCACCGCGATCGTCATGAACGGGAACAGCGGCAGGTTCCAGAGGATCTCGTGCAGCTCGTCGCCGGAGTCGACGTCGAAGATGCTGACGTTGCTGTACTGGCCGACCACCCGCCACAGGTGCACCCACTTGCCGCTGCGTTGCAGCTCCAGCGCCCGGGCCTTCTCGGTTGTCACCAGCCGGGTGCGCTCCTCGGGGTCGAGGTCGCGGGGGACGGCGACGTCCATGCGGACGTGGAACAGCATGCTCAGCTCCTCCTGAATCTGGCGACGGCGGCCGGGTCGAGTTCTACTCCGAGCCCCGGCCCGTCGGGCAGGTGCAGGGCCCCGTCGGCGTAGCGCAGGGGCTGGGTGAGCAGCTCCTCGCGCATGAGCAGCGGACCGAACAGCTCGGAGCCGTAGGTGACTCCCGGCATGGCGCAGGCCAGGTGCAGCGAGGCCACCGTGCCGATCGGGCCCTCGATGGAGGTGCCGCCGTGGCAGGGGATGCCGCCGGCGGCGGCGATGTCGGTGATGGCGCGGGTGTAGCGCAGGCCGCCGGACTTGGTGGTCTTCAGCGAGAAGACGTCGGCGGCGCGCAGGCGCACCAGCCGCAGCGCGTCGGTCGGGGTGCGCAGGCTCTCGTCGGCCATGACCGGGATCGGCAGCGCGGCGTTGATCTCGGCCAGCCACTCCACCTCGGCGCCGGGCACCGGCTGCTCGACCAGGTCGACGCCGGCCTCGGCCAGCCGCGGTAGCCAGCGCAGCGAGGTGAACAGGTCCCAGCGGGCGTTGAGGTCGACGCGCACGCTGGCCTTTCCGGCCAGCTTCCCGGCCACCTCGGCGACCCGGGTGACGTCGTCGGCCGGCTCCTGGGCGCCCATCTTCAACTTGAAGCTGGTGTGGAGTCCGGCGTCCAGCTTGCCCTGGGCCTCCTCGACCACCTCGGCGGCCGACTCGGTGCCCAGCGCCCAGGTCACCGGGATCGACGTCCGGGCCAGCCCGCCGAGCAGGGTGTGCACCGGGACGCCGAGGCTGCGGGCCCACGCGTCGTGCAGCGCGACCTCGACCGCGGCCTTGGCGTAGAGGTTGGCGTTGACCACGTCGTTCATCGCCTGCTGGATCCCGGCGATGTCGTCGACCCGACGACCCATCAGCAGCGGCGCCAGGTACCGCTCGACGATCAGCTGCATCGTCTCCACCGACTCCCCGCCCCACCAGGGGCCGCCGGGGACGACGCCCTCGCCGACCCCGATGGCGCCGCCGCGGGTGGTGAGCGTGACCAGCAGGATGGGTTGGGCGTCCATGCCGGTGCGGGCGAACCGGTGCGGACGCCGCAGTGGAACGTCGAGGATCGCCGTCTCGACACGCTCGATCGCCAGGTCGCTCATCGGTCTTGCCTTCCGCTCGTCGTTGCGGTGGCGCCCCCGGGGGGTGCCGGGGTGGTCCGCGCGGCCCCGGGGGGGGTGGGGTCAGGCGGCTCGGGTGGCCTGGTCGCGTTCGAGTTGGAAGTCGTAGTCGACGCGGCGGGTGCCGTCGCCTTGGTCGGTGGGGTCGAGGATGAGGTCGGGTTTGACCGCGGAGGCGACGTCGCTGTCGAGCCACTCGCCGCCGCGGAAGTACAGCTGGGTGGTGATGGCCCGGTGGCCGGGGGCGCTGAC
>DATAAV010000323.1:0-1630 GCA_036259935.1 Geodermatophilus sp. | reverse complement strand
GGTTCAGCAGTTGCTGCACCTGGGGAGTGTTGGTCAGGGAATCAGGCATATAATCCTCCATCCCGGCCACGGCCGGTACCCGTTGGTGTCTGCCGGATGCGGTCCGGCCGCCGTGTGCTTAGATGCTGTAACGGGCCAGCGCCGGCGGTGGCCGGCGGGGCGGCTGTCCCTCAGGGTGATGGCGTATGCGGGGTCCGAATGGGTCGGCCCCAGGCATCATCGAGGGACAGCCGTGGAGCATTATGCCGGGATCGACGTGTCGCTGCAGCAGAGCAGCGTGTGTGTGGTCGACGCGACGGGCAGGATCGTGCGCGAGGCCAAGGTGCCGAGCGAGCCCGAGGCGCTGGTCGGCTTCTTCGGTCAGCTCGGCCTGCCGCTGGCCCGGGTCGGGCTGGAGGCCGGACCCTTGTCGCAATGGCTCCACGCCGGCCTGACTGCCGCGGGCTTCGAGGCGGTGCTGCTGGAGACGCGGCACGTGAAGGCGGCACTCTCGGCCATGGTGGTCAAGACCGACCGCAAGGACGCCCGCGGCATCGCCCAGCTCCTGCGGATGGGGTGGTACCGGCCGGTGCACCGCAAGTCGCCCCCGGCTCAGGAGGTCCGGGCGCTCCTGGTCGGGCGCAAGCTCCTGCAGGGCAAGCTGCTGGACGTGGAGCTGAGCGTCCGGGGCATCCTGCGCGGGTTCGGCCTGAAGCTCGGTGAGGTCGGCAAGGGCCGGTTCGCCGCCCGGGTCCGCGAGCTGGCCGCGGGCCAGCCGACGCTGGAGCGGGTGGTCGAGCCGATGCTGCGGGCGCGCGAGGCGCTGCGGGCCGAGTACCAGGTCCTGCACCGGGCGGTGCTGGCGATCGTTCGCGAGGACGCGGTCTGCCGGCGCCTGATGAGCGTGCCCGGCGTCGGTGCCCTGGTGGCCGTCACCTTTACCTCGGCGGTCGACGACCCGTCCCGGTTCCGGAGCTCGCGCGCCGTGGGCGCCCACTTCGGGCTGACGCCGAGGAAGTACCAGTCCGGCGAGACGGACGTGACCGGCGGGATCAGCAGGGTCGGCGACGCCATGGTGCGCACGGCCCTGTACGAGGCGGCGAACGTGATGCTGACCCGGTCGGGCCGGTTCTCGCCGTTGAAGCGCTGGGCGCTGGAGGTGGCGAAGCGCCGGGGCATGCGGCGGGCCAAGGTGGCGCTGGCCCGCAAGCTCGCCTGCGTCCTGCACCGGATGTGGGTGGACGGCAGCGAGTTCCGCTTCGGCAAGGAGGCGAGCGCATGACCGCGTGAGGCGAACGAGCAGCTTCGGAGCGGGCGCAGACCGTCCCGCTCCCCCGAGGTCCCGTCGCCGGGACGCGGTGATCGGTGAAGCCGCTTATCCGGGAGTGGCGTCGCCCCGCGACGACCACGCGGCGTTAGATCGGCTCGCCGGCTCCGCTCTGATGGCATGGTGTGGCGGCCCCGCGGCCGACCACGGACGGAAGCACGAGCCCGGCGGCAGGGTTGTCACTCGAGGGGCTTGACGCCAGACGGCCCGTTACGGAAGCCCGGATTAGTCACCGGGCTCCGGCGGTGCATGGAGCGGCGGCGCTGATGGCCGCGGCTGGAGAACCTGCCCGGCACCTACGCCGTCCCGCCTCATGAATAATCC
>DATAAV010000322.1:0-12322 GCA_036259935.1 Geodermatophilus sp. | reverse complement strand
GATCCGGCGGTGCTCGGCCCAGCCCCAGGCGTAGGCCTCCTCGAGCCCGTCGCCGGCGCCGAGGTCCGAGCCGGTCCAGCGGCGGGCGGCCAGCGCGTAGCGGTCCCGGCCGACGGCGTCCGGCGTCCCCTCGGCCTGCGGCGCGTACGTGTCGCGCAGGAAGTCGCGGACCTCCGCCACCGCCTCGTCCGCGGCGCGCGCCGCGGCGTCCAGCTCGCCGCGCAGCGCCTCGGGACCGGAGGCCGCGAAGGAGGCGAAGAAGGGGCCGGCCAGCCACTCCTCCAGCTGGCCGACGACGGTGACGACCTGCCGCGGCGCGGCGAACAGCCCCCGTCGGGCACCCTCCTCCAGCGACGCGCGGAAGCCGCGGTAGGCCTCCGGCACCCGCGCCATCCGGCGGGCGATGACCGCCCAGTCCTCCTCGGAGGCCGACGGCATGAGCAGGAACACCTGGCGCACCGAGTGCACCGGGCTGAACAGGTTCGACAGCGCTCGCAGACCCTCGTCCGCGTCGTGCCAGGCCAGCTCGGACCCCAGCCGCTCGCGCAGCAGGCGGGCGCAGCTGCGCTCCAGCGGGTCCTCCGCCAGCTCCGGCTGGTCGGCCAGCAGCCGGTCCAGCTCGGCGAGCGTCTGCCTGGTGAGCGCGGCCTCGGCCTCGAGCCCGGCCGGGCTCGGGTCGGGCAGCCGGTCGTCACCGGGCCGGGTGCCCAGCGAGGTGGCGACGATCGGGTCGAGGTCGCAGACGGCGTCGACGTAGCGGTCGGCGAGGACGCGGGGCGTGGTCGGGCGGCCGGCGGCTGACGGAGCGGTCATCGGATCCGTTCGAGTCGGGCGGACATCCAGGGTCGCGGCGGCTCGTCGGGCCCGGCGCGGTCGATCGCGTACATGAGCGCCCCCTCGACGATCCCGTACAGCCGGACCGCCCGGGTGACGTCCGGCGCGTCCGGGGTGCGGGCCAGCACGTCGCTGGTCAGCTCCCAGCTGGTCGTGCTGCGGGCGCGTCCGACGTAGATCTCCACCAGGCCGTCCGGGCTGGCCGGCGACCCGATCGAGCTGCGCTGCGCCCGGCTGCTGCGGGAGCGGCTCGGCGCCGAGCTCGCCGCGCACGAGGCCGGGGAGGGCTATCGGGCGCTGTCCAACCTGTTCAGCCCGGTGCACTCGATCCGCCAGGTCTTCATGCTCATGCCGACCGCCGGCGAGGAGGACTGGGCGGTCATCTCCCGGCGCATGGCGCGGATCCCCGAGGCCTACCGGGGCTTCCGGGCCACGCTGGAGGAGGGCGCCCGCCGTGGCCTGCTGGTCGCGCCGCGGCAGGTGCGCACCGTCGTCGGCCAGCTCGACGAGTGGATGACCGGCCCCTTCTTCACCACCTTCGCCGCCGCCGGGCCGGACCGGCTGCGGGCGGACCTGGGGGCGGCGGCCCGGGCGGCCGACGACGCGGTGGCCGAGATGCGCGACTTCCTGCGCGACGTCTACGGCCCGAAGACCGAGGGGACGCCGGACGCCGTCGGTCGGGAGCGCTACGCGCTGGCCGCGCGGCGCTGGACCGGGTCGGACCTGGGCGCCGGGAACGGGCTGGAGGAGGCCTACGCCTGGGGCTGGGGGGAGTACCGGCGGCTCCTGGCCGAGCAGCGGGCCGCGGCGGAGAAGGTGGTCCCCGGCGCCACGCCGATGGAGGCGATGCGCTGGCTGGAGGTGCACGGCGAGGCGGTCGAGGGTGCCGAGGCGATCCGCAGCCGGCTGCAGGCGATCATGGACGAGGCGATCGAGGCCCTCGACGGCACCCACTTCGACCTGGCCGACCCCGTCCGCCGGGTCGAGGCGATGCTCGCTCCGCCCGGCAGCGCCGCCGCGCCGTACTACACCCGGCCGGCGCAGGACTTCTCCCGCCCGGGCCGCACCTGGCTGCCCGTGCTGGGCCGCACCCGCTTCCCGCTCTGGGACCTGGTCTCGATCTGGTACCACGAGGGCGTTCCCGGCCATCATCTGCAGCTGGCCCAGTGGGTGCACGTCTCCGAGCAGCTGTCGACCTACCAGACGTCGCTCGGCTCGGTCGGCGCGAACGTCGAGGGCTGGGCCCTCTACGCCGAGCGGCTGATGGACGAGCTGGGCTACCTGACCGACCCCGGGACGCGGCTGGGCTACCTCGACGGTCAGCAACTGCGCGCCATGCGGGTCGTCGTCGACATCGGCATGCACCTGGAGCTGCCGATCCCCGACGACGCGGAGGGCGCGCTCGCCGAGCACCGGGGCCGGCCGTGGACGCCGGAGCTGGCCCGTGCCTTCCTCGGCGAGCACAGCGGCAGCTCGACGGCGTTCCTCGACAGCGAGCTGGTGCGGTACCTCGGCGTTCCCGGCCAGGCGATCGGCTACAAGCTCGGCGAGCGGGCCTGGCTGGCCGGCCGGGAGGCGGCGCGGCGGGCCCGCGGGGACGGCTTCGACCTCAAGGCCTGGCACATGGCCGCGCTCTCGCAGGGCTCCCTCGGCCTCGACGACCTCGCCGCCGAGCTCGCGCAGCTGTAGAGGGGTTCACTCGGGCGGCGGGTTGATCCGGTCGGTGTCCCGGCCGACCGGGCAGTCGGCGGTCACCGCAGCGGTCTCCAGCCCGTCGGCGGCCAGGACGTCGGCGATGCAGGCGACGCTGCCGCCGACGAAGGTGCTGGCCAGGTCGATGTCGGTGGCCACGCACCAGGCCCGGTCGGCCGGCCACCAGAGGGACGCGCTCTGCTCGTGCGGCTCGTCGGCCATGTTCGCGGCCGCCAGCTCGATGTGCCCGCGGACCAGCCAGTGCTCACGCCCGGGCAGCGCCAGGGTCGGCGCGTCGGCGGTGATGAAGCCGAAACCGGACCAGACGCCGAACCAGCAGTCGTCGGGTGTCGTGGTGTGCCGCGCGAGGACGGCGGCCAGCCGGGCGGCGACCGGTGCGGGCAGGTGGCCGTCGGCGGGCGCGTCGTTCCACAGCCCCGGCTGGTCGTCCTCCCCGTGGTACTCCCAGGAGCCGGTGATCGACGCCCACTGCATGGCGGCGTGGGCCGTGCGGCCGTTCGCGGCGGCGACCTCGGCCCAGGTCACGTCGATGTCGTCGTCCTCCGCGTAGCGGACGGCCGGGTGGAACACCCGCGCGAACGCCGGGAACGTCGGCGGGACGAGGGAGCCGACGCGGCCGGGGCTGGGATGCAGCGCGTCGGCGAGCCAGGCGCCGGGGGTGACGTCGGTCTCGACGGGGCGGCCGGCGAACGCCACGGCGCCTCCCCGGAGAACGGACAACCCCCGGGCTGCTCCGCGGCGCTGGACCCTGCTGGGCAGGGGAGCTGCACGCGGGCCGACTGGACAACGGTCGGCGGCCCGGGGGTCGGGTGACTGTCCGGTTCTCGCTCGCCGCCGTACGACGGACGGGCGATCATGCCGTCGTTCGGATTTCACTCCGAACGGGCGGCCCATCTGGACGGCGGCTAGCGGACAGCCACCTCACGAGTCCGATAAGCATGCAAAGTACGGACCACCTCCCTTCTCGTGTACCTCGACGGTACGTGGCACCCGCAGGGTCGGCAACGCGCTTTTTCAGCCCTCGGCGGAACGCTGCTGGAAGACATCGGGCACCCCGTCGGCATCCAGGTCGAGCCGTTCGAGCTGCGCGATGCGGCGGTAGCGGCGGTTGCGCAGCCGGAGTAGCACCGCGGCCAGCAATGCGGCGGCGAGGGTGCCGGCCAGGATGCCGACCTTGGCGTGGTCGTACCGGGTCGTTCCTGCCCCGTAGGCGAGCTCGGTGATCAGCAGCGAGACGGTGAAGCCGATCCCGCCGAGCAGGGACAGGCCCAGGACGTCGGGCCAGCCCAGGTGCTCGTCGAGCTGCGCACGGGTGAACCGGGACACCAGCCACGTGGCGCCGGTGATGCCGATCAGCTTCCCGGCCACCAGGCCGACCATGATGCCGAGCGCGATGCTGTCGCCGAGCGCGGCGCCCAGCCCCGACAGCCCGCCGACGGCCACCCCGGCGGAGAAGAACGAGAAGACCGGGACGGCGACCCCCGCCGACAGCGGGCGGATGCGGTGCTCGAAGTGCTCGGCCAGCCCCGGCCCGGCACCCGGTCCGCCGGCCGCCTCACTGCGGACGACCGGCACGGTGAAGGCCAGCAGGACCCCGGCGACGGTCGCGTGGACGCCGGACTCGTGCATCAGCACCCAGGTGACCGCGGCCAGCGGCAGCAGCAGCCACCACGAGCGGATCCGCTTCTGCACGAGGAGCCCGAACAGCGCCAGCGGCACCAGCGTGAGCGCCAGCGGCACCAGCGAGAGGTCCTCGGTGTAGAAGATCGCGATCACCGCGATCGCGAGGAGGTCGTCTACCACTGCGAGGGTGAGCAGGAACGTGCGCAGGGCGCTCGGCAGGTGCGTGCTGATCACCGCGAGGACGGCGAGGGCGAAGGCGATGTCGGTCGCCGAGGGGATCGCCCAGCCGCGCAGCGCCCCCTCCTCCCCGCCGAGGTTGAACAGCACGAAGATCACCGCCGGCGCGACCATTCCGCCGACCGCCGCGGTGATGGGCAGCATCGCCCGGCGCGGGTCGCGCAGGTCGCCGGCGACGAACTCGCGCTTGAGCTCCAGGCCGGCGACGAAGAAGAAGATCGCCAGCAGGCCGTCGGCAGCCCACGTTCCCAGCGTCAGGTCCAGGTGCAGCGACGCCGGGCCCACCCGGGTGTCGCGCAGGGTCTCGTAGGACTCCGCCCACGGTGAGTTCGCCCAGACCAGCGCGACCGCCGCGGCCACGAGCAGCAGCGCGCCGCCGACGGTCTCCCTGCGGAGCACCTCGGCGACCCGGCGGGCCTCGACCCAGGATCCCCGGCCGAAGAGGCGGGTGGGGGCGGGCGGTGTGGCCACGGGGCGGCTCCAGAAGGGAGGGGTCGGCTCGGACGTTGCCGACCAGACTTCCCGGCGCACCTGCCCACGACCCTAGCGGGCGACCGGTTTCCGCGCCGCCGGGGCGCCGGGTGCGGTCCGTATGGTGAAGGTCGTGGACCTCCGCCCGGCACCGTCCCCTCGGGAGCGTTCGGTCCGGCTCGAGGAGCTCGCGGGGCGCCGCGTCGGCGTCTGGGGGTACGGCCGCGAGGGTCGCGCCGCCGTGCGGGTAGCGCAGGCGGCCGGGGCGGCCGGCGTCCTCGTCGTCGACGGCCGGGTCCCGGCCCCCGGCGACCTGCCGCCGGACGTGCAGGCCACCGACGACGCGGCGGCGCTCGCCTCCTGCGACGTCGTCTTCCGCTCCCCGGGCATCAGCCCCTACCGCGACGACGCCCGCGCGCTGGCCGAGCGCACCTGCGTGACCACCGGCACCGGCGTGGCGCTGGCGGAGTTCGCGCGCCGGTCGGTCCCGGTGCTCTGCGTGACCGGGACGAAGGGCAAGAGCACCACCAGCGCGCTGGCCGCCGCCGTGCTGAACGCCGCCGGGCGGCCCGCCGTGCACGCGGGCAACATCGGGACCCCGCTGCTCGACGTGCTCCTCGACGGGGTGCCGGCGGGCGACGGGGGGCCGGCGACGCTCGTCGTCGAGGTCTCCAGCTACCAGGCGGCGTCGGTCACCGACTTCGCCGGCTGGGGCGCGGTGACCTCCCTCGCGCCCGAGCACCTGGACTGGCACGGCTCGGTCGCCACCTACTACCGCGACAAGCTGCGCGTCTTCGCCGGGTGCGGGCCGTCCTCGGTGGTGGTGAGCCCGCAGGCCCGCCGCCTGGCCGAGGAGTACCTGGACCCCGGGCTGCTGTGCGATCCGGCCGAGGTCGTCCCCCCGGCGCTGCTCGAGGAGTTCCGGCCCGAGCACCTCCTCGGCGCGCACAACCTGGGCAACATGCACGTCGCGCTGGCCACCTGCGCCCGCACCGGCCTGGACCTCGCCGCCGCTCGCGACGCGGTCCGCCGCGCCGTCGCGGGTTTCCGGGCGCTGCCGCACCGGCTGGCACCGGTCGCCACGCGGGGCGGGGTCACGTTCATCGACGACACGCTGAGCACGACGCCGGTCTCGGTCCTGGCGGCGCTGGAGGCGCTCGCCCCGCGGCACGTCACCCTCATCGCCGGCGGGCAGGACCGCGGGCTGGACTACGGCGACCTGGCCCGCGCCGTCGTGGCCCGGGCCGGATCGGTGCAGGTGGTCACCATCCCCGACACCGGCGCCCGCCTGGCCGCCGACATCCGCCGCGAGGCGGCGGGGGCCGGCGCGGAGGCCCCGGTCCGCGAGACGCCGTCGCTGGAGGACGCCGTCGCCGAGGCGATCCGGACCGCCCCGCCCGGCGGCGTGGTCCTGCTCTCCCCGGGGGCGCCCAGCTACAACCGCTACCGCAACTACGAGGAGTTGGCATCGTCCTATGAGCAGATCCTGGCCGACGCCGGTGCCGACCTCGCCTGACCGGCCGGGGTGCTGCGCGTGACCGCCGTGGACGGGCCGTTCGTCGTCGCCGACCGGTCCCTCGACCTCGCCACCGGGGAGGCCCGCTTCGGCTACCGGCTGGGCGACGACGAGTTCACCGAGCGGCTCACCCTGGACCCCGCGCTCCTCGCCGGTGACGCCGCCGACCCCGACCGGGTCGACGCCGCCCTGGACCTGATCCACCTGGTCATGGGCACCAGCTACTACAAGCTGCGCGCCCCCGGGCGGGTGGCGGTGCGGCGGCCGGTGAGCAAGGCCGCCTTCGCCGTCGCCGAGGCCGCCTACACCTCCGGGCTGGGCGAGTTCGCCGCGGTCAACCGGCTGCCCCTGCCGCACGCCGTCGAGTGGGACGTCGAGCTGCGCTCGGAGGAGTTGCCGCCGGCGCCGGACGGCGGACGGGGACCGCTGCTGCCCGTCGGCGGGGGCAAGGACTCCGCGCTCGCCCTCGTCGTCGTGCCGAACGGCACCGCCCTGGCGATCAACCCGACCGCCGCCCAGCGCGACGTCACCCGCGCCGCGCAGGTGCCGCTGATCGGCGTCCGCCGGGCGCTCGACCCCCTGCTGGCCGAACGCACGGCGGCCGGGGGACTGAACGGCCACGTCCCGGTCACCGCGATCAACTCCGCGATCGCCACGCTGGTCGCCGTCCTGGGCGGCTTCGACCCGGTGGTGTTCGCCAACGAGCGGTCGGCCGACGAGGAGACGGTGTCCATCGACGGCGCGCTGGTCAACCACCAGTACTCGAAGTCCTACGAGTTTGAGCGGCTGTTCGCGCGCGCGGCCGGGGAGCTCGGCGTCGGCTACTTCAGCCTGACCCGCCAGCTCTCCGAGCTCACCACCGTCGCCGCCGTGGCGGGCCTTCCCGAGCTGCGCGGGGAGATCCTCAGCTGCAACCGCTCCTACACCCAGCGGCACCTCGGGGGGCAGGCCGAGCAGCGCTGGTGCCTGCACTGCGACAAGTGCCTGTTCACGTTCCTGTGCTTCGCGGTGTTCCTGGAGCCGCCCGAGGCCATGGCGATGTTCGGGGGCAACCCGCTGGCCGACCCCACCCTGGCCGACGGGTTCCGCAAGCTGTGGGCGGCGGAGAAGCCGTGGGACTGCGTCGGCGAGCGCGCCGAGAGCGCGGCCGCGATGGCGCACCTGGCCGGCAGCCGCGCGTGGGGCGACCTCCCGGTGGTGCGGGAGCTGGGCCGGGAGGCGGCCTCGTTCGCGGCCGCCTCCGGAGCCACGGTGGCCGGCTTCCTGCCGCCGCACGGCGAGCACGCGGTCCCCGAGGCGTACCTGGCCTCGCTGCAGCGCGTCCTGGCCGACGCCCGCCCGCCGGTCGAGTAGCCGTCCTGGACCGCCTGGCCGCACTCGAGCGCGCGGTGCTCCGGCCGGGCGTGCGCGACGTCGTCGGCCTGCGCGACGTCGCCCGGCTCGGGGCGGCGGTGGCCGGGCAGTCGGGCCGGCTGGCGCGGCGGCTGGCCACGGCCGCACCGCGGGGAGCCCGGATCGGCCTGGTGACCGGCGTGCACATCGCCTGGGCGCAACCGCCGGCGGCCGAGACCGACGGCCCGGTGGGAGCCGCCGTCCTCGCCCGCGCGCTGGCGCTCCTCGGCGCCGACGTCGTCGTGGTGACCGACGAGCCGTGCGCGGAGGTGACCGGGGCCTGCCTGGCGGCGGGCGGTGCGGGACGGCTGTCGGTCGTCCCGGCGGAGGCCGGCGACGCCGCGGTGGCCGCCTCGGTCGCCGGGCTGGGCCTGTCGCACCTGCTCGCCGTCGAGCGGCTGGGCCCCAACCGGGCGGGGCGGGTGATGACGATGCGGGCGGTGGACATCACGGCGTCGACCGCGCCGCTGCACGCCGCCTTCGCCCTGCCCGGGCTGGTCACCGGGGCGGTGGGTGACGGCGGCAACGAGATCGGCATGGGCAACGTGCCGCCGGCCACGGTGGCCGCGGCCGTGCCGGGCGGGGAGCTCATCGGCTGCCAGGTGCCGGTGGACGACCTGGTGGTCGCCGGCACCTCCAACTGGGGCTGCTACGGCCTGGTCGCCGGGCTGGCGCTGCTGGTCCCCGACCGCGCGGGCGCGCTGCGGGAGCTGCTGGATCCCTCGCTGGACGAGGACCTGCTCTCTGCGGCGACGGCGGCCGGCGGGATCGACGGTGTCACCGGCCGGCCGGGGAGGTCGGTCGACGGCGTCGAAACCTCGGACTACCGGGACCTGTTCGAGGAACTGCGCGACCTCGCCCGGGCATAGGCTCGGGCGCGTGGCAGACCGGTCCGGCCCCGAACTCGGTGCGCCGCTGGCCCAGCGGCTGCGGGCCCGCGGGCTGCGGCTGACCACCCAGCGCCAGCAGGTGCTCGCCGCCGTCGCCGCGCTCGAGCACGCCACCCCCGAGGCGATCGGCGCGCGGCTGCGCGAGGAGGCCGGCCCGGACGGCGCGGCGCCGGACACCTCCACCGTCTACCGCAACCTCGAACTGCTCGAGCGGCTGGGCCTGGTGTGGCACACCCACCTGGGGAAGGGGGCGCCGGTCTACCACGCGGCCGAGCACCTGCACCTGCACGTGGTCTGCCAGTCCTGCGGCGCGATCGCCTCGGTCGACCCCGACCTGCTCGACAGCGCGGCGGAACGTCTCGCCGCCGACCTGGGTTTCCAGCTGGACGTGGGCCACGTCGCGCTGTCCGGGACGTGCCGGGCCTGCCGCGAACGAGCTGGAGAGAAGTCATGAGCACCGCACCCCTTGCCAGTCCCCTGCTGTCACGGCCCGGCGCCGTGCCGGTCGAGGACGCCTCCGTCGCCGCGCACTACGGCGACCCGCTGCGCGAGCAGCGCCTGCTCGCCGAGGGCGCGGGCCTGGTCGACCGCAGCGACCGCGACGTGCTCGCCGTCCCCGGCGCCGACCGGCTCTCCTGGCTGCACAGCCTCACCAGCCAGCACCTGGACCGGCTGGCCGACGGCACCGGCACCGAGGCGCTGGTCCTCTCCCCGCACGGGCACGTCGAGCACCACCTGGTCCTCGCCGACCTCGGTGGCACCACGTGGGCCGACGTCGAGCCGGGGACCGGCGCGGCGCTGCACACCTTCCTCGAGCGGATGCGTTTCCTGCTCCGGGTCGAGCCGGCGCTGGTGACCGCCGACTGGGCGGTGCTGTCCCTGGTCGGGCCGGGGTCCACCGGTGTGCTCGCGGCGGCCGGTCTCCCCGTCCCCGAGCAGCCGCGCGAGGTGCGGGCCCTGCCGGATGGCGGCTGGGTGCGGCGGATGCCGCCGATCGGGGACGCCACCGAGGTGGTCGACCTGCTGGTGCCCCGCGCCGGGCTCGCCGCCCGCGCCGACGCCCTGGTCGCGGCCGGCGCGCAGCTGGCCGGGCTGGACGCGTTCGAGGCGCTGCGGGTGGAGGCCCGGCGGCCGCGGTTCGGCGTCGACACCGATCACCGCACCATCCCGAACGAGCTGGAGTGGCTGCGCACCGCCGTCCACCTGGACAAGGGCTGCTACCGCGGCCAGGAGACCGTGGCCCGGGTGCACAACCTGGGCCGCCCGCCGCGGCGGCTGGTGCTGCTGCACCTGGACGGCGTCAGCGAGGAGCTGCCCCGGACGGGATCGCCGGTGCTGTCGGGCACCCGCGAGGTCGGCCGGGTCGGCACCGTCGTCCGCCACCACGAGCTGGGTGTCGTGGCGCTGGCGCTGGTCAAGCAGTCGGTCGCGATGGACGGGCAGCTCACCGTGGGCGGCGCGCGGGCCGCGATCGACGACACCCTGGCCGCGGCCCGGGAGCGGGTGCGCGCGGTCCGGTCTGCGAACATTCCGCGAGGGTGACGCGCTCGTGAGCATCGCAGCGAGCGGCGGAGCCGACAGGGAGTGAGCATCGCAGCAAGCGCCAGCGCGCGAGGAGCGGAGCGACCGCGGAGGCGACCCGGTGCAGAGCGAGTGAGGAGCGGAGCGAGTGCGGAACCGAGCCAAGGAGGACGGCCGGTGAGCTCGGGGACCCTCATCACGCTCGCTCCAACGGGAGCCGAGTCGGCGAAGGCCGACGTGCCCGCGCTGCCGGTGACCGTCGAGGAGGTCGTCGCCACCGCGCGCGACTGCCAGGCGCTGGGTGCCGCCGTCATCCACCTGCACGTCCGCGACACCGAGAACCGCCCGACGCTGGACCTCGGGCGGGTCCGGGAGGTGGTCGCGGCGGTGCGCGAGTCCACCGACCTGGTGGTGCAGCTGTCCACCGGCGGCGCGGTGACCGACCCGTTCGACGCGCGCCTCGCCGTCCTCGACGCCGCCCCGGACGCCGCCTCGCTGACGCTGGGCACGGTCAACTTCGGCCGCGACGTCTTCAGCAACCCGTGGGACCTGATCGTCGAGTTGCACACCCAGATGCAGCAGCGCGGGATCGTCCCGGAGTACGAGGTGTTCGACCTGGGGCACCTGGCCACGCTCGCCCGCCTCCTCGACCGGCACGGGCCGCCGCACGGCGGGCACGTGCACGTCGACCTGGTCATGGGCGTGCCGGGCGGGATGCCCGGCGCGCTGCAGGCGCTGGCCGCCTGCCTGCCGCACCTGCCCCCGGGGGCCACGTTCGCCGCGACCGGCGTCGGCCGGACGTCGCTGCCGGTCATGCTGGCCGCCCTGTCGGCCGGCGGGCACCTGCGGATCGGCATGGAGGACACGCTCACCTACGCACCGGGGGAACCGGTGCGGGACAACGCGCAACTGGTGGCCCGCGCGGCCGGGCTTGCCCGGATCGCCCAGCGCCCGCCGATGAGTACCGACGAGGCCCGCGCGATGCTGGGCATCACCCGCTCGACCGTGGAGGCTCTTCCGTGACCCCCGAACCGACCCCCGCCGGCGGCGCCGCCGTCGACGCGCTGCTCGACCCCGCGTTCCTGGAGAACGCCGTGACGCAGCCGATGGCCGAGGTGCGCCGGCTGCGCCGCCAGGCCGAGCAGGAGGAGGTCAACCTCTCCTACACGCGCCGGCTGCTGCAGGGACGGCTGGACATCGTGCGCCGCGAGCTGCAGCGGCGGGCCGAGCACGACGGGCGCTCGCTGGTCGACCTCCTGCCGGAGATCCTCGCCGAGAAGGGCCGCGGGCCCGCGCACGGCCTGGGCCGGCACCAGACCGTGCAGCCGGCCGCGCCGGAGGAGTACGAGGCGTGGGTGAACTCGCTGACCCCGGGCGTCGACCTCTCCGACGTCCCCGACCTCTCCGACGAGGAGCTGGAGCGGGCCGCGCGGGCCCTGGCCGCCGCCGAGAGCTCGCTGTCCGAGCGGCGGCGCGGGGTGCAGCAGGTGATGGACGGACTGGCCGGAGAGCTCGCCCGCCGCTATCGCAACGGCGAGGCCGACGTCGCCGCGCTGCTGGCCGACGAGGGCCGGCACTGAACGAGGACCCCCTCCTCCCCACCTCTCGCTCCGCTCGAGGCGGGACCCGGGAGGGGGCCGCCCCTGCCCCCACTGGCCCCGTCCAGAGGCTCGCCCCGAGCTTGCGAGGGGGGAGGGGGACGGGGTCCTTCGACCAGCAGGGAGGCCAGGCGAGTTCCTGGCCGGACAACCCGGTGCTGGTGGAGGTCCGGCGCTCGGGCTTCCTCGAGTCGGTGCACCGTGGAGCCTTGGTCGTCCTCGGCGCGGACGGCGAGGTGGTCTTCTCCGCCGGCGACGTCGGGCGCCCGGTGCTCCCGCGCTCGTCGAACAAGCCGGTGCAGGCCACGGCGCTGCTGGCGGCCGGCTGGGCGCCGCGGTCGGCGGAGGAGATCGCCATCGGCGCCGGCTCGCATTCCGGCGAGGACGGCCACCGCGAGCTGGTCGTCGGCATGCTCGCCGCCGCCGGCCTCTCGCCTGACGACCTCGGCTGCCCGCCGGCGCTGCCCATCCACGACCCCACCTCCGCGACCTGGCTGGCCGCCGGCCGGGGGCCGGAGCGGCTCGCG
>DATAAV010000321.1:0-14491 GCA_036259935.1 Geodermatophilus sp. | reverse complement strand
GTAGTCCAGCAGCGACTGGCCGGTGGAGCGGATCACCGCGATGACGTCGGCCCCGGCGCGGGCGGCGGCCTGGGCCTGCGGGATGTCCTCGTGGATGTCCCCGGTGGCGACGATGAGGTAGATCCACGGCCGCCGCGGCGGATCGCCGTGGACGGCCACCAGCTCCTCGCGGCGGCGGCGGTTGGCGTCGATGCGGGCGATGCCGGCCCCGACGGCGTCCCGGGCGGCCGCGCGCGCCCGCTCGGCGTCGGCACCGGTGGGCAGGCTGAACCGGGCGGTGCCGGCGCCCACCTGCTCGGCCAGCGCCTGCAGGTCCGGCGCCCCGCCGGTGGCGAGGGCGTGCCACACCGGCAGCGCCACCCCGCCCTCCAGGCCGACCTGCTCGCGGACGGCGTCGACGACCCGGTTGACCCAGGGCACCCGGTCCGCGCCCGCGCCGTCGCCGGTGACCGGGTCGGTGCCGGTCAGCCCGGCCAGCCGCAGCACCGCCCGCTCCACCGAGACGGTGGTGTGCCGCCGGGCCAGGTCGACCACCGGCCGGGCGGCGCGGGCGGCCAGCTCCCGGGCCCGGCCGACCAGGACCGGGTCCAGGGACAGTCGCGGCGTCACCTCGATCTCCTCTCGTGCTCGCGGGGCTTCCGGTACCGGAAGTCCGGCTCTTCTCCGGGACTTTCGGTACCGGAAGTCCCGGTCATGGGGTGCCTCCGACCGGGACGCCGGCGACGACGAGCCCCCCGCAGGCCGGACGCGCGCGGCCGGCGAGGACGGCGGAGAGCGGGTCGGCGGTCTTCCACAGCGCCAGGTCGGCCGGGGCGCCGACGGCCAGCGGCCCGTCGGGGTGCTCGGCGCGGGCGGCGTACCAGCCGCCGTGGGTGGCCGCGTCGAACGCGTCGAAGGGCCGCAGCCCCGACGCCGGCTCGGAGGTGTCGACGGCGGCATGGACCCCGCCCCAGGGGTCCAGGGGGGTGACCGGGGCGTCGCTGCCCAGCGCGAGCGCCACCCCGCCGTCGGAGAAGTCGGCGAGCGGATTGCAGGCCGCGGCCCGCTCGGCGCCGAGCCGCTCGGCGTACATCCCGGCCGGCCCGCCCCAGGCGGCGTCGAACGCCGGCTGCACGCTGGCGACCATCCCCCACTCGCGCATCCGCTCGATCGCCGCGGGCCCGGCCAGCTCGACGTGCTCCAGCCGGTGCCGGCAGGCGCGCACCGCCGCCCGGCCCAGCTCGTCGACCACCGCGCCCACCGCGTCGAGCACCTGCTCGATCGCGGCGTCGCCGATGCAGTGGAAGCCGGCCTGCACGCCGGCGCGGGTGCAGGCCCGCACGTGCTCGACCAGCGAGGCGGTCTCGAAGCGCAGGCTGCCCGCGGTCGCGGGCCGGTCGCGATAGGGGGCGCTCAGCGCGGCGGTGTGCGAGCCGAACGCCCCGTCGCAGAACAGGTCGCCGCCGGCGCCGGCCAGCCCGAGCTCGCGGACGACGTCCAGCCCGCCGCGCTCGGCGAGCTCCCCCCAGTAGCCGAGCACCCGCGGGCCGGGCGCCTCGCCGGCGAGGGCCAGCAGGGCGGCGAGGTCCTCGGCGCCGGAGACCTCCGGGCCGGCCATCTCGTGCACGCTGCCGATGCCCAGGGCCGCGGCGGCCCGCAGCGTCGCCTGCTGGGCGGCGCGGCGCTGGGCCGGTCCGACCGCGCCGTAGGCCGCGCGCCGGGCGGCGTGGTGGGCGTCGAGCCGCAGCTGGCCGTCAGCCGCGTAGCCGGGCAGGTCCGCAATCCCCGGCACCAGGTCGAGCAGCGCGGTGGAGACCGTGGCCGAGTGCACGTCGACCCGGGCCAGGTAGGCCGGCCGGCCCCCGACGACGGCGTCGAGGTCGGCGCGGGTGAGCCCGCGCCCCTCGGGCCAGCCGGTCTCGTCCCATCCGGTGCCCAGCACGATGCCCGCCGGGGCGGTGCCGGCGTGCCGGGCGACGGACGCGATCGCCTCGGCCAGGCTCGAGCTCGAGTGGAGGTCGAGGCCGGTGAGCGCCAGCCCGGTCGCGGTGGCGTGCACGTGGGCGTCGACGAACGCCGGGGTCAGCAGCGCGCCCTGCCCGTCGAGCACCCGGTCGGCGGGCGGCGCGTCGGCGGCCGCGCCCAGCCAGGCGATCCGGCCGTCCGCGACGGCGACCGCCCGGCCGGGCCGGTCCCCCACGGTGACGTCGGTCAGCAGCAGGTTCACTCCGCCACCCGCGGATCGATCAGCGCGCGCACCCCGGGGGTGGACCGGTACAGGTCCAGGGCCAGGGCCGCGTGCCCCGGCGTGTAGCCGTTGCCGACCAGCATCGTCACGTCCGCCGCCATTCCTTCCGCGCCCAGGGCCGCCGCCGCGAAGGAGGTGGCCATGGAGAAGAAGACCACGGTCCCGCCGTCGGCCGTGGCCAGCACCGCCCCGTGCTCGGCGCCGGGCACGTCCACGCAGACCACCGTGACGTCGGCGGGCTCCCCCACCGCGGCGGCGACGGCCAGCGGGTCGGTGGCGTCGGCGACGACCACGCGGTCGGCCAGCCCGGCGGCGCGCAGCGCCACGGCCTCGGCCTCGTCGCGGACCAGGCCGGTGAGGCGGGTGGCGCCGGCGGCCCGGGCGGCGGCCAGGCTCAGGCAGCCGGACTTGCCGGCCGCCCCCAGCACCGCCACCGACCGGGCGCCGCCGCGCTCGACCACCCGGGCGGTGGCGGCCGGGGCGCCGCACACGTCCAGCACGGCCAGCGAGACGGCGTCGGGCAGGTCGTCGGGGAGCACGGCGGCGATGGAGCGGGCGAAGAGGATCGCCGTTCCCACGGCGGGCACCTGCTCGGAGCGGCCGTCCCAGGCGGCCAGGCCGTCGGTGATCCGCAGCGGCGTGAGGGTGAGCGAGACGAGGGTGGCCACCCGCTGACCGACCGCGAGGCCCAGCGGGGACTGCGGGCCGACGGCGTCCACGGTGCCGATGAGCATGCCGCCGGAGCCGGTGACCGGGTTCTGCATCTTGCCGCGCTCGGCGACGATCGCCAGGACCGCCGCCCGCACGGCGCCCCCGTTCCCGCCGCAGGCCTCGGACAGCTGCCGGAACGAGGCGGCGTCGAGGTTCAGTCGCTGTACCGCGATGCGCACCTCGTCCGGGCCGATCGCCGGGTCGGCGTCCAGCCGCCGGGCCGCCTGCGGCAGCACGCCGGCCGGCTCCAGGACGCGGTGCACCCCGAGCGCCCGCTCCACCGTGGTCGGCACACATTCCTCCGGTATCTCGCTCCGTTGCGGGAGAACCTATCGTGTCAGGTCCGTTCCGCCGTAGATTCTCCCGTAAGGTCGGGACGTCGCGGGACATCCGAGCCACCGGAGGAGGCACTGCCGTGCTGGAGCAGCCCTACGAGTACCTCGCCCGGACGCCGGTCGAGCCCGACTGGCGCCGGCTGCCCGGTTTCGCGGCGGTGACCGAGGCCGAGTGGCGCAGCGCCCAGTGGCAGCGGGCGCACTGCGTGAAGAACGTCCGGCAGCTGCGCGGGGTGTACGGCGACCTCCTGGACGAGGACTTCTACACCGACGTCGAGGCCGACCAGGCCGGGCGCGCGACGATGTCGCTTTTGCTGCCGCCGCAGATGCTCAACACGATGGTGCCCGACCGGGTGCCCGGTCCCGCCGCGATGCGGGCCGACCCGGTGCGCCGCTACATGCTCCCGCTCGCCTCCGACCGGCTGCCCGGCGCCGCGGCCAGCCACCCCTACGCCGCCCGCGACTCGCTGCACGAGCACGAGATGTGGACCGTCGAGGGGCTCACCCACCGCTATCCCACCAAGGTGCTCGCCGAGCTGCTGCCCACCTGCCCGCAGTACTGCGGCCACTGCACCCGGATGGACCTGGTGGGCAACTCCACCCCTGCCGTGGACAAGCTGCGCTTCGAGCTCAAGCCGGTGGACCGGCACGCCCGCATGCTCGAGTACCTGCGCGCCACGCCCGGCGTCCGCGACGTCGTGGTCTCCGGCGGCGACGTGGCCAACCTGCCGTTCAAGAGCCTCGAGGCGTTCGTCAACGGGCTGCTGGAGATCGAGTCGGTCCGCGACATCCGGCTGGCCTCCAAGGCGCTCATGGGCCTGCCCCAGCACTGGCTGCAGGACGACGTCGTGGCGGGCATGGGCCGGCTGGCGCGGCGCGCCCGCGAGCGGGGGGTCTCCCTGGCCGTGCACACCCACGTCAACGCCTCCCAGCAGGTCACCCCGCTCGTGGCCGAGGCCGCCGGGGCGATGCTCGCCGCCGGGGTGCGCGACGTCCGCAACCAGGGCGTGCTGCTGCGGGGGGTCAACGCCACCGCGCCCCAGCTGCTCGACCTGTGCTTCGCGCTGCTCGACGGCGCCGGGATCACGCCCTACTACTTCTACATGTGCGACATGATCCCCAGCGCCGAGCACTGGCGGGTGTCGCTGGCCGAGGCCCAGACGCTGCAGCACGACCTCATGGGCTACTTGCCCGGGTTCGCCACCCCGCGGATCGTCTGCGACGTCCCCTACGTGGGCAAGCGGTGGGTGCACCAGGTCGCCGAGTACGACCGGGAACGCGGCATCAGCTACTGGACCAAGAACTACCGCACCGGCATCGAGCGCAGCGACGAGCAGGCCCTCGACCGCCGCTACACCTACTACGACCCGATCCACACGCTGGCGGAGAGCGGCCAGGCGTGGTGGCGGGACCGAGCGGTCGACCCGGTCGCCGCGGAGGTGCGCGCGGCCGGGTCACGGGCCGCCGCGGCCGCGCTGACCGGCTGACGCCGCCCGACCGCGCCCGGGTGGCCGGGGCGGGCCCGCAGCGGTAGGCAGGGGAGGTGACGGAGGCCGCCGGCGGGCAGCTGTGCACCGCCCGGTTGCGGCTGCGGCCCTGGACCACCGACCGCGACGACCTCGGCCGGCTCACCGACCTCTACAGCCGGGAGGAGGTCATCCGCTGGCTGGGCGGCACCCCGACGGTGAGCCCGGTCGAACTGGTGACCCGCTGGGCCCAGGTGCACGAGCAGGACGAGCGGTTCGGCTGCTGGGCGATCGAGGTCCGCGGCAGCGGCACGGTCGCGGGCACCGTGCTGCTCAAGCCGCTGCCCGACGGCGTCGGCGAGGTCGAGGTCGGCTGGCACCTGCACCCGGACTCGTGGGGCCACGGCTACGCCACCGAGGCGGCCCGCACGGTCATCGACCGGGCCTTCGCCGCCGGCCTGCCCGAGGTCTACGCCGTCGTCCGGCCCGGCAACGAGCGGTCGCTGGCGGTCTGCCGCCGGCTGGGCATGGCGCCGCTGGGCCGCATGCGGCGCTGGTACGACGTCGAGCTCGAGGTGTTCCGGCTCATGGCGCCGGCCGTCGTCGAGTGAACCGGCCGTCGGCGGGGCGGGAGGCGCGCCGCCGTGCCAGCACCGCCCGCACGCGGACGACCGGATGCGGCCGCGGGATCCGGTGGTTCTTCCCCGCGGCATCGGCGGCGTCGATCGCCACCGCCTCCTCCGGCGTCGGGGCGGTGCCGCCCAGGTGCGCCGGCACCCACCAGCGGTCCTCGGGACCGGCGGGCTGCTGGGGATAGGTGCGCTGGGCCTCGTCCAGCAGCACCTCCATCGCCGCCCGGGTGCGGCGCAGCACCGACTGCACCTTCTCCCCCGGCTCGGGAACGATCGGCTCGCCGAGGATCACCGTGACGGCGACGTCGCGCTTGAGGTCCACCGGATGGTGCTTGGTGGCCACCCGGTGCCCGCCCCACACCGCCGCCGGGATGATCGGCACGCCGGCGTCGACGGCCATGCGGGCCGCCCCGGCCTTGAGGTCCTTGACCGTGAAGCTGCTGCTGATCGTCGCCTCGGGAAAGACGCCGACCACCTGCCCGTCCTTGAGCGCGCGCACGGCCGACTCGAACGCTCCGGCGCCGGCCTTGCGGTCGACCGGGATGTGCCGCATGGCCCGCATGAACGGCCCGGAGAAGCCGTGGTGGAACACCGAGGCCTTCGCCATGAACCGCACCAGGCGGTGCTGCGGCAGCGCGGCCAGCCCGAGGAAGGTGAAGTCCAGGTAGCTGACGTGGTTGCTGCAGATGATCGCCCCGCCGGTCGCCGGCACGTGCTCGGCGCCGCGCACGTCGAAGCGGAACCGCAGCAGGCGGAAGACGATCAGGGCCAGCCGGACGATCAGCCGGTAGGGCCGGTCGCCGCGGTGCGGGTTGGGCCCGAACAGGTCCCGGCGGACGACGTCGCGCCAGCTGGCGGTGTGCATGGCCGGACGATAACCGGCGGCCCGGCAGCCCGCCCACGGGCCGCCGGTCACACCGTGGTGGCGACCGCGACGGCGGCCCGGTGAGCGGATGCACGAGGTCCCGGTGTCGACGGCCGGCTGCTCCCTCGATGCCTGACGTCCGCACCGCCCCAAGGGTTGGCACGATCTGGCAGCGCCGCAGGGCGGGCCGGGAGGGAGCAGTACCCGTCTTGATTCAGCCGTTATCCCTAACTATGTGCACCCAATACCTGGTGTGGCTCACTGCCACACCCCCTCCCACTCCCCGTCCGGCCGGCGTGGCCCCCGCGATTGCTGCTCCGGCGCCGGAGGCGCCGCCTCGGATCTCCGGCAAGAGGCGACAGATTTAGGGGCGCAGTTTCGTTGGGGATAACGGTAGAGTCCCCGCATGAGTGGTGGGTGGCAGCCCCCGCTGCCGCAGATGCCGGCCCCTCCCCCGGCCCGGGCCTGGCGCCGGCTTGCGCCGCCGGAGGGCTACGCGGCCCAATGGCGCCGGCTGGTCGACGCCGCGCTGGAGTTGGGCCTGGGCCCCGACCAGCTCGCCGAGGACGGCCTGGAGCCCATCGCCGTGGCCCGCGGCTGGCAGCCGGCCACCGTGGCCCTGTACAGCAAGGTCGCCCGGTACGGCGGCGTCGCGCTCCCGTCCGTGCCGACGCCGGAGCCGGACCCGCCCAGCCTCGACCTGCGCCCGCTGACCCGGATCCGCAGTGACGATCCCGAGCACCTGCGTGCCGTGGCCTGGTGTGCCCTCGCCCTGCGCTGGCCGGCGCCGATCGCCCGGTTCCGTGCCCTGCGCCGCGAGCAGGTCCACGCCACCGCCCGGCGGCTGCTGGTGCGCACCGACGACGGCGAGTGGTCAGTGCCCGGTGCACTGACCGCCTGGCACGCCTGGGAGTCCTGCCGCGCCGGCTTCCCCGCCCTGGCCGACAGCCCGTGGGTGCTGCCCGCGCTGCGCCGTGGCCCCGGCGTCGCCTCGCACATCGGCGGGCAGCTGTCCAACCAGGCGCTGCAGGTCACCTTCGCCAAGCACGCCGTCCGCACCGCCCAGCACCTGCGGGCCACCTCGGTGGGCCAGGGGCGCAACCAGGCGGAGGAGCTGGCCGTCGTCTACCAGAAGCTGTCCTACGACTCGTACCGCCGGCTGGCCCTCGCGGCGGGCGCGCCGCCGGTGGACGCCCGGGGGGTGGTGCGGGCCGGCCGGGTGGTGAGCCGCGGCGCCCGGCTGGCCGGATGACCGTGGCCCGGAACCGAGAGGAGGCGTGGTCGGGCCCGGCCCCGGATCCGCGGCGCGGCCTCCGGGTGGACGGCGAGGGGCTCACAGCAGGGAAAGCTGCTCGGCGACCTCCGTGGCCGGCCGTCGGTCCGCACCGCCGGTGACCCGGCCGTCCGGCAGGCTGCCGGCCGGGAAGTCGGCCCCCTCGTCGCCGGGGACCCCGCCCGGCGCGACCCCGACCCGACGCGCCGTCCCCCCGGGCTGACGGTCCAGCCCGTGCCGGGCCAGCAGCGGCGCCACGCGGCCGGCCAGCCAGCTGCGGTACTCGGCCGGCACGTAGGCGCCCCGGCGGTAGAGCTGCTGGTAGCGCGGCACCAGCTGCGGGTGCTCACGGGCCAGCCAGGCGGAGAACCACTCGCGGGCGCCCGGGCGCAGGTGCAGCGGCAGCACGGTGACGCCGGTGGCCCCGGCGGCGGCGATCGCGGCCAGGGCGGCGTCGAGGTCGGCCAGCCGGTCGGTCAGGCCCGGCAGCACCGGCGCCAGGAAGACCCCGCACGGCAGCCCCGCGTCGGTGAGCGCCCGCACCAGGTCCAGCCGGGCGCGCGGCGTCGGCACCCCGGGCTCGAGGGCGGCGTGCAGGTCGTCGTCCCAGATCGCCATCGACACCCCCATCCCGATCGGCACGTCCCGTGCGGCGGCGGTGAGCAGGGGGATGTCGCGGCGGGCGAGCGTGCCCTTGGTGAGGATGGAGAACGGCGTGCCCGAGGCGGCCAGGGCCGAGATCACCCCGGGCATGAGCCGGTAGCGGCCCTCGGCCCGCTGGTAGGGGTCGGTGTTGGTGCCCAGCGCCACGTGCTCGCGCCGCCAGGAGGCGCGGCCCAGCTCCCGGCGGAGAACCTCGACCAGGTTGGTCTTCACGATGACCTGGGTGTCGAAGTCGCGGCCGGTGTCCAGGTCCAGCCACTGGTGGGTGCCGCGGGCGAAGCAGTTGTGGCTGACCACGCCGTTGGCGATGAAGTCCCCGGTGCCGGTGGTGATGTCGTACATCGGCATGTCCAGGCCGAGGTCGTCCACGCTCTCCACGCGGAGGGCTGCGTCGCTCTTGATCGCCGTGCCCACGACCGAGCACCGGCGGCGGATCGCGGGGTCCACCAGGTGGATGAAGCGCAGGTGCTCGCGCAGGCCGCCGCGGAGCCGGACGGAGGCGAGACCGTTGGGCTTCCGGTGGTCGTCGAGGACGGCGTCGAAACCGAGGGAGGCCAGAGCCCCCAGGGTGCGACCGAGGATCTCGGGGTCGGCGTTGGTGATGCGCAGCACGTGCGCGCTACGGCTGCCCTCGGCGTCGAAGATGCCGGCGAGAAAGCCGCGGGTCCAGGCGACCGAGGATTCGGCGGGCCACTCGACGAGCGCGGAGATCCCCGCCACTCCGGCGGCCGACGACGTACGGATGGCGCTCATGGCCCGCCGTTGCGCCGTGGCCGGGGTGAACTCGAACCGATCGGTCCGGATCCCGGCCTGGAGCAGGTAGCCCTGCGTACGGTCGAGCGCCTCGACGTCGGTCAGGGCCAACCGGAACCGGTGGACGTCGCCGTTCCGGCGCCCCTCCCGCTCGTACCGGTAGACCTGGAGGTGCCCGTCCCCGCGGACCATGCCGGTCAGGTAGCCCCGTCGGTAGTCCGCGCACTCCTCGGTCGGGTCGGCCGAACGGCCGAAGCCGAGCAGCTCGTCGTTCGTCGTCAGGTGTGGACGGCGCTCTCGGCCCGACGTCGTGCCGGTGACGTGCTTCCACCCCCGGCCGGTGAGGAAGCGGTGATCGCCGCTGGCGACGATCCGCGTGCCGTCCGCCAAGGTCACCCGGTGGGCCGGCTTGACGGTCGACCAGTGCGCGAGCACCTCGGTGGTCACGTAGAAGCGGTAGCTGCCGCGCTGCTCCGTTCCGACGATCCGGTCACCGACCCTGAGGTCGGCGATCGCCCGCTGGCTGCCGTCGGCCATGAGGACCTGCGTGTCGCCGGCCAGGCAGTACACGCACGCATGAGCGCAGCCCCGATAGGGGTTGATCGTCCAGCGGAACGGCACCGCGGACCCGTCGGGCACGGCGTTGAGTGCGCTGCGGCAGCGGACCTCGTGCAGCGTCAGCCCGGGGAACTCGGGAACCTGCACGCTGCGCAGCAACCCGCGGATGGTGGGCATGCCCGGCAGCGTGGTGGGGTCCTCGAGGTCCAGCCGCTGCGCGTCCCACCGCATGCCCTCATGCGAACACACGTTCGACCGGCTGTCCAGCAGGACACGGCCGGCTCAGGCGAGGTCGGCCCGCACCAGCACCACGCCGCCCACCACCTCCGACAGCGCGGCCCGCCGGGTGCCGGCGTCCCCCGGCAGACCCAGGGCCGCGGCGGTGTGCGGCACGGCCGCCAGGTAGGCGGCCAGCCCCGCGGCGCACTCGTCGGGGCGCTCGGCACCGGTGACCACCCGCGCGCGGGCCCGCCGGTGCTCGCCGGCCAGCCACAGCTCGACGTCGGAGGGCTCGCGCAGGTTTCGCCACCACGTCTTGCCCGCCGCCGCGCCGACCAGCACCCACACCGTGTCGCCGTCCCGGGCGTACTGGACCACCAGCTCGTGCGGCCACCCGGTGCGGCGGCCCGGATAGCGCAGGACCGCCAGCCGGCGCCCGGCGACCCGGCCCAGCGGCGTGCGCAGCAGCCGCCGCAGCACCGGGTTGGCGAGCCGGTTGGTCAGCGGGTGACCGGGCACGGCGCCGAGGCTAGATCGGCGGGCGGTCCTCGTAGAAGGTCGAGAGGACGACTGTGGTGCGGGTGGTCACGTTCGCCGCCGCGCGGATCTCCTGCAGCAGCGCCTCGAGCGCGTCCGGCGAGGGCACCCGCACCTTGAGGATGTAGCTCTCCACGCCGGCCACCGAGTGGCACTCCTCGATGGCGCTCAGGTGGGCCAGCCGGGCCGGTGCGTCGTCGGGCTGGGCGACGTCGATCGGGGTGATCGACACGAACGCCGTCATCGCCAGCCCCAGCGCCCGGGGGTCGATGGTCGCCCGGTAGCCGGTGATCAGCCCGCGCTGCTCCAGCCGGCGCACCCGCTGGTGCACCGCCGACACCGACAGGCCCACCCGCTCGGCCAGCTCGGTGTAGCTGGCCCGCCCGTCGCGGGCCAGGGCGGCCAGCAGCGCCCGGTCGACGTCGCCGGGCGGGACGGACACGGGAGCCCCGGGCTCAGCCGGGGAGGACGGCGAGCCCACGGGGACCGTTGTTCAGCGTGCGGACGCCGTCGTCGGTGCAGACGACGATGTCCTCGATCCGGGCGCCGCACCGGCCCGGCAGGTAGATGCCCGGCTCCACGGAGAAGGCCATGCCCGCCTCCAGCGGCAGGTCGTTGCCGGCGACGATGTAGGGCGCCTCGTGCGTGTCCAGCCCGATGCCGTGCCCGGTGCGGTGGATGAAGTACTCCCCCCACCCGGCCGCGGAGATGGTGTCGCGGGCCACCGCGTCCACCTGCTCGGCGGTGACCCCGGGCCGGACGGCGGCGCACGCGGCCTGCTGGGCCTCCTGCAGCACCGCGTACCACTCGGCCACCTCCGCCGGGGCCTCGCCGCCGACCACGTAGGTGCGGGTGCAGTCGGAGCGGTACCCGGAGGCGGTCTCCCCGCCGATGTCGACGACGACCAGGTCGCCGGCCTGCACGACCCGGTCGGACACCTCGTGGTGGGGACTGGCGCCGTTGGGCCCGGACCCGACGATGACGAAGTCGACGCCGGTGTGCCCCTCGGCCAGGATCGCCGCGGCGATGTCGGCGCCCACCAGCGCCTCGGTGCGGCCCACCCGCAGCCACTCCCCCATCCGGGCGTGCACCCGGTCGATGGCGGCACCGGCGGTGGCGAGCTCGGTGACCTCGGCGGGGGTCTTGATCATGCGCAGCCGGTCGAGCACCGGGCCGGCCAGCTCCAGCGTCGACCCGGGCAGCGCGCGCTGGACGCCCAGGGCGTGCTCGGCCCAGGTCCGCGCGCCGACCGCCACCCGGGCGGGGGCGGCCCCCAGCCGCCCGGTCACCGCCCCGGCGAGCAGGGCGAACGGGTCGTCGGTCTCGTCCCAGGCCAGCACCTCGAGCCCGAGCGCGCCGGCCGGGCTCGCGTCGACCATCGGTGCTTCCAGCCGAGGCACCACCAGCAGCGGCTCGCCGCGCCGGGGCACCACCAGCGCGGTCAGCCGCTCCATCGCGTGCGCGTGGTAGCCGCACAGGTAGCGCAGGTCCGAGCCGGGGGTGAGCACCAGCAGGTCGATGCCGAGCTCCGCGGCGACCGCACGCGCGGCGTGCACCCGGTCGACGGTCACCAGCGGTCCGGTCGCGGTATCGCTCGCCACGGTGCGCAGAGTAGTCACGCCGGGCCCCCGGCTCCCGGTCCGGTTTTCCGGCCGTCGTCCCCCAGCGGTCGGGCGGTTACCGTCCCCGGCTGTGACCACCATGCTGCTGGACGCGGCCAGCCTCTACTTCCGGGCCTTCTACGGCGTGCCCACCAGCGTGACCTCGCCGGACGGGCGACCGGTCAACGCCGTCCGCGGATTCCTGGACATGACCGCCCGGCTGGTGGCCGGCCACCGCCCGGAGCGGCTGGTGGCCTGCTGGGACGACGACTGGCGGCCGGCGTTCCGGGTCGCCGCGCTGCCGTCCTACAAGGCGCACCGGCTCGCCCCCGACGGCGGGGAGGAGGTGCCCGACGAGCTGGGCCCGCAGGTGCCGGTGCTGGCCGCGGTGCTCGCCGCGGCGGGGATCGCCAACGTGGGGGCGCCGGGGTACGAGGCCGACGACGTCATCGGCACGCTGGCCACCCGCGCGGAGGGGCCGGTCGACGTCGTCACCGGCGACCGCGACCTGTTCCAGCTGGTCGACGACGAGCGCGGCGTGCGGGTGCTCTACACCGCCCGCGGCATCACCGACATCGAGATCGTCGACGAGGCCGCGGTGACCGCCAAGTACGGCATCCCCGGGCGGGCCTACGGCGACTTCGCCGTCCTGCGGGGCGACCCCAGCGACGGGCTGCCGGGGGTGGCCGGGGTCGGCGCCAAGACCGCGGCGGCGCTGATCAGCGAGTTCGGCGACCTCGCCGGCATCCGGGAGGCGGTCGCCCGCACCGTGGTGCCGCGGGCGCCGCTGACCGCCGCGGTGCTCAGGAAGCTGCACGCGGCGGCGGACTACCTCGACGCCGCGCCGGTGGTGGTGGCGGTCGCCCGGGACATCGACCTGCCGCCGGTGGACGGCACGCTGCCGCGCCGTCCGGCCGATCCCGCCGCGCTGGCCGGGCTGGCCGCCGCGCACGGGCTGGAGTCGCCGGTCAAGCGGCTGGGAGCGGCCCTGGGATGGCCGGCCGGCGGGCTCGGCTGAGCGCGCCGGCCGGGCGGGTCACACCTCTTCCCAGGTGTAGGCCGCGCCCTCCTCGTCGGTGATCGTGATCCGCAGGGTGACCTCTTCGCCGTCCTCGGTGGTGCCGGTGCACTCGTAGCTGGCGCCGTTCTCGACGGTCATCTCGTCGTCGCAGCTCAGGTCGATGCCCACGCCCTCGCGCTGCTGGAACTGCTCGGCGACGTCGCTCTCGACCGCGCCCCGGTCGAGCACGTTCTTGCCCAGCACGATGGGCAGGACGATCGCGGCGGCGATGATCACCACGGCGAGCGCGACCAGCCCGATGATCAGCCCGGTCCGGGACTTCTTCGGCTCCTGCCCGTACGGGGGCTGCCCGTACTGCGGCTGCCCGTACTGCTGACCGGGCTGCGGCTGGCCGTACTGGGGCTGGCCGTACTGCGGTTGCCCGTACTGCTGACCGGGCTGCGGCTGGCCGTACTGCGGTTGCCCGTACTGCTGACCGGACTGAGGCTGCCCGTACTGGCCGGGTTGGCCGTACTGCCCGCCCGGCTGCCCGTACTGCCCCGGCTGGTTGCCACCCTGCGGTGGGTTGGTCATCGTCGCTCCCGGTCGGATCTCGGACCCCGTGACTGCCCGTCAGGGGGGCGGGGAGATTCTGCACCACGCGGCGGGCGACACCGGCGCTGCGAATCGCAGCTCAGCCGCTCACCGCCACGGCGACCACACCCCGTCGCACCCGTCCCACCGCGGCCCGGGCGGCGCCGGCCACCGGCTCGTCGGCGACCTTGGCCAACTGGTCGAGCAGGTCGATGAGCTGGCGGGCCCACCGGACGAAGTCGCCGCCGGACAGCTCGGTGCCCGCCTGCTCGGCCCCGGCCAGCACCCGGTCCAGGCTCTGCCCGTCGGCCCACCGGTAGGCCGCCCAGGCAAAGCCCAGGTCGAGGTCGCGGGTGGCGGGCACCCCGTGGAAGGTCTCGACGTCCTGCAGCCGGCCGCGGATGCGGCGCATCTCGGCGAGGGTGGCGGCCACCTTGCCCGCCGGCACCGCCGGCTGCCCCGGGGTCTCCCGCCGCGCGTCGAACACCAGGGTCGAGACGACGGCGGCCAGCTCGGCCGGGGTCAGGCCGCGCCACACCCCCGCCCGCAGGCACTCGGCGACGAGCAGGTCGCCCTCGGCCCAGACCCGGGCCAGCCGCCGGCCCTCGGCGGTGACCACCGGGACGTCGTCGACCGCCGGGACGAGCTCGGTGTCGGCCGGCACCAGCGGCGCGGCCTCGGGCACCAGGTAGCCCAGCTCCTCGAGGACGTCGCAGGTGCGGTCGAACTGGCGGGTCAGCGAGCCGGTGCGGTCGGCCATCTTGCGCTGCAGCGCGTCGGCCTCGCGGACCGCGCGCAGCCACCGCTCGGCGGCGCGCACCCGCTCCTCCCGGTCGGGCAGCGAGTGCACCGGATGGGCGCGCAACGCCCGGCGCAGGTCCTGCAGCACCGGGTCGTCGGCGGCGGCCGAGCGCTGCTTGACCCGCCGGGCCCCGAGGTCGTTCTCCAGCCGGGCGTTGCGCAGCGTGGCGGCCATGTCCCGGCGGGCGTGCGGGCTGCGGTGGTTGAAGTTCCTCGGCACCCGCACCCGGGCCAGCGCGGTGACCGGCGTCGGGAA
>DATAAV010000320.1:0-2829 GCA_036259935.1 Geodermatophilus sp. | reverse complement strand
GAGCCGCATCTCGCCCCACTCGACGTCGGTCACCTCCACCCGGATCCCGCGCCGCATGGCCTCCTCGGCGATGATCCGCGCGTAGGGGTTGAGCTCCTCCAGCCCCGGGGGCCGGGCGACGAACAGCGGGGTGTTGATCGGGTTCTTCCGCTTGACGCAGACCGCGGGGGCCCGGACGAAGCCGAGCTTGTCGTACAGCGCGATCGCCCCGGTGTTGTCGTGCAGCACCGACAGGTCCAGGTAGGCCCGCCCGCGGCCCACGTAGCGCTCGGCCAGCACGCGGACCAGCGCCTCGCCGGCACCGGGCGGTGCGTCCTGGGCGTGGACGGCGAGGCACCACAGGCTGGCCCCGCCCTCCGGGTCGCCGAAGGCGAGCACGTGGTCGACGCCGGTGACGGTGCCGACGATCGCCCCGGTCCGCCGGTCCTCGGCGACGAGGTAGGTGAAGGTACGGGTCCGGTGGTTGGCCCACATGACCGCCGGATCGCCGGTCACCATCCCGTTGAGCGCGTAGATGTCGTTGATCCGCTCCATCTCGGCCTCGGAGGTCACCGTGCGGACGAAGACGTCGCGGATGAGCTCGTGCCGCGGCCGGTACCGGTGCAGGTCGAGGCGGAACGTGTAGGACGGGTCGATGAACAGCTCGTCGGGGGCCAGGCCGACCAGCACGTGCGGGTCGCGCGGGTAGATGCAGATGTCGCGGCGGCCGGTCTCCTCGGCCCGCAGCGCGTCGACGATCCCGCGCAGGTCGGAGAAGGTCTGGCCGAAGACCAGCCGGCCCCAGCCCATGTCGAGCACGACGTCGGTGTCCATGCCCCGCCGCTGGTGCTCCGACGGCTGCTGCCAGGACCGGCTGGTGAACGCCGGGGTGTCGGCGGAGCGCCGGCGGTGCCCGGCGAGCCGGGGCCCACCGCCGGGGCGTGTCCTCGCACGCTGCGTCACAGGGTCCTCCTCAGACCCCGTGCGTCTGGAGCCACAGCTCGAGCAGGCCGAGCTGCCACAGCTTGTTGCCCTTCAGCGGGGTGAGGTCGTCGTTCGGGCGGTCGAGCAGGTGCTGCACGTACTCGGGCCGGAACAGCGCCCGCTCGCGGGCGGCGTCGCTGGAGAGGGCGTCGCGGACCAGGCCGAGCACCTTGCCCTCCAGGTGGGTGATGGCCGGCACCGGGAAGTAGCCCTTGGGTCGGTCGATGACCTCCGGCGGGATGATCCGCCGGCCGATCGCCTTGAGCACGCCCTTGCCGCCGTCGGCCAGCTTCCGCTCCGGCGGGCAGGCCGCGGCCAGCTCGACCAGGTCGTGGTCGAGGAAGGGGACCCGCGCCTCCAGGCCCCAGGCCATGGACATGTTGTCCACCCGCTTGACCGGGTCGTCGACGAGCATCACCTCGGTGTCCAGCCGAAGCGCGGCGTCCACCGCGGTCTCGGCGCCCGGGGCGGACATGTGCTGCCGGACGAAGCCCAGGCTCGGGTCCTCGGCCAGCGCGTAGCGGTCGGTGACCACCCGGAGCAGGTCGGCGTGATCGCGGTCGAAGAACGCCGCGGCGTACCGCTCGACGGCCTCCTCGCGGCCGACCTCGGCCAGCGGCGGGTACCAGTGGTAGCCGGCGAACACCTCGTCGGCGCCCTGCCCGGACTGCACCACCCGGATGGACTGGCTGACCCGCTCGGAGAGCAGGTCGAAGGCGACGACGTCGTGGCTGACCATCGGCTCGGCCATCGCGCCGACCGCGTGCCCCAGGGCCGCGGCGAGCTCGTCGGAGCTGACCCGGATCCGGTGGTGGTCGGTGGCGAACCGCTCGGCGATCACGTCGGAGTACTGGAACTCGTCGCCGGCGCGCCCGCCGACCGCCTCGAACCCGATGCTGTAGGTGGCCAGCCCGGTCTGCCCCTCCTCGGCGAGCAGGCCGACGATCAGGCTGGAGTCCAGCCCGCCGGAGAGCAGCACGCCGACCGGGATGTCGGCGACCAGGCGCCGCCGGACGGCGACCCGCAGCGCCTCCTCGACGGCGTCCTCCCAGTCGCGCGCCGACCAGCCGGCGTGCTCCGGGCGGCGCTCGTAGGGGGGCGCCCAGAAGCGGTGCTCGCGGCTCGTGCCGTCGGCCTCGATGACCCGCACCGTCGCCGGCGGCAGCTTGCGCACCCCGGCGATGATGGTCCGCGGCGCGGGGACGACGGCGTGCCAGGTCAGGTAGTGGTGCAGCGCCACCGGGTCGATGGAGGTGTCGACGTCCCCGGCGCGCAGCAGCGCCGGCAGGGAGGAGGCGAACCGCAGCCGCCCGGGGCTCTCGGCGAGGTAGAGCGGCTTGATCCCCAGCCGGTCGCGGGCCATCACGACCCGGCCGGTGTCCCGCTCGTGGATGACCACGGCGAACATGCCGTGCAGGTGGTCGACGAAGTCGGTGCCCCAGTGGTGGTAGCCCTTGATGAGCACCTCGGTGTCACTGGTGGAGAAGAACCGGTAGCCGTGGCCCTCCAGCTCGGCGCGCAGCTCCTTGTAGTCGTAGATGCAGCCGTTGAAGACCGCGGTGAGCCCCAGCTCGCTGTCGACCATCGGCTGGGAGCCGTGGGGCGAGAGGTCGATGACCGACAGCCGGCGGTGGCCGAACGCCACCCGGCCGCTGCTCCACGCCCCCTGCCCGTCGGGGCCGCGGGGGACGAGGGCGTCGACCATCCGCGCGACGGCGGTGGTGTCGGCCAGGGCGCCGTCGAACCGGATCTCGCCGGAGAGGCCGCACATGCATTCCGATCTAACCCGTGCCGCCTGCGACACGCGCGGCCGGGTCAACGAATGTCACACGGGCGCAACCCGCCGGTTCCACGTGGAACGGCGAC
>DATAAV010000319.1:0-1843 GCA_036259935.1 Geodermatophilus sp. | reverse complement strand
ACCGCCCTCCAGCAGATGCTCGACGACTCGCTGCCGTGGGGGATCAGCGCCTACGAGAAGGGCATCAACCTCGACGACCTCCCCGACGGCGCGATCGACGTCGTCCTCGAGTGGCTGCCGCGGAAGACCTCGCCGTTGTCTCAGATGCCGATGTTCGCGCTGGGTGGCCGGTTCGCCGAGATCGCCGACGATGCCACCGCCTTCAGCGGATCGCGGTCGCTGCGGTGGAGCGGCACCGTCGTGGGCGTGACGCCGGACCGGGTGACCTGGTTCGACGCCACCTGAGCCCGCGGGCCCGGGCCCTGGCGGGGGCCTCGGCGCACGTCCTCCGCCCCCGACCGGCGCGGCGTCGCGGGGGCGGCGTTGAATCGGCCGGGTGGACGGGTCGGCGGGGCGTCCGGCGCTGCACGTGCACCGCGCGGGCAACGGTCCCGCCCTGGTGCTGCTGCCGGGCCTGGGGAGCACGGTGGCGGAGTTCCGGGCGGTCCTGCCGCTGCTCACCCAGCGCTACCAGGTGCTGGCCATCGACCTGCCCGGGCAGGGGCGGTCGCCAGCCCTCCCCTCGTCGGTCCGGCCGGGTGTCCCGGCGTTGACCGACGCCGTGGAGCAGGAGCTCGACCGGCAGCGTGTCGGGGTGCCGCACGTGCTGGGCGTGTCCGTCGGCGGTCGTCTCGGCCTCGAGCTGGCCCGGAGGAAGCGGGCACGATCGGTGGTCGCGATCGCCCCGACCGGACCGCTGACCCCGCCGGAACGGGCCTACCAGGCGGTCACGCTCGCGGCCGCACGGCTCGGCTTCAACACCCTGGCCCCGGCCGCCGATCAGCTCATGCGCGCCGCCGTCCTGCGTACCGCCGCCCTGGCTCTCCTGCGAGCACGCGGGTGGCGCACGCCCGCCGGCGAGGCCGCGGCACTCGTCCGCGGTTTCGCGGAGGCGGAGGACTTCTGGCGTCTGCTCCGCCACGCCGTCCTGCCCGAGGCCACGGTCGACTACCGGGCGATCGACTGTCCGGTCCGGGTGGCGCAGGGCACCCACGACGTCCTCACGCTCAGCCAGGCCGCATGGCTGGCGCTGCTGGTCCCTGGCGCGCGCTTCCGCGTGCTGCCCTTCGCCGGCCACAGCAGCGTCGCCGACGTGCCAGCGCGCGTGATCCGTCTCGTGGACGAGGCCGTGGCCGCTGCCGGCTCCGCCTGATCCGCGAAACGGTCCTGCCGCCGTGCCGGGCGGCACGGCTACCGGATCAGGGGCTTGAGGACCAAGCCCGCCACCGCGAGCGCATCGGCCGCCAGCGGGATCCGACCGACCAGGGGGTGTCGCTGCAGGGATGTGTAGAGGCTGCGCGGCCAGGCGCTGCCGTCGAAACCGTCCCGCGCGGTGTTGTGGTCATCCAGCGGGGCGAGGAGGTTGTCCGGGGCGTCGGCCGACTTGGGCTCACCGGTGTCGTGGGCCTCGAACCCGAAGCGGATCAGCAGCGCGTCGAGCAGACGGGGTGCGAGCTTCTCACCGAGGATGAGCGCCTTCGCCGATCCGCCGACGACCAGATCCCGCACGGGGTGCGTTGCGGCGTACAGGACGGCGTCCACCACGACGTCCGGCTGGTAGATCGGCGGCGGCGCGACCGGCTTGACGCCGATCTTGGTCCGGGCCTGGTCGAACAGCGGCGTGTTGATCGTCGCCGGCATGACGTTCGTGACGCTGACGGGAAGAGCCTCGCGCCGCACCTCCATCCGCAGCGTCTCGACGAACCCGTCGATGCCGTGCTTGGAGGCGCAGTACGCCGTCTGCAGAGGAACACCCCGCTTGGCACCCATCGACGAGATGTGGATGAGTGCTCCGCCCTGCTGC
>DATAAV010000318.1:0-20934 GCA_036259935.1 Geodermatophilus sp. | reverse complement strand
CAGCTTCTTCGACGCGCGGGTCATCCCCTCGGTCGCCTACACCGACCCCGAGGTCGCCTGGGTCGGCGTCACCGAGAACGAGGCCCGGGCCGCCGGGATCCACTACGGCAAGGGCGTCTTCCCCTGGGCCGCCAGCGGCCGCGCGCTCTCCCTCGGCCGCGACGAGGGGTTCACCAAGCTGCTGTTCGACGAGCCCAGCCACCGGGTGATCGGTGCCGGCGTCGTCGGCCCGTCGGCCGGCGAGCTGATCGCCGAGCTGGGCCTGGCGATCGAGATGGGCGCCGACGCCGCCGACATCGGCCTGACGATCCACGCGCACCCCACGCTGTCGGAGACCGTCGGAATGGCGGCGGAGGCGTTCGAGGGCACGCTCACCGACCTGTACCTGCCGAAGCGGAAGAAGTAGCCCCGCGCGATCTCACCCCGGGAACGGCAGCGGGCGCAGCGACGCAGCCCACGGTGTCCTGGCCGGAGCGCATCCGGTCCCCCGCTCACCGCTCTCCCCCGCCGGCGTCCGTCCACCCGGTCTCCGCGCGGCCTGGTGCGCCACGCGCCGAGCCGCCTGCTGCCGTTCGGCGGTGCGCCGGGCATGCAGGGCGCGGGCCTCCCCGCTGCCGGGCGCGGCGAAGCCGTCGGCGGTCAGGCGACAGGCCGCGAGCCGGACCCAGCGCGTGTGGTCGTCGACGTCCCGGACGCCGACGACGAGACCGACGCCCTGGCGCCGGAGCGCGAAGGCGACGCCGCGGACGGCCACTTCGGTCGCCGCGGCCGCCTCCGCGGCCGGACCGTAGAGCCAGGTGACGTGCCGGACGTGGGTGCGGTAGCGGTCGTCGCGCTCCCGCCAGGCGATGTCCGGCAGCGGCGAGAGCTGGACCACGACGGCGTGGCCGACGTCGTCCACGACGAGGTGGAGGTCGGTGCGGCCGTCCTCGGCGGGCACCTTCTCCAGCCGGGCCCGGTACCCCTGCCCGGCGATCCACGCCTCCACGGCACGCTGGTAGCGGAGGTGCTCGTACGCGCGGCCGACGTCGGCTTCCCGGCCGAGGAAGGGGCACGGCACGTCGCCGTGGTGGCGGAAGTACGGCCGGAGCCGGCCCCCGGCACGGAGGTGCAGCCGCCCGCCGCAGCCGCCGGCCCCGCGGGAGCACCAGAACTCCCCGCCGTAGTGCAGCCCGAGCCTGCGGGCGTCGACGCGGTCCTCGGGCAGGCCGACGGCGTTCGTGCCCGCCGGCCCGTCCGTGACCGCCCACAGCAGCTCACCGGCCACCTGCCCCCTCCTCCGCTCGGAGGACTGGACCGTATGCGGGGGGTCCGACAGAACGACCCGTCGAGCCTGCTGGTCACCGCCTCCCGAGCGCGTCGAGCCCCGCGGCGACGAGTTCGGGGACGGCCTCCGCGGCGCGTGCGGCGTCCCGGCCGGCGTCGGCGCCGGCATGCGCCCGGTGGGCGATCCCCTCGGCGATGACCGCGAGCTTGAGGTGGGCCAGGGCCAGGTAGAACGGCCAGTCGCCGAGGTCGCGCCCGGAGACGCGGGCGTAGTTCTCGGCCAGGGCGTCCGCCGAGGGCAGCCGGGGGCTGGTCCAGGCGGCGGGGATGCCGAGGATGACGTCGAGGGCCGGGTGGCGGTAGACGCACATCAGCGCGACGTCGGTCAGCGGGTCACCGAGGGTGGACAGCTCCCAGTCGACGACGGCGCGCACCTTCGCCGGGTCCGACCGGTCGAGGATGGCGTTGTCGATCCGGTAGTCCCCGTGCACCACGGCGGCCGCCGACGACCCCGGGACCGTGTCGGCCAGCCGCGCCTGCAGCCGCTCGAGATCGGGGAAGTCCCGGGTCCGGACCTGCTCCCACTGCCGGCGCCACAGCGCCACCTGCCGGGTGAGGAACCCCTCGGGGCGGCCGAAGCCGGTCAGCCCCACGGCGGCGACGTCGACCGCGTGCAGCGCCACGAGCACCTCGACCAGCCCTCCGGTGGTCCGCTGCACCTGGTCGTCGGAGAGCGCGGCCAGGTCCTCCTGGTCCCGGACGACGATGCCGTCCACCCACTCGACGACGGTGAACGGCGCACCGAGCACGCTGTCGTCCTCGCACAGGGCGACCGGCCGGGCGACCGGCACCGGGGTGCCCTGCAGCGCGCTGGTCACCCGCCACTCGCGCACCATGTCGTGCGCCGAGGCGGTCAGCCCGGCCAGCGGAGGCCGGCGCACCACCCAGCGGGACGCGCCGTCGGTCACCGCGTAGGTCAGGTTGGACCGGCCCCCGGCGATCAGCTCGGCCTGCAACGGCCCGGCGAAGGCCACGCCCTGGGCGGCGAGGTAGGCGCGCAGCGCGTCCAGGTCCAGGCCCGGCAGGCCGCTCACGACGACACCCGCAGCCGTGCGGCCTTGACCGCCCGCTTGGCGATCGCGAACCGGTGCACCTCCGAGGGGCCGTCGTAGACCCGGAACGGGCGGACCTCGCGGGCGATCCGGGCCACCGGCAGATCGGCGGAGACGCCCAGACCGCCGCACAGCTGCATCGCCCGGTCCACCACCCGCCCGATCGCCTCGCCACCGAAGGCCTTCGCGATCGACGTCTCCTGGCCTGCGGGCGAGCCGGCGTCCAGGGCTCCGCAGGCGACGTCGAGCAGGGCCCGGGTGGCCGCCAGGTCGATCTCGTTGTCGGCGATCAGCTGCTGGGCCAGACCCAGATCGGCGATGGCGGACCCGAAGCCGCGGCGGGCGGCGGCGTACTCCACCCCCACCTCGTGCGCGTGGACGGCGGCACCGAGCCAGCGCATGACGTGGGTCATCCGGGCCGGTCCCAGCCGGACCTGGGCGTAGCGGAATCCCTCGTCGACCTCGCCCAGCACCGCGTCGTCGGGCACGACCAGCCCGTCGAAGACCACCTCGCAGTGCCCGCCGACCATCGAGCGGTCCATCGTGGGGACGTGCCGGCCCACCTGCAGGCCCGGGGCCCCGGCCGGCGCGAGGAACATCGTGCCGCCGCCGCGGTCGCCGGCTTCCCCGCGCGTGCGAGCCATGATGATGAAGAATCCGGCCCCGTCGGCGCCGGTGATGAAGGTCTTCCGGCCGTCGATCCGCCAGCCGCCGGGCACCCGGGTCGCGGTCGTGGCCAGCGCCGCCGGGTCGGAGCCGGCGCCGGGAGCCGGCTCGGTCATCGCGAAGGCCGAGCGCACCTCGCCGCGCACCAGCGGAGCGAGGTACTCCTCGCGCTGCGCCGGCGTGGCGACGTGGGCGAGCAGGTGCATGTTGCCCTCGTCCGGGGCGGCGACGTTGATCGCCATCCCGCCGAACAGCGAGTAGCCGGCGGCCTCGAACACCCGCGCGCGCTGGGTCATCGACAGGCCCAGGCCGCCGTACTCCACCGGCGCGTGCGGCGCCAGCAGCCCGCGGCCGCGCGCCTCCGCCTGCAGTTCCCGTCTCAGCCCGTCCCCGCCGGCGAGCGTCACGTCACCGTCGAACCGGTCCTCCACCGGCAGGACGACGTCCCGCACGAACTCCCGGGTGCGGGTGACGAGGTCCGCGACATCGGGCTCGGCGCCGCCGGTCCCGGCCGGAACCTGGATCGTGCTGCTCACAGTGGCTCTCTCCTCATCTCGGCTGCGGAGTGCTCCGAGGGGCTTCCCCCGGCCGGGAGGGCGACGGAAGGCCTGGGCGATGTCGAGCCACGCGTCGGCTCCCGATCCCTCCGCGGTCAGCTTGCCCTGCTCCCGGTGCCGTCGCTGGGTGACCAGCAGAAAGGAGTTCCCGGCAGCGAGGGCTCCGGGTGAGAAGCGCCCGGTCACCCGGACGCCGGGTGCCGCGGTCGACGGTTGCCGCGTCGCGGGTGCTCGGCCATCAGGCGAGAGGAACTCGCCAGATGGAAGGGAACGCTGGTCACCATGACGCCCTGGGTGAACAGGAGGCGCGCCTTGAGGCGCAGGGCGCTCTGGTTGTGCAGCAGCTGCTCCCACCAGCGGCCGACCACGTACTCAGGGACGAAGACGCAGACGACGTCCCGCGGGCCCTGCCGTCGCAGGTCGCGGACGTGGTCCAGCAGCGGGGTCGTCATCTCGCGGTAGGGCGACTCGAGCACGGTCAGAGCTACCGGCAGGTCGTAGGCGGCCCAGCGCCGGAGCAGCTCCTGCGTCTCCTGTTCGTCGACCTGCACGGTGGCGGCGGTCAGGGTGTCGGGCCTGGTGGCGCGGGCGAAGGCCAGCGCGCGCAGCGTCGGCTCGTTGACCCTGGCGACCGGGACGACCGCGTGGACGCGGCTGGGGAGCGTCAGCCCACCGGACCTCGGCTCGAGCTCGACGGCGACCTCGTCGTAGTGCCGGTGGATGCCGCGCATCGTCCAGAACAGCAGCGGCATCGCGATCGTCACGATCCACGCCCCGTGCGCGAACTTCGTGATCAGGACGACGACCAGCACCACGCCGGTGAGCACCGCGCCGGTGGCGTTGATCGCCAGGGACCGCCGCATCGCCGCCCGGGAGGGGCCGGCCGCGGTCCCCGCCAGCTCCCGGCGCCAGTGGTGCACCATGCCCCACTGCGACAGGGTGAACGACACGAAGACCCCGATGATGTAGAGCTGGATGATCGCCGTCACGTCGGCCCTGAAGGCGACGATGAGCGCGATGGCGAAGGCCGCGAGCAGGACGATCCCGTTGCTGTACACCAGGCGGTCGCCGCGGTTGTGCAGCTGCCGGGGGAGGTAGCGGTCGGCGGCCAGCAACGAGGCCAGCAGCGGAAAGCCGTTGTAGGCGGTGTTGGCGGCCAGGACGAGGATGGCCGCGGTGGCCGCCTGCACGTAGTAGAACAGCGGGCCGCCGCCGAAGGTGGTCTCGGCGATCTGCGCGAGCACGGTCTGCGTCGGCGTGCCGTCCGGCAGCCCGAGGTCGGCGGGGGTCTGTGCGACGTGCACGTGGTAGGTCAGCGCCAGGGCCGTGATCCCGGCGAACATCGTGATCGAGAGCAGGCCCATGATCGCCAGGGTGTTCGCGGCGTTCTCGGCCTTGGGCGGCCGGAAGGCCGGCACGCCGTTGCTGACCGCCTCGACCCCGGTCAAGGCGGTGCAGCCGGAGGCGAACGCCCGCAGTGCGAGCAGGAGGACGGCCAGACCCGCGTAGGAGTGTTCCGCGTGCACCGGCAGCGCGGCGGTGGCGGCGTGCAGGTGCTCGCCGGAGAGCAGCCGGCGGGCGGCGACCCCGAACATCAGGTAGATCCCGATCAGGAAGCCGTACGTGGGCACGGCGAACGCCCGGCCGGACTCCTTGAGCCCGCGCAGGTTCATCACGGTGAGCAGCACGACCAGTCCCACGGACAGGCCCACCGCGTGCGCGGACAGCGCCGGCACCGCGGACGTGATCGCCGCGACTCCGGCCACGACCGACACGGCGACGGTGAGCACGTAGTCGACGAGCAGCGCACTGGCCGCCGCCAGGCCGGCGGAACGGCCGAGGTTCGCGCCGGCGACGGTGTAGGCGCCGCCGCCGCTGGGATAGGCCCGGCAGGTCTGGCGGTAGGAGGCGACCACCACGGCCAGCAGCACGACGATCGCCACCGCGACGTACCAGGCCAGCTGGAGGAAGGCCAGGCCGCCGAGGCTCAGGACGAGCAGGATCTCCTCGGTGGCGTACGCCACCGAGGACAGCGGATCACTGCAGAAGACCGGCATCGCCAGTCGCTTGGGCAGCAGTGTCTCGGGGAGCTGGTCGCTGCGCAGCGGCTGGCCGACGACCACCCGTTTCGGTGCACGCATGCTCAGGGTCACCAGTGACACCTCCGACCACGACCCACTCGGTCGTCCCCACGGTGGTACGTGCTCCGTGAGAGCTCCGTGAGAGGAGAAGAAGCGCCGCCGTGGGACTCACCGTGGGATCGGGCCGGTGCTAGCGGCGCTGCGACTCGGCGAGCCGGTGCACCGTCCAGGTCAGCAACGCCAGGCTGACCAGGGCGACGCCGACGGCCGTCCAGCGACCCCGGGCGCCGTCCCAGCCGGCGTGCAGGACGGCGACGAGAAGGTAGGTGCCGACGAAGCGCGCCACGGCGGCGCCCCGCCAGTGCTCGGCGGCCGCGCGCCACAGGGCGGCCGCGGCGACGCCCGTCCACGCCAGGTGGGCGGCGGGGCTGGCCAGTCCCCGGTAGAGCAGCAGTTCGTCGACGGCGCTGAGGTCGCCCCCGGAGCGGACGAGCGCGACGAAGGCGTAGCCCATGGTCTCCAGGACGGCGAAGCCGGCGCCCGAGGCGACGCCGAGCAGCAGTCCGTCGGCCGGGCGGGGACGGCGGAGGACGGCGAGCACCGCGGCAGGCCCGAGCAGCTTGGTCAGTTCCTCGATCAGACCGACCGCGATCAACGGGAGCACGCCGAGGCTGCGGCGGGTGTCGAACTCCACCGTTCCGGCGGCGAGCACTCCCACGAACCCGCCGAGCACGGCGGTCAGCATGATCGCGCCGCCGCTGACACCGGAGGCCATGCGCCGTCCCGAGATGAAGGCCACGACGGTGACGGGGACGACGGCGGCACCGAGGAGGATCAGCGTCGGCAGCAGGCGCGGATTGCCGGTCGCCAGGACCGCCCGCCGGGTGACCTCGTAGAGCACCGTGCCCACGACCAGCACGAGCACCCAGGACCAGCGCCGGTACCGGGCCAGCTGCCCGGTACCCGCTGGTGCGACGAGGTCGGTGTGCACCGTGGTTCCTCCCGGTTCGATCGCGGGCTGCGCTGCCGGGGCACGCGACCGGCGAACCGGTGGACCGGTTGTCCGGCCGGGTGCCCCGGCAGGCCTCACTGCTGCGGTGGAGCTGCCGGCGCCTCGACGGTGACGCACCCGGCGTGTGCGAAGTCGAACGAGACGGGCACGAGCGCCTCCGGGCCGAGCGGTTTCGTCAGCCCGGTGAGGAGGAGCCGTACGGGTCCGGTCGTGGCGTCGACCGACCCCTCGGCGGGCACCTCGATCCCGCCGGTGCCGGGAGGCCCGTCGGGGTTCAGCAGCTCGACCGACGTCGCCGCCGGCTCGAAGACGGCGAGCAGCCGGTCCGGCTGCTCGGAGTCGTCGGTCAGCGCCACCCGCAGCGGCACCGAGCCCCCGGCCGGCACCGTGGTCGCCGTCTGCAGGTAGACGTCGTCGAGGACCACGGAGCCGACGGCGGCGTCCACGCCCGGCGTGTCCGGGGTCTCCCGCTGCGTCTCCGCGGTGTTGCCGGCGGCACAGCCCGCAAGCGTCCAGCACAGGGCGAGGAGGGCCAGGAGCGCCAGGCGCGACCGCCATCCCCGGCGGCGGCCCCCGCGGACCGCCTTCGCCGGGACGTGCCGGGGTCGATCCCCGCGCGGGTGCTGTCGGCCGACGAACCCGATGATCGACATGACGTGCTCCCTGGTTGGGGTGGGGTCAGCGGTTCTGGATCCCGGCGCCGGTGGTGGCCAGCAGGCTGTCGATGGTGGAGCGGGCGCCGTCGATCGAGATGGCGAAGCCGATGTTCTGGCCGTCGCCGGCGGCGGCGGTGTCGATGCCGACCACGTGCCCGGTGGCATCGACCAGCGGGCCACCGCTGTTGCCCGGGTTGATCGCCGCGTCGGTCTGCAGGACGTCGTCGAGGGTGGCGCCGTCGTTGGTCTGGATGGTCCGGTCGAGGGCGGAGACGATCCCCTCGGTGACCGTCGGGCCGCCGGGCAGGGCGAGGGCGTCGCCGATGGCCACCACCGGATCGCCGACCTTCAGGTGCGCCGAGTCGCCCAGCGGGGCGACCGGCAGGTGCTCGGCGGGCACCTGCAGCACCGCCAGGTCCGCGGACGGGTTCTGCCCGACCACCCGGGCCGGCAGCGTGCGCCCGTCGGAGAGGGTGACGGTGATGTCGTCGGCGCCGGCCACCACGTGGGCGTTGGTGGCGATCAACCCGTCGGACTTCACCACGAACCCGGTGCCGGTGCCCCGCTCGGCCACCGGCTGCCCGGTGTCGCTCAGGCCGACCAGATCGGTGTGCACGCTGACCACCGCCGGCTCCACCCGGGCCAGCACCGCCGGCACGTCCATCGCCCCGTCCGGGGTGGCAGCCACACCCGGCGTTGCCGACGCGGAGCCGGCGGATGCGGCCTCGTGCCCGGCGACGTAGCCGGCCCCTCCCCCGGCGGCGACGACCGCGACCGCGGTCACCCCGATCAACGCGGCCCGCACGCCGCCCCGCCGGGACCGGCCGGACGACGGCGGCACCGGCTCGGCGGCCGGTGACGACTCGACAGTGGGAACGCTCATGACGACCTCCTCGGATCAGCTCTGATGCCTTGCGGTCGCCACCCTCCTGAGCGCGCGATGAGAAGTGCGTGAGAGCCCGCGAGATCGATCGGACGGACCGACGTGATCGGGAACCGGCAGGCCCTCCGGAACGACAACCCGGGTGTGTGCACCACCGACATCCGGCCGTGGCTGGGCACCGCCGGCCGGCTCCTGCTGGGCACGGTGTGGATCGCCGCCGGGCTGCTGAAGCTGCCCGACCCGGCCGCCGCCGTGCGCGCGGTGCGGGCCTACCGCCTGCTGCCCGAGGTGCTCGTCGCGCCGGTGGCCTTCGGGCTTCCCGTCGTGGAGATCGGCATCGGGCTGGCCCTGCTGGTCGGCGCCGCCGTGCGGCTGGCCGCGGTGTCCTCCGCCGTTCTGCTCACCGTGTTCGTCGCCGCGGTCGCCTCCGCGTGGGCCCGAGGGCTGCAGATCGACTGCGGGTGCTTCGGGGGCGGTGGCGAGGTCGGCGCCGGGCGGACCGCCTACGCCTCCGAGGTGCTCCGGGACGCCGCGCTCCTGGCCGTGGCCCTGGCCCTGGCCCGCTGGCCGCGCAGCCGTCTCGCGCTGGTCGACCGCGTCGGCGACCGCCGCCCCCCTCGCCGGGACGCGCCGGCGGGATCCCCGACCGGGTCCGAACCGGACGAGGAAAGCCGTGTCCCCCGCGGCTGACCGCGGCCGGCCCGGCGCCTCCGAGCGGAGGGCGGAATCCCGGCGCCGGGCGGCGGACCGAGCCGCCGCGCAGGCGGCACGCCGGCGCCGACGGCGTCTGACGGCGTGGGTGGTCGGCTCGGCCGCGCTCGTGCTCGCGGTGGTGGTGGCGATCCTGGTGCAGAGCGCGCGCACGTCCTCCGACTCCGCCGTTCCCAGGAACCCCGCCCCCGGCACCGGGGACGCGGCGTTCGCCATCGGCCCGGCGGACGCGCCGGTGACCGTCGACGTCTACGAGGACTTCCTGTGCCCGGTCTGCCGGCGGTTCGAGGAGCAGGCCGGCGGAAACCTCGACCAGTTGGTGCGGGAGGGAACCGTGCAGGTGCGCTACCGGCCGATCGCCATCCTCGACCGGTTCTCCACGGACGACTACTCCACCCGCGCGCTCAACGCCGCGGCCGTGGTCGCCGACGCCGCGGGGGTCGAGGCCTTCCTGGCCTTCCACGACGAGCTGTTCGCCGCCCAGCCCCCCGAGGGCGGCCCGGGGCTCTCGGACGAGGAGCTGATCGACCTGGCCGCGCGGGCCGGTGCCGGCGGAACCCGAGTGGCCGACGGCATCCGCGACCTCCGGTTCGCCGGCTGGGCGGCCCGGGTCACCGACCAGGCCAGCCGGGAGGGGATCACCGGCACTCCCACCGTCCTGGTCGACGGCGCCCCCCTGGCCGACCGTTCACCGGCCGGCCTGGAGGCCGCCGTCCGCGCCGCCGCGTCCGCGCGCTGACTCAGATTCCCTGCCGCGTCCCGGAACGGTCGCCCCCGTCACCGACCTGCTCCGGCGGCGCATCGGGGTGCACGAGGACCTCGTAGACGACCGAGCCGTCGACGGTCTCCTCGTCCAGCAGCCGCCCGGTCAGCCCGTCCAGCGCGGCCCGGTGCTCGACGAGCAGTTCGGTGGCCCGGGTCTCGGCCTCGCGCAGCAACCGGGCCACCTCCCGGTCCACCCGCCTCTGCGTCGCCTCCGCGTAGGGGCGGTCGGTCGCCGTTCCCTCCAGGTAGGTGCTGGTCGGCACCGGGTAGGCGACCGGCCCGAGGTCGGCGGACAGGCCGTACTCGCGGACCATGCGGACGGCGAGCTCGGTGGCGCCGGCCAGGTCCTCGGCGGCCCCGGTCGACGCCTCGCCGAACACCACCAGCTCCGCGGCGCGACCGGCGAGCCGGTAGGCCAGCGAGTCCCGCAGATAGCTCTCCGAGTACAGCCGCCGCTCGTCCTCCGGCAGGATGTGCGTCGCGCCCAGCGCCTTGCCGGTCGGCAGGATGGTGATCTTCGAGACCGGATCCGCGGTGGGCGACAGCGCCGCGACCAGGGCGTGACCGCTCTCGTGCACCGCGACGGTGCGCCGTTCCTGCGGCAGCAGCGCGGTGCCCTCATCCCGCCGGCCCAGGATGAGCCGGTCCAGGGCCTCGTCGAAGTCCGCCGCGGTGAGCTGCTCCCGATCGGCCCGGGCGGCGCGCAGGGCGGCCTCGTTGACCAGGTTGGCGAGGTCGGCGCCGCTGAACCCCGCGGTAGCGCGGGCCATCCGGGTCAGGCTGACGTCCTCGGCGAGCCGCTTGCCGCGCGTGTGGACGGCCAGGATCCGCTCCCGGTCGCCGCGGTTGGGCAGCGGGACCTGCACCTGCCGGTCGAAGCGGCCCGGCCGCAGCAGCGCGGGGTCCAGCGCCTCCGGGCGGTTGGTGGCGGCGATGACGACGATGGAGCCGTCACCCGTGAACCCGTCCATCTCGGCGAGCAGCTGGTTGAGCGTCTGCTCGCGCTCGTCGTTGGCGCCGGTCCCGGGTAGCGCGCGGCGGGCGCCCATGGCGTCGATCTCGTCGATGAAGACGATCGCCGGGGCGTTGCGTCGCGCCTCGGCGAACAGGTCGCGCACCCTCGACGCGCCCAGCCCGACGAACACCTCGACGAAGCTGCTGCCGGTCACCGCGTAGAACGGCACGCTGGCCTCCCCGGCCACCGCCCGCGCGAGCAGCGTCTTGCCGGTCCCGGGCGGGCCGACCAGCAGCAGCCCGCCCGGGCCCTGCGCACCCGCGCGCCGGTAGCGGGCGGGGTGCTGCAGATAGTCCAGGACCTCCCGGACCTCCAGCTTGACCCCCTCGTAGCCGGCCACGTCCTCGAAGCGCGTGGTCGGCCGCTCGGCGTCGGTGACCCGCGCCCTGGTCCGGAACAGGCCGCCCAACCCGGCCGATCCGCCGCCGGCGCCGAGCGTCCGCCGGGCGCTGTGCCCCATCCACCACAGCGCGGCGACGAAGACCAGGGTCGGCAGCAGGGAGAGGGCGAGCTGCCACAGCGTGTTGCCGCCCTGCTGGAACGCCGTCACGTGGACGTGCGCCCCCTCCAGCCGCGAGGCCAGGTCGTCGGTGGTCAGCGCCCACGGCGGCGCCTGCACCGTGAACTCCCGCCCGTTCGTCAGCGCACCGACGATCTGCCCGGTGCTGCCCACCGCGACGCTGGTCACCTTGTGGTGGGCGACGTCGGACAGGAACGCGCTGTAGGTCAGCTCCCGGCCGTTGCGCCCGCCGGCGAGGGCCGGCGTCAGGAACCAGGCGAGCAGGAACACCGCGGCGGCCGCCACCCACGGCCAGGGCCGGGTCTGCCTGGGAGGCGGGGTCGGGGTCGGACGGCGGTCCGGCTGCGGGGGGATCGATCCGCGGGCCGTCCCGACCGCACGGTGCGGCTGCGGTGGGTCGAAGGACATCGCGCGCTCCCTGGGGTGGGGGTCGGGGGTTCTCGTTCACCCACGGTGCGGTGCAGGCGATGAGAGACCGATGAGAGGCGCCGGGGCCGGCGGCGCTCAGGCGGCTGCGACGAGCCGACGCGGGAACCGGATCGACCGGTCGACCCGGTGCTGCAGCTGCAGCGCGCTGACCACGAGCGAGAAGTGGCTGAAGGCCTGCGGTGTGTTGCCGAGCTGGCGGCGGCCGGCCGGGTCCCATTCCTCGCTCAGCAGGCCCACGTCGTTGCGCAGCGCCAGCAGCCGTTCGAACAGGTCGGTGGCGTCCTCGTCGCGGGCGGCGGAGTGCAGAGCGTCCACCAGCCAGAAGGAGCAAGCCAGGAAGACGCCTTCGCCGGCGGGCAGCCCGTCGTCGGTGGTGTCGGTGCGGTACCGCAGGACCAGGCCGTCCTGGGTCAGTTCCCGGCGGACGGCGTCGATGGTGCCCAGGACGCGGGGATCGGTACCGGGCAGGAAGCCGACCCGCGGGATGAGCAGCAGGCTGGCGTCCAGCTCCGTGCCCCCGTAGGTCTGCACGAAGGTGCCGCGTTCCTCGTCGTAGCCGCGGGACAGCACGTCGGCGTGGATCTCCGCGCGCAGGCGTTCCCAGCGCTCCACCGGTCCGGGCAGCATGCTCTCTCTCACGGCGCGCGCCATGCGGTCGGCGGCGACCCAGGCCATCACCTTGGAGTGGGTGAAGTGGCGCCGGGGCCCGCGCACCTCCCACAGGCCGTTGTCGGGATCGCGCCAGTGCCCCTCCAGGTGGTCCATCAGCGCCACCTGCAGGTCCCAGGCGTCGTCGACCCGGGTGATGCGGGCCTGCCGGGCGAGGTGCAACCCGTCCAGGACCTCGCCCCAGACGTCGAGCTGCAGTTGGCCGGCCGCGGCGTTGCCGATGCGGACCGGTCCGGAGTTCTCGTACCCGGACAGCCACGGCAGGGTGAGCTCCGGCAGCCGGCGGGTTCCGTCGAGGCCGTACATGATCTGCAGTGAGCCCGGGTCGCCGGCCACCGCCCGCAGCAGCCACTCCCGCCAGGCCTTGGCCTCGTCGACGTAGCCGGCCGCGAGGAGGGCCTGCAGGGTGAACGTGGCGTCGCGCAGCCAGCAGTAGCGGTAGTCCCAGTTGCGCGGGCCGCCGGGCTGCTCCGGCAGGGACGTCGTGACGGCGGCGACGACGCCGCCGGTCGGTCGGTACGTGAGCGCCTTCAGCACGATCAGTGACCGCTGGACGGGGTCCCGCCACGGCCCCGAGACCGACGAGCGCGCCGACCAGCGCTGCCAGAAGTCGACCGTGTCGGCCAGCGCGCGCCCGGGGTCGACCGGTGCCGGGCGGGGCAGGTGGCTGGGGGCCCAGGTGAGCACGAACGGGACGGTCTGGCCGGCCCGCACGGTGAATTCGGAGACGGTGCGGCGGTCCCGCCCTTCCAGGGGGGCGGGCGTGCGCAGCCAGGCCGCGTCGGGCCCGGCGACCGCCTCCATCGCGCCGTCCACGTTGCGGATCCAGGGGACCACGTGTCCGTAGTCGAACCGCAGCCGCAGCTCCCCGCGCATGGGCACGGCTCCGCTGATCCCCTCGACGAGGCGCACCACGTCCGGCGCCTCCCCCCGCGGCGGCATGAAGTCGACCACCCGGACGGTGCCCTCCGGGGTCACCCACTCCGTCTCCAGGACGAGCGTGTCGCCGCGGTACCGGCGGCGGGTGCACCGGCCGCCGGTGGCGGGGGCGAGCAGCCACCGGCCGGCTTCGGGGGTGTCGAGCAGCGCCGCGAAACAGGCCGGTGAGTCGAATCGGGGCACGCACAGCCAGTCGATGGAGCCCTCGCGGCTGACCAGCGCGGCGGTGTGCAGGTCCCCGAGGAGCGCGTAGTCCTCGATCCTGGTCATGCCCGTGGCTCCCCGAGGTCCAGGACGACCTTGACGTCGTCGGGCTGCCGGGTGAGTGCCTCGTCGAAGCGCTGCAGCGGAACGGTGCGCGTGATCAGCCGGCTCAGCCACCCGTGGTCGGCCGCGGCCAGGGCGCGCGCCGCCGCGTCGTAGTGCCGCCGGTTGGCGTTGACGCTGCCGAACACGACCTCGTTGCCCAGGACGATCCCGCGGTCGAGTCTCCCGACGTCGACCGGGAGCCGGGTGTCCACGCCGGAGACCCCGGTCAGGCACACGATCGCGTCCGGGGCGCTGTGCGAGACGACGTCCACCACGACGTCGGGCACTCCGGTGCACTCGACGACCACGTCGGCCTGCAGGCCGGAGCCCGGCAGCGAGTCGTCGTGGTAGACGGCGCCGAGGGCGCGAACCAGGTCGGGTTTCGGACCGTGCTCCATCCGGTCGAAGACGTGGACGCGCAGGCCCCGCTGGGTCGCGAGCAAGGCGGCCAGCAGCCCCACGGGTCCGGCGCCGGTGACCGCGACGACCTCCGGGCGCCAGAACGCCCGCCGCCCGATCCGCTCCACCAGCTCCCAGGCCTTGGCGACGATCGTGGTGGGTTCGAGCAGCACGCCCAGTCGTCCCAGTGCGGGGTCGAGGCGCACCACGCGGTCGGGCTCGGCGCGCCACCGCTCGCGGGCGAAACCGTGCACCCCGCGGATGCCGTGCTCGGTGTAGCGACCGTTGCGGCACATGTCCCACTCCCCGACCGCGCAGGCCGGGCACGGGACGGGGTCGGGACGGCGCACGATGCCGACGACCAGGTCGCCGACCGACAGCCCGCTCCCCGGCGGCGCCTGGCGGACGCGGCCCAGGTTCTCGTGGCCGAGCACGAGGAAGTCCTCCCCCGGCGGCGCCTCCCCGTAGCCGCCGTCGACGATCTCGGTGTCGGTTCCGCAGAGTCCGACCGCGAGCCCGTCGACCAGCACGGCTCCCTGCTGCGGCGGCGGCTCGGTCAGCTCGCGGAGGGTCGACGAGCCCGTGATCCCGGGTCGGACCGTCAATGCCTGCACAGCGCACCTCCTGGGTTCCCGCCACGCCGAGGCCGACGTGGTCCTCCAGAAGGCTGCGAAGTGGTCGATGAGGGGCCGGTGAGAGCCGGCGCTCACGAGGTCTTCCGCGTCCGGCCGCGGAGGCGTGCGAGCAGCAGTGCGCCGATCAGCACGAGCAGGCCGACGGCCCCGCCCAGGGCCAGCGACCGCTCGGCCTGCCGGTAGGCGACGCCCGCCAGGAACCCGATCGCGGGGACGGCGATGCCCCAGATCGTCCCGCCGACGACGTTCAGGACGGCGAAGCGGGCGTACGGAAAACCACTGATGCCCGCGGCGGAGGGGATCACCGCGCGCAGGAAGGCGGTCCACCGGCCGAGCAGGATCGCCGGTCCGCCCCACCGCCGGAGGAAGGCGCTGCCCCGATCCAGCCGCCGCCGACCGCGGTCGGAGGCACGCGAGCGCAGCGCCGGTCCCAGCCGGGCCCCGAGCGCGTAGCCGACGTTGTCGCCGACCACCGCACCCACGACCGCTGCCGCCATCACGGCCGGGAGGGGTACGCGCCCCTGGTCGGCCAGCACGCCGCCGACCAGCACGGCGACCTCCCCCGGCACGGCCAGGCCGAGGAGCGTGGAGGCCTCCGACGCCGGGAGGGCGAAGACCATCAGCAGCACCGCCCACGGCGGCACCGCGACCAGGTATCGGACGACGTCGATCACGGCTCATCACCAGCTCGGTCGGATCGTGCACAGCGAGGGACGGCCGGACGCGTGGAGCACCGGAGCCGGCCGACGGGGCCCGGCCGTCCGGGTGCGGGGCGCTCAGGCGTCGGGGTCGAGGCGGTATCCCGCGCCGCGCACGGTGCGGATGGTGTCGCGGCCGAAGGGCCGGTCGACCTTGTCCCGCAGGTAGCGCACGTACACGTCCACGACGTTCGACCCGCCGTCGTAGGCGAAGTCCCAGACGTGCTCGATGAGATAGGTCCGGCTCAGCACCTCACCGGGCCGCCGCATCAGCTCCTGGAGGAGGGCGAACTCCTTCGGGGACAGCGCGATGTCGGCGTCCCCGCGCCGCACCACGTGGGCGACCGGGTCCAGCGTCAGGTCCCCGACCTGCAGCGTCACGGGACGCTCCAGCGGATCGCGGCGGGTGAGCGCCCGCACCCGGGCGAACAGCTCGGCCAGCGCGAACGGCTTGGTCAGGTAGTCGTCTGCCCCGGCGTCCAGACCGCGGACCCGGTCCGGCACCGTGTCCCGCGCCGTCAGCATGAGCACCGGCGCCCATCGGCCCTGGGCGCGCATCCGGCGGCAGACCTCGAAGCCGTCCGGCGGCGGGATCATCGCGTCGAGCACGACGCCGTCGTAGTCGTTCTCCTCCACGCTCCAGAGCGCGTCCTCGCCGGTGCTGACGGCATCGACCGCGTAGCCCTCGTGCTTCAGGCTCCGGACCAGCAGGGCGGCCATGCCCGGGTTGTCCTCCACGACGAGCAGCCGCATGTCAACCACCCCAGGGACGTCGCGGGCGCTCGGCGGTGCCGCCTGCCTCGCGGCTCCGAGGTGCACCCGCGGCTTTCCACTCGTGCTGCGCGCCGGGGGATCCGGCGCGGTCGACGGTCGTCGACGTGATCATCTTCCTCTCTCCTCCCGTGCCGGCTGCCGGGTGCAGGCCCTGATCCGCGCGTCGAGCCGGGCGAGGTCGACGGCGAGCCGCTCCAGCCGGTCGCGGAGCTCCTCGAGCTCCGCCGTCGTCCGCCGGGTCGCCTCCAGGTGGTGCATGGCCAGCTCCTCCGCCGTGCGGTCGGCCCGGCGGATCGACATGAACAGGACGGACAGGTCGAGGAGGACGAGGCCGGAGACCACGACGCCGAGGACGGCGACCGCGCCGTCGACCTCGTCCTGCCGGACGGCCTCGACCATCCCGACCTCCAGCAGGACGACGGTCACCACCACGAAGGTCCACGAGCCGATCCGGTCACCGACCCAGACGGCGGCCCGCTCGCGGCGGGTCAGCTCGTCGGGCGAGCGCACTCCCGGGTGCAGCTCCCATCGGCGACGCCGGCGCAGCCCGGTGAGCCCGACCCTGTGGTGCGCGGGCCGGCGCGGTGGCGGCGTGAGGGTGCTGTCGGCGGTCATGCCTGGAGAGTGCGGGCGGCTCCATGAGAGAACGGTGAGGAACCCCTGTCCGACCGACCGCCGCGCGACGACGCTTGCGCTGGCCGCGGAGCACACGACGAACGGCGGACGAGGTCGGGTGAGGCGCCGTGCGACTGGCACCACAGTCACTGCGGGCACGGCTGACGCTGATCTTCACGCTCGGAGCCGCCACCGCTCTCGGGCTCGCCCTCGCGCTGCTGTACGTCGCGCTGGACCGGCAGCTGGCCACGACGCTCGACACGGACCTGCGCACCCGCGCCGGCGACCTCGCCGCTGCCGTCCACGCCGGGGACGTCGGCCTGGTCGCGCGGGATCCCCTGGCACAGCTCTATGCGGCCGACGGCACGCTGCTGGCCGGCTCCCCCGCCCTCGGGGACCGCCGCCTGCTCCCTGTCGAGGACGTCCGCGGGCTCGGCACGAGCCGGCTGGAGACCCGTACCCTCCGGGCGGGTGACGACGCCGCGGCCGTGGAGGCGAGAGTGCTCTCCCAGCGGCTCGACGACCAGCGGGTGCTCAGCGTCGCGGTCTCGGCCGAACCACTGCAGGACGCGCGCCGGAGGCTGCTGCAGGTCCTCTTTCTCGCCGCGCCGCTCCTCCTCGGCGCCCTCGCCGGAGCGGGATGGCTCGTCGTCCGGGCAGCGCTGCAGCCGGTGGACGTGCTGACGCACGAGGCGGCGGCGATCGCCTCCTTCGAGACGGACCGGGCGCTGCCGTCGGTGCCCGGCGACGACGAGATCGCCCGCCTCGCGGCCACCCTCGACGGCATGCTCGGCCGGCTGCGGGTCGCGTTCGAGCGGGAACGCGCCTTCGTCGACGACGCCAGCCACGAACTGCGCACGCCCATCGCCGTGCTCCGCGGGGAGATCGAGCTCGCCCTGCTGGCGGCCGACGAGCCAGCCGAGCAGGAACGGTCGCTCCGGGCCGCGCTCGACGAGGCCGAACGCCTGTCCCGGCTGGCCGAGGACCTGCTCCTGCTGGCCCGCGAGCGGGCCGGCTCGCTGGTCATCCGGACGGAGCCGGTCGACCTGCTCAGCCTGGCCGCGACCGAGGCGGACCGGCTGCAGCCGGCGCTGGGCCTGCGCATCCGCGTGTCCGGCGAGCCGGTCGTCGTCCCCGGCGACGCCGATCGGCTGCGGCAGCTGCTGACCAACCTCCTGCACAACAGCGCCACCGCCGGGGCGGCGAGGGTGGACGTGCGCAGCACCGAGGACGGGGAGGCGGCGACGCTCGAGGTCGCCGACGACGGTCCCGGTTTCCCGCCCGAGGTCCTGGACTCGGCCTTCGAACGGTTCGTCCGCGGCGACGAGGCCCGGACACGTGGCCGCTCCGGAGCGGGTCTGGGGCTGTCGATCGTCCGGGCAGTCGTGAGTGCCCACGAAGGAACGGTCGAGGCCCGCAACGGGGGGCCGCTCGGCGGCGCGGTCGTGACGGTGCGCCTTCCGCTGCGCTGACGCGGAGCCAAGGCCGGATCAGCCGGGAGGTACCCGGCGGTGGGAGGGGAACAGCATGAACCCACGCTCGGCCCGGTCCCGGCCGGCGTCCGGTAGGACCGCCCTCGCCCGGCGGGAGGCCGTGGTGTCCGTGCTCGTCGGCGTCCTCGTGGCGGGGCTCGTGGCGGTCCTGCACTCGCCGGTCATGGGCCTGCTGATCGGCTGGGACACCGTGGCCGTCGTCTACACGGGCTGGCTCGGCTTCGTCCTCCTGCGCCGCGACGCCGAACAGACGGCCCTACGGGCGACGACCACGGATCCGGACCGGGTGGTGACCGACGTCGTCCTCATCGCGGCCGCTGTCACCAGCCTCGTCACCGTGGGGTTCGTGCTCACCACCGGCAGGCAGGGCGACGGCACCGAGGAGTTCGTCCGCGTCGGCCTGGGCGTGGTCTCGGTCGTGGTGTCGTGGGCGATGGTGCACACCCTCTTCACCCTCAGGTACGCCGCGCTCTACTACGGTGAGCCGGTCGGGGGGATCGACTTCAACACCGACGAACCCCCCACCTACCGGGACTTCGCCTACGTGGCCTTCACCATCGGGATGACCTTCCAGGTGTCGGACACGAACCTGCGCTCGGCGGCGCTCCGCGGCACCGCCCTGCGCCACGCCCTGCTGTCCTATCTCTTCGGCACCGGGATCCTCGCCACCACGGTCAACCTCGTCGCCAGCCTCCGCGCCGGCTGACCGGGTTCGCGGCCGGCTCCCCGCGTGTCCAGCCGATGATGGGGTGACCGCACCGCGGTCACGCCGGCCGCCGCTGTTCGGTGCTCCCTTCACGGCTGAACGCCGCCGCACCGGCCAGCAGCCCGCCGTCCACCGGGAACGTGGCCCCGGTGACGAAGGACGACTCCGGCGAGCACAGCCAGACCGCCGCGGCGGCGACGTCCTCGGGTCGGCCGAGGCGTCGGAGCGGCACGGCCGCAGCGGCTCGCTGCTGGGCCGCCGTCCCGGCTCGCTCGAGCCGGTCGGTGAGAACCGGGCCCGGGGCCAGCGCGTTGACCCGGATGTCGCTGTCGGCGTAGTCGAGTGCCGCTGTCCTGGTCAGGCCGACCAGGCCGAACTTGGCCGAGACGTAGCCCGCCAGCCCGCCGACGGCCTGGAGGCCGGCGGTCGAGGCCATGTTGACGACGGCGCCGCCGCCGGTGTCCAGCATGGCCGGGATCTCGAATTTCATGGCCAGGAAGACGCCACGCAGGCTGACCGCGCACGCCCGGTCGAAGTCCTCGACGGCCACCTCGGCGAGCGGGGTCGGCGGGTGCCCGACGTCGGCGGCGTTGTTGACGGCGGCATCGAGCCGGCCGTACGCGTCCAGCGTCCGCTCCACCAGCCGGCGCACCTGCGCGGGGTCGGTGACATCGGTGGGGACGGCGAGCGCCCGGCCACCGTCCGCGGTGATCTCGGCCGCCAGCCCGGTGAGCGCGGGGCGACTGCGGGCCGCGAGCACGACCGTGGCGCCCACCCGCTCAGCGCTCTGGAGGTGGCCGCGCGATGCCGCGGCCGGCGCCGGTCACGATCGCCACACTGCCGGCGAGCCGATCATCGATGGTCATCACGGGACTCCTCATCGTCCGAGTGGTGGGGGAAGGTGATCGGAGGAAGATCCGGCCGGTCGCGACCTCATGGCACCCCGTCTCTCGTGGGAGAACGGTGAGAGTCCGGACGAACGGAGGACGCCGGCACCATCCGGGCATCCGCTTCTGGAACAACCAGATGCGCGGGAGACGGTCGGCTCTCCGCGGTCCCCGCCGATGCGGCGCGGCCGTGGTCCGCATCGCGGCGCCGGCCACCCGGCCACGGCGGTACCCGCGACGTCGGCTGCTTGACGGCACTCGGAGGGCTGACGCCGCACACGCAGGGGTCCGGGACGAGGGCATCCGGCCGAGCTCCCCCCGCGTCACCTGCCGCTGGAACCGCGGCCGGACCGGTCAGGACCGGAGCTCGGCCGAGTTCCACATGTCGAGGAGGGCGTCCACCCTGTCCCGGCATGCCGCGACCTGGGCACGTGCGGCCAGGGTGTCCTTGGTGCGCTGGGCGAGCTTGGCCTGCGCCAGGTCCTGACAGGCCAGGTCGAACTCGAGGTGGATGGTGTCCAGAAGGCTGTCAGCCATGGTGGTCATCGCGGGCTCCCTGTCGGACCAGTGGCTCGGATGGTCGAGCGGTCCCATGGGACGGCAGCCGGGATGAGAGAACGGTGAGGACCCGGTGAGGAGAGCACCGACACCGACCCGGATCGCCCTCGGAGCTTCGCGACGGGTTCCTGACCGCGCCCGGCCCGGGCCGTGGGGACCGGTCCGGGGTGCTTGCGACCGCAGGTGACGAGCGCGCCCCGACGGCCCTCGAGCCTCAGGTCCTCGTCGACGCCGGCAGCACGCCGACGAGCATCATCAGGCTGTCCGCCAGTTCGTCGAGGGCGCGTCTGAGCGCCTGGCCCTTCTTGTGGGAACACCAGAAGGGCGCCTGGGACATCGCCGCGTGCATGCACTGGAGCGTCGTGCCCACGCTCGTGACGGTGAACTCCCCACTGGCCACGCCCTCCTCGACGACCCGCCGGAACAGCGCGTTGTGCTGCCGGCGGAGCGCCTCGATCCGTACGCGCTGCGGCTCCGGCCAGTCGCGCGGAACGAGGTAGAGGCGCAGAACACCGGGATACTCCCGGACCGCGATGTCGACGTGCTCGCGGATGAGCGCGCGCAGCCGGTGGCCGGCAG
>DATAAV010000317.1:0-9254 GCA_036259935.1 Geodermatophilus sp. | reverse complement strand
TGGATCCGCCGGGGTCACCCCGGCGTATCCACTCCATCAGGCCAGCGCCCGCAGCGCCATCCGCGCGTAGAGGGCCACGCCGATCGGCAGCGGCTCCTCGTCGAAGACGACGAGGTTGGAGTGGTTGGCCGGCCCGGTGTCCGGGTCCACGCCCGGCGGGCAGGCGCCCAGCCAGGCCATCGCCCCGGGCACCCGCTGCAGCACGTAGGAGAAGTCCTCCGCGCCCATCAGCGGCGCCGTCATCGGCGGGGCGGCCTGCGCGCCGAGCAGCTCGGTCACGGCCGCGGCCACCTGCGTCGCGACGCCGGGGTCGTTGACGGTGACCGGATAGCCCTCGTCGTGCTCGAACTCCATGCCGAGCTCGTGCGCGGCGGCCACGTGCCCGGCCAACCGGCGGACGGCGGCGACGACGTCGGCGCGGCGGGCGGCCGACAGCGTGCGGATGGTGCCCTCGAGGAACGCCGAGTCGGGGATGACGTTGTTGGTCGAGCCGGCGCTGACATGCGCGACGGTGACCACCGCGGGGTCGAAGATGTCGACGCGGCGGGTGACCATCGCCTGCAGCGCGAGCACGATCTCGGCCGCCGCGGGGATCGGATCGGCGGCCGCGTGCGGCTGGGAGGCGTGCCCGCCACGGCCGCGGACGGTGATCCGCCACTGGTCGGACGCGGCCATGATCGGGCCGGGCCGCACGTACACCGACCCGCTCGGGAAGTTCGAGGAGACGTGCAGCGCGAAGGCGCCGCTCACCGGCGCCCCCGGGACGACGTCGAGCAGGCCCTCCTCGAGCATGTAGCGGGCGCCGTGGAAGCCCTCCTCCCCCGGCTGCACCATGAACACGACCTGGCCGGCGATCTCGTCGCGGCGCTCGGCCAGCAGCCGGGCGGCCCCCAGCAGCATCGCCATGTGCGTGTCGTGCCCGCAGGCGTGCATCGCGCCGGGCACCTCGGAGGCGAACGGCAGCCCGGTGTCCTCGTGCACCGGCAGCGCGTCCATGTCGCCGCGCAGCAGGTAGGTCGGGCCCGGCCGGGCGCCGCGCAGGATGCCCACCACCGACGAGGTGGTCTTCCCGGTGATGACCTCGACCGGCAGCCCGGCGAACGCCTCCAGCACGGTGGCCTGGGTGCGCGGCAGGTGCAGCCCGATCTCCGGGTGCCGGTGCAGGCGGCGGCGCAGGTCGATGGTGCGGTCGGCGTCGGCGCGGGCGGCGGCGAGGAGGTCGGCGGCGCTGGTGGGCATGGCCCCCACTCTCCCGCAGCGGCTCAGTCGGACGCCCAGGCGGGGCGGCTGGTGTCCAGCTGCCACACCAGCGCGGTGCCGGCGCCCGCGGTGCGCACGGCGCCGCCCGGCTGCGGCTCGGCCCGCACCTCGTCGCCGTCGGCCAGGATCAGCAGGCCGGGCGGGACCTCGACCGGCTCGCCGGGCGCGGTGCGGCGCGTCCAGAGCCGGGCGTCGGGCCGTCCCAGCTCGACCCAGCCCGACACCGCCGCCCGGACCTCGTGGGCCGGTCCGGCGTCGGGCCGCGTGGTGCGCAGGTAGCACTGCAGCACGTGGGCGCCGTCCGGCCCGGCGACCTCGTCGTGCTCGAGCCCGGTGCCCGCCCGCAGCACGCCTACGTCCCCGGCGCCGATCCGCGCGCCGTCGCCCCAGCGGTGCGCCAGCGAGCCGGCCAGCACGACGGCGACCACGTCGACCTCCCGGTGCGCGTGCCGCCCGTAGCCGACCCCCGGCGCCAGCCGGTCGTCGGCCAGCCGCAGCAGCGGGCCCAGCGACCCGTCGTCGGGGGCGAGCAGGACGCGGGAGTCCAAGCCGGTCATGACCGCTCCTCCACGGCCGCGCGGGCCGGCAGCGCCGCCGGACCGCCGGGCAGGCCGCCGGCGACCAGCGCGACGGCCAGCGACCAGGCCACGCCGAGCGACCAGCCGCCGACGACGTCGGACAGGAAGTGCACCCCCAACCACATGCGGGTCAGGCCGACGAGGACGGCGAGCGCGATGCCGACGGCCAGCGCCCGGCGGCGGGCGGGCGCGGTCAGCCGCGGCCAGGCGAGGACGAGGGCGACGGTGACCAGCGTGGCGATGCCCGAGGAGTGGCCGCTGGGGTAGCTCAGGCCGTCGTAGCTGGCGCCGCCGTCCTCGAACGCGGGGCGCACCCGGCCGACGAGGTCCTTGAGGAACCTCGTCACCGGGCCGATCAGGGCGATCGCGACGAGCACCCAGGCCGCCGTCCGCCAGGCGTGGCGCACCGCCAGCCAGATCAGCACCGGGGCGAAGACGGCGAACCGGAACGCCGACGAGCCGGGCGCGGTGAGCACCTCCAGGAGCCCGGAGAGGGCCTCGGCGCGGTCGTCGCCGGCGTACATCGCCTCGCTGACCGCCTCGTCCAGGCGCACCTGCGGTGCGAACCCGACGAGCACCCCGGCCCCCAGCAGGACCAGCAGCAGGAGCCCGCCGGCGATCCCGGGAAGGGCGGGCCCGCGGGCGGCCGCCGCGGCGGTATCAGGAGGGGAACGGTCCACGTCCCCACTCTCCCTGACCCCTGCTTCCCGTGACACGCTGGAGACGTGTCCACCCGGGTGAGCAACCGCCCGCCGTCCCCTGCAACCCTCCGGCGGCTGGAACGCGCATCGGGGTCCCTGGCCACCCGTGCCGTGGCGCGGATGGACGAGGAGCTGCCCTGGTTCCGCACCATGCCGGCCGACCAGCGTTCCTGGGTCATGCTCGTCGCCCAGGCCGGCATCGCCTCCCTGGTGGAGTGGTGCCGCAACCCCTCCCGTCCCCCGCGGCTGACCGACGAGGTCTTCGGGGCCGCGCCCCGTGAGCTGGTCCGCGCCGTCCCGCTCAAGCAGACGGTCGACCTGATCAAGGTGACCGTGGAGGTGATGGACGACCACGTGGACTCCGTGGCCGAGCCCGGCGACGCCGACGCGCTGCGCCTGGCGGTGCTGCAGTTCAGCCGCGAGGTCGCGTTCGCCACCGCGCACGTCTACGCGAGCTTCGCCGAGAACCGCGGCGCCTGGGACGCCCGGCTGGAGGCGCTCGTGGTCGACGCGCTGGTGCGCGGCGAGCGCTCCGAGGAGCTCCCCGGCCGGGCCGCGGCGCTCGGCTGGGCGTCGATGAGCCCGGTCACCGTGCTGATGGGCGCGGCCCCGCCGCACGGGGACGCGCACAGCGCCGCCCGCCGGGCCGCACGGTCCATGCGCAGCGAGGTCCTGGTCGGGGTGCACGCCGAGCAGCTGGTCGTCGTCCTGGGCGGCTCGGAGGACCTGGAGGCCGTCGCCGAGCGGGTCAGCGAGGAGTTCGGCCCCGGGCCGGTCGTCGTGGGCCCCGTCGTCGACCGGCTCAGCCGGGCCGGTGAGTCCGCCGCCGCCGCCCTCGCCGGGCTGCGCGCGGCCCCCGCCTGGCCGGGGGCGCCGCGGCCGGTGTCCGCCGACGCCCTGCTGCCCGAGCGCGCCCTCGACGGCGACCCGGTGGCCCGGGCGGCGCTGAACGAGCGGGTGGCGCTGCCGCTGCAGACGGCCGGCGGCGAGGTGCTCGAGACGGTCCGGGCCGTGCTGGCCAGCGGCGGCAACCTGGAGGCCAGCGCACGGACCTTGTACGTCCACCCCAACACCGTCCGGTACCGCCTCAAGCGCGCCGCGGAGCTCACCGGGTTGTGGGCCACCGACCCCCGCGGCAGCTGGACGCTGCAGATCGCGCTGGCCCTGGCCGAGTTGGACGGCGACCGCTCCCTCTGGCACTGAGCGAAGACGGGCAGTGTAGACCCCACCATCGACACGCCCGAAAGGGGCCCGGAAACCCACCTCTGTTGTAGGGACCCTCCAAAAAGCAGCGGTGTGCTTTCGTTCCTGTCGCCACCCACGTCGGCGGGACCGACCTGGCACGGTGAGTGACGTGCTGGCCGTCCTCGCCCCCGGACAGGGTGCGCAGAAGCCCGGGATGCTCACCGACTGGCTGGAGCTCCCGGGCGCCGAGTCCTTCTTCCGCTGGGCCGGAGCGATCGCCGACGCCGACCTCCTGGCGCTCGGTACCACCGGCGACGCCGAGGCGATCAAGGACACCGCGGTCACCCAGCCGCTGGTCGTCGCGATGAGCCTGTTCGTCGCCCGCGAGCTCGGCGGCCTGCCCGGCCCCGTGGCGCACACGCCGCACACCGGTCGCGACGTGGTGATCACCGGCCACAGCGTCGGCGAGCTCACCGCGGCGGCGCTGGCCGGGGTCCTCTCGGTCGAGGCGGCGATCGCGCTGACCGCCGTCCGCGGGCGGGCCATGGCCGCCGCCTGCGCCCAGACGCCCACCGGGATGTCCGCCGTCCTCGGGGGCGACCCCGACGAGGTCCTCGCCGCGCTGGACAAGCACGGCCTGGTGCCGGCGAACATGAACGGCGGTGGGCAGGTCGTCGCCGCCGGCCCGCTCGAGGGGCTGGAGGCGCTGAGGGGCGACCCGCCGGCCAAGGCACGGATCATGCCGCTGTCGGTGGCCGGCGCCTTCCACACCGAGTACATGGCCTCGGCCCGGGCCGAGCTCGAGGGGCTGATCGGCGGGCTGACCCCGGCCGACCCCAGCCGGCTGCTGCTGTCCAACGCCGACGGCGCGGCGGTCGACTCCGGCGCCGAGGCGCTGTCCCGGCTGGTCAGCCAGGTGACCAGCCCCGTGCGCTTCGACACCTGCCTGGCCACCCTGCGCGAGCTGGGGGTCACCGCGGCGATCGAGCTGCCGCCGGCCGGCGCCCTGGCGGGGCTGGCCAAGCGCGAGTGGAAGGGCGCCGGCATCGAGATCCTCGCCGTCAGCAGCCCCGCCGACCTCGACCGCGCCCGGGAGCTCATCGACGCCGAGCGCGGCCGCGCCGAGGCGCAGCACCAGCCGGACTGGCGGATGGTGGTCTCCCCCGTGCGCGGCACGGTCGCCCCCGCCGACGTGCCCGAGGGCACCCGCCTGCCCGCCGGCACCCCGCTCGGCCGCATCCGCAGCCGCCGCGAGGAGGTCAACGTCTCGGCCGCCTACGACGGGGTACTGGCCGAGTGGCTGGTCCAAGACGGCGACCTCGTCGACGCCGGTGACCCCATCGCCCGGCTCTACCCGGAGGTTTCTTCATGACGGCGACCATCAGGCTGCGCGAGGGAGCGCCCGGAGCGCGCATCCTCGGCCTCGGCGGCTACCGGCCGCGGCGGCGGGTCACCAACGACGAGCTGGCCCGGACGATGGACACCAGCGACGAGTGGATCCAGAGCCGCGTCGGGATCGCCGAGCGGCGCTGGGCGTCGGAGGACGAGACCCTCGTCGAGATGGCCGTCGCCGCCGGCGGCAAGGCGCTGGCCGCCAGCGGGCTGGACCCCGACCAGATCGACCTGGTCGTGCTGGCCAGCGCGAGCCTGCGGGCGCCCATCCCCGGGATCGGCCCGCAGGTGGCCTACAAGCTCGGCATCCCACGCCCCGGGGCGTTCGACCTCAACGCCGGGTGCGCCGGGTTCTGCTACGCCCTCGGGGTGGTCTCCGACGCGATCCGCTCCGGCTCGGCGCGCAACGCGCTGGTCGTCGGCGTGGAGCGGCTCACCGACGTCACCGACCTCACCGACCGCTCCACCGCAGTGATCTTCGCCGACGGCGCCGGTGCCGCGGTGGTCGGCGCCGCCGACGAGCCGGGCATCGGCCCGGTCGTGTGGGGCAGCGACGGCGACCAGCACAACGCGATCGAGATCGCCGCCGGCAGCTCGACGATGACCATGGCCGGCCAGGCGGTGTACCGGTGGGCGACCACCCGGCTCACCGACACCCTGCTCCAGGCCATGGACGCCGCCGGGGTCACCGCCGCCGACATCGACGTCTTCGCCCCGCACCAGGCCAACCTGCGGATCATCGAGTCGATGACCAGGCGCCTGGGCTTCGGCGAGGACACCGTCGTCGCCCGCGACATCGTCCAGTCGGGCAACACCTCCGCGGCGTCGGTCCCGCTGGCGCTCACCGCGCTGCTGGAGTCCGGCGAGGCCAGGAGCGGCGACCTGGCCCTGGTCCTCGGCTACGGAGCCGGGTTGACCTTCGCCGGACAGGTGTTCCGCCTGCCCTGACGGGCACCCACAGACCCTCGGGCCATCCGGGCCCGACGGCGGGATCCCCCGCCCCACCCGAGAGAGAGGACCCCGCGTGAGCGAGGACATCCAAGCTGGTCTGGCCGAGATCCTGGAGGAGGTCGCCGGGGTCTCCCCCGCCGACGCGACCCCGGAGAAGTCGTTCACGGAGGACCTCGACGTCGACTCCCTGTCGATGGTCGAGATCGCCACCGCCGTCGAGGACAAGTTCGGCGTCGCCATCCCCGACGACGAGCTCGGCAACATCAAGACCGTCGGCGACGCCATCAGCTACATCCAGAAGAACCAGGGCTGATCCGCACCCCGGCTGCCCGGCCAGGCCGCACGTCCCAGGAGGAATCCGTCATGAGCACGCCTGTCGGCGACGTCGTCGTCACCGGACTCGGCGCCACCACGCCCCTCGGGGGCGACGTCGCCAGCACATGGGACGCGCTGCTGGCCGGGCGGTCGGGGGTCACCCGGATCACCGACGACTGGATCAAGGACTACCCGGCCCAGCTGGTGGCGCGCCTGGCCGCCGACCCGGTCGAGCAGCTCGACCGCGTCCGCGCGCGGCGGCTGGACCGCAGCCAGCAGGTGGCGGTCATCGCCGCGGAGGAGGCCTGGCGGGAGTCCGGCGCGGCCGACGCCGGCGTCGCCCCGGAGCGGATCGCCGTGGTCATCGGCACCGGCATCGGCGGGGCGCTGACGCTGCTCGGCCAGGACGACGTCCTGGAGGAGAAGGGGCCCAAGCGGGTCTCCCCCTTCACCATCCCGATGCTCATGCCCAACGGCCCGGCCGCCGCGGTCGGTCTGGCGATCGGCGCCAAGGGCGGCGTGCACGCCCCCGTGAGCGCCTGCGCCTCCGGGGCCGAGGCCATCCGCTGGGGCCTGGACCTGCTGCGCTTCGACCGCGCCGACGTCGTCCTGGTCGGCGGCGCGGAGGCGTGCGTGCACCCGCTGCCCATGGCCGGGTTCGCCGCGATGCGGGCGATGAGCACCCGCAACGACGAGCCCGAGCGCGCTTCGCGGCCGTTCGACAAGGCCCGTGACGGCTTCGTGCTGGCCGAGGGCGCCGCGGCGCTGGTCCTCGAGCGGGCCGACGCGGCGAAGGCTCGCGGTGCCCGCGTCCACGCCCGGCTGGCCGGGGCGGGCGGCACCGCCGACGGCTACGACCTGGTCGCCCCCCACCCGGAGGGCGAGGGCGCGGGGCGGGCGATCGCCGCCGCCCTCCGCGACGCCGGTCTCACCCCCGCCGACATCGGCCACGTCAACGCGCACGCGACGTCGACGCCGGTCGGCGACACCGCCGAGGCGGCCGCCATCCGCAACGCGATCGGCGAGCACGTGCTGGTGACGGCCACCAAGAGCCAGACCGGCCACCTGCTCGGCGCCGCCGGTGCGCTGGAGTCGGTGTTCACGGTCCTCGCGCTGCGCGAGCAGATCGTGCCGGCGACGGCCAACCTCGACGACCCGGACGACGACCCGGCCGTCCAGGCGCTCGACATCGTGCGCCGGGAGCCGCGGCGCGCCACGCTCACCGCCGCGGTCAACGACTCGTTCGGCTTCGGCGGCCACAACATGGCGCTGGTGTTCACCACCGCCTGAAAGAGGACCCCCTGCCCCCCGCCACTCGCAAGCTCGCGGCGGGACCCTGCAGCGGGGCCACCCCACTCGCCCGGGCCGGCCGCTGCCCGGGCTGCCCCCGCACGCCCGCGCCCGGCCCGTGGAGGTCCCGTGACCGCACTGCACGCCGCTCCCCTCGCCACCGTCCCGGACCCCCGCGACCCCGAGGACCGCCTCCAGCGGTTCTTCGACGCCGGCTCGATGTCCGCGCTGCTGCCCCGGGACACGTCCGGGGTCATGGCGGCCCGGGGCACGGTGGCCGGCGCCCGGGCGATCGCCTTCTGCACCGACGCCACCGTCATGGGCGGCGCCATGGGGGTCGACGGCTGCCGGCACATCGTCGACGCGATCGACGCCGCCGTGCGCGAGCGGGTGCCCGTGGTCGGCATCTGGCACTCCGGCGGCGCCCGGCTGGCCGAGGGCGTCACCGCGCTGCACGCCGTCGGCGAGGTGTTCGCGGCGATGGTGCGGGCCTCGGGCCGCGTGCCGCAGATCTCGGTGGTGCTGGGCCCGGCCGCCGGCGGCGCCGCCTACGGCCCTGCCCTCACCGACCTGGTGATCATGGGGCCGGCCGGCCGGGTGTTCGTCACCGGCCCCGAGGTCGTCCGGTCGGTCACCGGCGAGGACGTCGACATGGAGCGGCTCGGCGGGCCCGACACCCACGGCCGGCGCAGCGGCGTCGTCCACGTGGTCACCGAGTCGGAGGACGAGGCCCTTTTGACCGCCCGGGAGGCCGTGGACCTGCTGGCCGCGCAGGGCCGCTTCGCCCGCGCCGACGGCGAGCCCGACGTCGACCTGCGGGCGTTGCTGCCGGAGGCGCCGCAGCGCGCCTACGACGTCAAGCCGCTGGTGGCCGCGGTGCTCGACCGGCCGGGCCTGGAACTGCACCCGCGCTGGGCACCGAACATCGTCACCACCCTGGGCCGGCTGGCCGGGCGGACGGTCGGCGTGATCGCCAACAACCCGCTGCGCCTGGGCGGCTGCCTGGACTCCGCGTCGGCGGAGAAGGCGGCGCGGTTCGTGCGCATGTGCGACGCCTTCGGCGTGCCGCTGGTGGTGGTGGTCGACGTGCCCGGCTACCTGCCCGGCGTCGGCCAGGAGTGGGACGGCGTGGTGCGCCGCGGGGCCAAGCTGCTGCACGCCTTCGCCGAGGCGGTGGTGCCGCGGGTGACCCTGGTGACCCGCAAGGCCTACGGCGGCGCCTACATCGCGATGAACTCCCGCTCGCTCGGGGCGACGGCGGTGCTGGCCTGGCCGGGCGCCGAGGTCGCCGTCATGGGGGCCAAGGCCGCCGTGGGCATCCTGCACCGCAAGAAGCTGGCCGCCGTCCCGCCGGCCGAGCGGGAGGCGCTGCACGCACAGTTGGCCGCCGAGCACGAGCGGATCGCCGGCGGGGTGAACCGGGCGCTGGAGATCGGGGTCGTCGACGAGGTCGTCGAGCCTGCCCGGACCCGCCGCCGGCTGGTCACCGCCCTGGCCGAGGCGCCCCTGGGACGCGGTGCGCACGGCAACATCCCGCTCTAGTCCCCGGACACCCGAAGGGCCCGGCACCGAAGTGCCGGGC
>DATAAV010000316.1:0-5051 GCA_036259935.1 Geodermatophilus sp. | reverse complement strand
GAGCACGGTGATAGGCCCTTGTGCATAGACAAAGCCCACTTCGGCTTGCTCGCCGGTCAATACTCCAGGACCGTAAGGCTGGAACGCGATCCATGTGTCCTGATATCTGTAACCAGCTGCCAGGTCTCCGGCCAGGGACTGCGCGATTCTGTTGCAGACTCCACAGCCATTGCTCAGATCCAGCAGCGGCTGGGGATCTAGTGCTTGCTCTGCTAGAACCTCCGTCAGACTCATGTAATAGCGCATGAACTCGACGGCCCCTTCCGGGGTTTTTGCCCGCGCTTCGGCAGGCATGGGGAAGTTGGCTGGGCCGAGCGGGGGGAGTTCCTCGGTCGTCGAGGTGGGTTCGCTGGTCGCCGTCGGCAGGGTGTCGTTGGCCTCCTGCCGCTCCGAGCAGCCGCTGAGCACAGCGGCGGCCACTGTCGCCGCGGCCACCACTCGGAGGCCCCACCGCTTCCCCATGCTCGCTCCCCGTTCCCGATCACCGGTCGCGCGGAGAGTAGTCAGCTCCGGAACGCCTGGGGAGCCCCGCCTGTGGACAGCCCACCCCTTCGGGCCTTGCGGCGTTGCACCTGCTCTTGCGGTGTTGCAGAACCCGCAATGCGCGCGAAACACCGCAAGAGCGGGCGGCGGAGCCCGCGTCTACAGGAAAGGCAACCGGCGGGGACTCACTCCGTGCGGCAGCAGTAGACGGTCAGCGTCTCCCGCTTGCGGAACACGAACTCGGTCGCCTTCTCGCCGGTCTCGCCGTCGTAGGCGATCTGCAGCGGCCCCGAGCGGGAGACCACCCGCACCTCCGGCACCTGGAACTCCGCGTAGCCGGAGGAGCGGTCGCTGATTCCCAGCAGCGAGCCGAGCACGGCGCGGCTGCGGCTGAACGGCACGTCGGCCCGCAGGTACTGGACGTCGAGCAGGCCGTCCTCCAGCCGCGGTCGCCAGGCCGGCGCCAGCCCGCGGGGGGTGTAGCAGCAGTTGCCGACGAAGAGGATCCACGCGAGCACCTGCCGGCCGTCGATCAGCAACGACACCGGTGTCCCCGCCCGCAGGGTCTGCGCGGCCGCCACGGTCATCGCCGCCCACTTGCCCATGCGGCCGGCGAGCTGGTCACGGCGACGGACCATCTCCGGATAGCTGCCGAGGCTCGCCGTGTTGAGGAACGGCGTCCCGTTGACCTCGGCGACGTCGACCTCGACCGCCTGGCCGGAGGTGACCGCGTCGGCGGCGTGCTCCAGTGTCAGGACCCCGACGTCGCGCGCGAAGTGGTTCAGCGTGCCGGCGGGCAGGACGGCCAGCGGCAGCCCGTGGGCCAGCGCGACCGCGGCGGCCGCCGCCACGCTGCCGTCGCCGCCGGCCACCCCGAACGCCGTCGCCCGGCCCGACGCGGCGGCCCCGGCGAGCAGATCGCCGATGCCGGCGTCGGGCCGCATCACGAGCACCTCGGCGCGGGGCAGCAACCGGCGGATGTCCTCGGCGGGGTCGTAGTCCTCCGGCCCCGAACGGGGGTTGACCGCGACCACCAGGCCCTCGCCGTCGGGAAGTGCGGGCGCCGACCGGGCCGGCCGCACCCGCGCGGGCGTCGTCGGCCGCACCCGCCACCAGTGCTGGCTGGCCACGGCCACCGCGGACCCCACGGCCAGGCCCGCCACGACGTCCCCGGGGTAGTGCACGCCCACGTGCACCCGCGAGTAGGCGACGCCGGCCGCGACCGGCGCCAGAACCGCCCCGGCCAGCGGGGCCTCCATCGCCACGCCGGTGACGAAGGCGCCGGCCGAGGCCGAGTGCCCGCTGGGGAAGGAGTGCGTCGTCAGCGACCGGTGCAGCAGACGCTCGACGGGACGGGAGCCGAGATCCGGCCGTCGCCGGCCGAAGAACCGCTTGAGGACGGCGTTGACGACCGTGCTCGACACCGCCAGGGAGCCGGTGCCGCGGATCGCGCCGCGGCGCAGCGGCCCCTTGCGCAGCCCGAGCAGGGCCCCGACGACGAACCACAGCTTGCCGTGGTCGGCGAGGGTGGACAGGCGGCGCAGCCAGCGGTCGGCCGGCGAGTGGGGCAGCGCGCCGATCCAGGCGTGCAGGCGCGCGTCCCAGTGCCGGGCGCCGCGCATGCGCCGAGACGGTACTGGAGGAGAACCGCCGGTGTTACCTCGGCGAATCTCCTCCGTTCAGGCCTTGCGGCGGGCACGGTAGGCCGCGACGGTCGACCGGCTGGCGCAGGTGTTGGAGCAGTAGCGGCGGCTGGCGTTGCGCGAGGTGTCGACGTACACGTTGTCGCAGCCCTCGGCCGAGCACACGCCCAGCCGCTGCCAGCCGTGCTGGGCGACCACCTGGGAGAGCCCCATGGCGACGGTGGTGGTCAGCTGCTCGAGCACCGGCGCCTCCGGCCGGGCGTAGTGCAGGTGCAGTTCGCCGTCGTGGTCGGTGGCGTACGGACGCGGCCGGGCCAGCGCCAGCAGCGCGTTGAGCCGCTCGATCACCTCCGCCTGCGAGCCGGCGACGGCGACCGCCCGCACCAGGTCGGCGGTCCGCGCAGCCTCCACCGCCTCGGCGGGGGAGAGCTCCAGCGAGGTGTCGGCCGAGAACCAGTCGTGGTGGGACCGCAGGAAGCGGGCGGCCCAGTCGGGGTCGCCGGCCCGGTCGGCGTTGGCCAGATCGATGGCCAGCTCGACGGCGCTCGACCCGTAGGTGTCGTAGTCCATTTGACTCCCTACTGCCGCCTTCCTACTGTGTAGGCGGTCAACCGCATTTGACCGCCTACGATTCCTTCCCTGCGTGTTCTGAAGTGAGCTTTTCCGTGCGTTCCTACCTCAGCGTCTGGCGGCTGCCGTCCGCTCCGGCGCTGCTGCTCGGCGGCTTCGCCGGGCGGCTGCCCGCTGCCATGGTCCCGCTCGCGCTGCTGCTCATGGTGCAGCAGCAGACCGGTTCCTACGCCGTCGCCGGCCTCGCGTCGGCCACCTACGGCGTCGCGATGGCGCTGATGGCGCCGGTGCTCGGCCGGCTGGCCGACCGTCGCAGCCCGCGCCCGGTGCTCCTCGCCCAGGCCGCCGTCCATCCGCTGCTGCTGGCGTCGCTGGTGGCGGTCGTCCTCGGCGGCGCTCCGGACGTCGTGGTGATCGCCGCCTCCGGCGTCGCCGGTGCCGGCACGCCGCTGGTGTCCGGCACGGTGCGCGCGCTGTGGTCCCGGGTCGACCCACGGGTGCGCACCACCGCCTTCGCGCTGGACGCGACAGCGATGGAACTGGTGTTCGTCGCCGGGCCGACGGCGGTGGCCGCCCTCGCGGTGCTGGCCAGCCCGGCACTGGCCGTCGGCGCCGCCGGCGTGCTCGCGGCGGTCGGCGCGCTCGCGGTCGCCACGTCGGCCGCCATACGCGACTGGGTGCCGGCGCCCCGGGTGGAGCAGGGCCTGTTCGCGGTGGTCCTGGCGCCCGGCATGCCGCGCGTCCTGGTCAGCGGCTCGGCGCTGATGCTCGGGTTCGGCGCGCTCGAGGTGGCCGTCCCGGCCTTCGCCGACGCCGCCGGCGCGCCCGGGCTGTCGGGGATCCTGCTCGCGGTCTGGTCGCTCGGCTCGGTCGCCGGCGGGCTGTGGTTCGGCGCCCGGGTGGTCAGCGCCTCGCTGCCGCGGCAGTACCGCTGGCTGCTGCTCGGGGTGACCATCGGCCTGGCCCCGCTCGCGACGGCGTCCGACCCCTGGGTGCTCGGCGGGCTGCTGTTCCTCGGCGGGACGGCGATCGCGCCCACGCTCACCGTGCAGAGCTCGCTGGTCGGCACGATCGCCCCGCCGCACGCCACCACCGAGGCGTTCACCTGGCTGTCGACCATCGCCACCGGCGCCTCAGCGGTCGGTGCCGCGCTCGGAGGTGCGCTGATCGAGAGCCGGGCCGGCGTCAGCGGCAGCCTGGTGCTGGCCGCCGTCGGCGCGGCGCTGGCGGTCGCGGCCACGCTCGTGCCCGGCCGGCGGGTCCGCGCCGGCTCCCGCGAGACGGTCGCGGCGTGACGAGGACCTCCCGGCCCGGGCCCCACCCGGGCTGGGAGGGCTCCGACGGGCGCTGGTAGTCTCCTCTCTCGGTGGTTCCGAGGGGACTCGGACCCCGGGAGGCTTCGCCTAGTCCGGTCTATGGCGCCGCACTGCTAATGCGGTTTGGGTTAACCCCCATCCCGGGTTCAAATCCCGGAGCCTCCGCGCACGACAACTGAACAACGCGCCCGTAGCTCAACGGATAGAGCATCTGACTACGGATCAGAAGGTTAGGGGTTCGAATCCCTTCGGGCGCACGTCTGGTTGAGACGCTGACCTGCGGGTCTTCCCTTCGGGGGAGGCCCGCAGGGCTGTTTCTGCGGGCACGTGGGCGCGATGTGGGCGCAACGGGTGCGGGCGTGGTCGCGCGTGGGCGCACCAGCCCCTCGGCCGCGTCGGCCGCCTGCCGGCCCGCCCCCTCGAGCAGGTGGTGGTACGTGTCGGCGGTCACCCGGATCGAGGAGTGCCCGAGCCGCTTGGACACCACCGCGATGTCCGCGCCGCCCGCCAGCATCAGCGAGGCCGCGCCGTGCCGGCGGTCGTGCAGCCGCACCTGGCGCAGCCTGGCGCCCTCGACCAGGCGGACGAAGGTCTTGGTCACCGTGTCGGGGGAGAGGTCGCTGCCGTCCTCGCGGGCGAACACCCGGTCGTTGTCCTGGTAGCCGGGGCCCCACTGCTGGCGCTCGAGGTCCTGGTTCAGGCGGTGGGCAAGCAGCGCCCCGATGGTGCGCTGGCCAATGTCGACGCGGCGGTCCTCGCCGGAGCGGGTCTTCGGCTTGCCCTCGACGGCCTTGCCGCCCGCCAGGACTAGCTGCGACCGGACGGTGATGACCCCGCGCTCCAGGTCGACGTCAGCCCAGCGCAGCCCGCACGCCTCGCCGCGGCGCAACCCGGTGAACGCCATGACCTCGTACAGGGCGCCGAGACGGTGGCTGCTGGCGTGGTCCAGGAACGTCGCCAGCTCCTCGGCTTCCCATGGCCGGACCTTCGCCGGGCGCACGTTCGGCAGCTCGACGTCGGTAGCGGCGTTGTAGGCGAC
>DATAAV010000315.1:0-9311 GCA_036259935.1 Geodermatophilus sp. | reverse complement strand
GCCTCGGTGAGGCCGACCGAGGCGACCTCCGGGTCGGAGTACGTGATCCGGGGGACTCCGGCGTAGTCGATCGGGGCGGGGTTGAGCCCGGCGAGCCGCTCGGCGACGAGGATGCCCTCGGCGAAGCCGACGTGGGCCAGCTGCAGGGTGGGGACGAGGTCGCCGACGGCGGAGATGGTCGGCACGTTGGTGCGGCACAACTCGTCGACGAGGACGAAGCCGCGGTCCATCGCCACCCCGGCCTCCTCGTAGCCCAGGCCCTGGCTGACCGGGCCGCGGCCGACGGCGACGAGGACGAGCTCGGCCTCGAGGCTCTTGCCGTTCTGCAGGTCGACGCGGACGCCGTTCTCGTTCGTCTGCACGCCGGCCACCGGGCTGCTCAGCTCGAAGCCGATCTTGCGCCGGCGGAAGGCCCGCTCCAGCAGCTTGGACGAGGCCTCGTCCTCCAGCGGGACCAGGTGCGGGAGGGCCTCGACGATGGTCACGTCGACGCCGAAGGACTTCCAGGCGCTGGCGAACTCACACCCGATCACGCCGCCGCCCAGGATCACCGCCGAGCTCGGGACGCGGTCCATGTTCAGCGCGTGGTCGCTGGTGATGACCTTGGTGCCGTCGATCTCGATGCCGGGCAGGCTGCGCGCGTAGGAGCCGGTGGCGAGCAGGATGTGCCGGCCCTCGTAGGTCTGGCCGTTCGCCTGGACGGCGGTGGGGGAGACCAGCCGGCCCTCGCCCTCGACGTAGGTGATCTTCCGGCTCTTGATCAGGCCCTGCAGGCCCTTGTACAGCCGGGAGACGACACCGTCCTTGTAGGCGTTGACGCCGTCCATGTCGATGCCGGCCAGGGAGGTCTTGACGCCGAACTGCTCGCCCTCGCGGGCCTGGTCGGCGATCTCGCCGCTGTGCAGCAGCGCCTTGGTGGGGATGCAGCCGCGGTGCAGACAGGTGCCGCCGACCTTGTCCTTCTCGATCAGGACAACCGACATGCCGAGTTCGGCGGCGCGCAACGCAGCGGCGTAGCCCCCTGAGCCACCACCGAGGATGACCAGGTCGGCGGGGGAGGTGGGTGCGCTCACGGGTGCTCCTCGAGGCTGTGGTCCTGCCCCGCTCGAGTGGGCGGGGGATCGTCCGCGCTCATCCTGCCACTACGGGAACGGGGCGGCCCGGAGCGCCGTTTCCTGCGAGAAGGTTGCGGCCGGTTCGACGAGGACGACGGGAGTGCGCGATGGGGTGGTTCGGCCGGCTGCGGGGCCGCGGTGGCAGCGGAGCGGCCGCGGCCGGGAACCGGCGCGGCACCCTCGACCGCGCCTCGGACGGCGGGGACCTGGCGCACCTGGAGCGGTTCGTCGCCACCCGCCGCGGCGTGGAGGGCTACGTCGAGCCGCGCACCGCGGTCACCGAGACGACGATCGTGCTGGTGGCCGCCGACGGCGAGTGGACCCGCCGGCGCATCGACGGGCCGCAGGTGGCCCGCCGGCTGTCGCGGGACCTGGGGATCCCGGTCTACGACGCGCAGGTCACCGGCTATCCCCAGCGGATGCGCGACTGGTCGAAGGACCACCGGTAAGGACCCCCTGCTCCCCGCCCCTCGCACGCTCGAGGCGGGGCCCTGCAGGGGGCCGTTCCATCACGTCACTTCGCGATGAGGTCCTCGATGGTGGCGAGCAGGGTGCGCACCGGGACGCCGGTCCCGCCCTTGGGGGTGTAGCCCCAGGGGTTGCCGGTGTTGTAGCTCGGCCCGGCGATGTCGATGTGCGCCCACGGCAGGCCGTCGGGCACGAACTCGGCCAGGAAGTGGGCGCCGACGAGCATGCCGCCCATCCGGTCGGCGTTGGCGTTGACGAAGTCGGCGATCGGCGAGTCCAGCCCCTTGCGCAGCTCCGCCGGCATCGGCATCGCCCACATCGGCTCGCCGCTGCGCCGGGACGCGGCCACGACGGCGTCGCGCAGCTCGTCGGTCCCCATCACGCCGGCGGTGCGGCTGCCGAGGGCCACCAACTGCGCCCCGGTCAGGGTGGAGGTCTCCAGCAGGTGGTCGGGGGAGTCCTCGGCGGCACGGGCGAGGGCGTCGGCCAGGATCACCCGGCCCTCGGCGTCGGTGTTGGTGATCTCGGCCTTCTTGCCGTTGCGGAAGGTCACCACGTCGGCCGGCCGGTAGGCGGTGCCGCTCGGCAGGTTCTCGGCGATCGGCACGGTCGCGGTCACCTCGACCGGCAGGCCGAGCTCCGCGACCAGGCACACGGTGGCGATCACCGCCGCGGCCCCGGCCATGTCGCTGGTCATGTGGTGCATGTTCTGCGCCGGCTTGATCGACAGGCCGCCGCTGTCGAAGGTGATGCCCTTGCCGACCAGCGCGATCTTCTTGCGGGCCTTCTTGCCCGAGTAGGTCAGGCGCAGCAGCCGCGGCGTGCGCACCGACCCGCCGCCGACGGCGAGGATGCCGCCGTAGCCGCCCGCGGCGAGGGCCTCCTCGTCGAGCACCTCCACCGCCAGGCCGGCCTTCTTCCCGACGGCCGCGCCGCGGGCGGCCAGCTCGCCCGGGTAGAGGTCGTTGGGCGGGGTGTTGACCAGGTCCCGGACGAGCGCGACGGCGTCGGCGACCGCGCGGACCCGCGCCAGCGGCGCCTTGGCCGCCCCGGTGTCGGGCACGACGACGGTGAACTCCCGCGGCGGCGCGGGCCGGTCGGCCGGCAGGTCGGACTTGTAGGCGGTGAACTCGTAGGCGCCCAGCAGGGCGCCCTCGCCCACGGCGTGCAGCCGCTCGGCGTCGGGGCTCCCCCCGACCGCGGCGAGCAGGCTCACCACCGAGCCGCGGCCGGACAGCGCCCGGCTGGCCGCCCCCGCGGCCCGGCGCACCGCCTCGGGCAGATAGCCCCCGCCGTCCTGCGGGGCACCGAGGCCGGCGGCCGCGACGACGGGGAAGGAGCCCTGGCCCAGGGTGGCCACGCGGGTGACCTCGTCCTCGGCACCGCGGGCGCCCAGGTCGGCGAGCGCCGTCAGCAGCCGGCCGCCGAGCAGTCGGTCGACGGCCTCCGCGCCCGGTGTCAGCAGCAGGCCGTCGGGACCCTTGCCGATGCCGACGACCACGGCGTCGGCGGACAGCTTCTCGAGCGGGCGGTCGGTGGCGGAGATCGTCGGCGGCACCGTTCGATCCTAAGAGGACCCCCCTGCCCCCCGACGCTCGCGAGCTCGCGACGGGCCCCTGCAGGGGGGCCGCCCAGCAACTGCTGGCACCGATAGCGTCTGGGAGTGACCCTGCGGACCTCCCCCCTGCACAACCGGCACGTGGCGGCCGGTGCCAAGCTCGCCGACTTCAGCGGGTGGTCGATGCCGATCGAGTACGCCGGGGGAGGGGTGCTCGCCGAGCACACCGCCGTCCGGACCGGTGTCGGGCTCTTCGACGTCTCGCACCTGGGCACCGGCACCGTCCGCGGACCGGGGGCGGCGGCGTTCGTCAACGAGTGCCTCACCAACGACCTGGAGCGGATCAGCCCGGGGCAGGCGCAGTACACGCTGTGCTGCGTGCCCGACGGCGAGCCCGACGCCGGCGGGGTCGTCGACGACCTGATCGTCTACCTGCACGGGCCCGACGACGTGCTGCTCGTGCCGAACGCCGCCAACGCCGCGGAGGTGCTCGGCCGGCTGGCCGAGGCCGCGCCGCCCGGGATCACGGTGACCGACCTGCACGAGGAGGTCGCCGTCCTCGCCGTGCAGGGCCCGCGCTCGCCGCAGGTGCTCGCCATGCTGGGCCTGCCCGGCGAGTTGGCGTACATGTCCTTCGTGACCGGCACCGGCGGCGGCGACATCGAGGTCACCGTGTGCCGCACCGGCTACACCGGCGAGCACGGCTACGAACTGCTCGTCCCCGCCGAGCAGGCGGGCCGGGTCTGGGACGCGGTGGTGGAGTACGGGCAGGAGGAGGGCCTGCGCCTCTGCGGCCTGGGCGCCCGGGACACGCTGCGGACCGAGATGGGCTATCCCCTGCACGGCCACGAGCTGTCCCGGCAGATCACGCCCAACCAGGCCCGCGCCGGCTGGGCTGTGGGCTGGCGCAAGCCGGCGTTCTGGGGGCGTGCGGCGCTGCTGGCCGAGAAGGAGGCCGGGCCCGCGCAGCTGCTGTGGGGGCTGCGCGCCTCGGGGCGGGGGATCCCGCGGCCGGGGATGACCGTGCTCGGCTCCGACGGCGCCGGCGTCGGCGAGGTCACCAGCGGCACGTTCTCCCCGACGCTGCGCACCGGCATCGCGCTGGCACTGTTGGACACCGCCGCCGGCGTCGCCGAGGGGGAGCAGGTCGCCGTCGACGTGCGCGGGCGGCCGCAGGCCGTGGAGGTCGTGCGGCCGCCGTTCGTGCCCTCGCGGGTGCGCTGAGGCCCCCCTGCAGGGTCTCACCGCGAGCCTGCGAGTGGTGGGGGGCAGGGGGATCGTTCTTCAGGCGCTGCGGGAGGACTCCTTGGTGGGCTCGGGCGGATCGGGCAGCGAGTCGGCCATGGTGGCGTTGCGCTGCCCCATCGGCTGGGGACGGCCCTCGGTGGTGTCCCGGCCGGTCTGGTGCTCGGCCTCCGAGTTGATCTCCGCGCCGAGCAGCACCAGGTAGCAGGTCAGGTACAGCCACAGCATCAGCACGATGACCCCGGCGATCGCCCCGTAGGTCTCGTTGTAGGACCCGAAGTTGTCGACGTAGAAGCTGAACCCGAGGCTGACCAGCGCCCACACGATGGTGACCACGATCGAGCCGAGGCTCACCCAGCGGATCTGCGGCGCGTCCCGGTCGGGCGCGACGCGGTACAGCACGGCCAGCGACCCGGCGAAGACCGCCAGCAGCAGCACCCAGCGCACCACCTGGGCCAGCACGGTGCCGACGACGCCCAGCGGCAGGTTCTCCAGCACGGCCGGGACGACGGCGACCAGGCCGAAGGTCAGCAGCACGAAGACGATCGCGCCGAGGGTCAGCAGCAGCGAGGTCGCCCGCAGCTTGAGGAAGCCGCGGGTCTCCACCTCGTCGTAGGCGAGGTTGACCGCCGTGATCAGCTGGCCGATGCCGCCGGAGGCGCTCCAGAGGGCGGCGAGGATCGAGACGATCAGGCCGACGGTGAGCGCCCCGCCGCTGTTGGTGACGATGCCGCGCAACTGGTCGGTGACGAGGGCCTGCGCGCTGGCGGGCAGCTGGGCCGAGAGCTCCTCCACCTGCCGGGCGACGGTCTCGGGGGAGGCGACCAGCCCGTACAGGGAGATCATGGCGATCAGCGCCGGGAAGATGGCCAGGAAGCCGAAGAAGGCCACGCCGCCGGCGATGATCGGCATGTTGTCGGCCTTGTTCTCCGCCCAGGCGCGCTTGACGATCTGCTTCCAGCCGCGCAGCGGGATGTCGGTCGGCTTCTCCGCGTTCACCCCCGGCAGCTGCGCTTCGCTCGGCAGGTCCGGCGGGAGCCGGTCGGCGTCCGGCTGTGGCCCGCGCTCCCTGGCCTCCTTCGCGGCCGCGCGGCGGGCGGCCTTCTCCTCGACCCGCTCGCGGATCCGGTCGACGGCGCTCTCGCGGTGCCTGATCTCGGACATGTCCCGTCCCCCTGAGGTGTTGGCCGCGGCGCGACCGGATGACGTGCGGATCGCCGGACTGCCGTCCGGAATGCGGCTCAGTCGCCGGGCCAGACGCCGGTCAGCTTGGTGAATCCCCGCGCGCCGGCCCGGTCGATCGCCGCCTTCGTCGCGGCGAAGATCGCTCCCTGCAGGGCGGCGGCCAGCACGACCTCGCGCATCCGGTATTCGCTCTGCAGCGCGTCCGGCGCGTCGTCCTCGTGCGCGATCCGCTTCCAGATCTGCTTGAAGATCGCGCCGGAGACGAGCCCGGCGAGCACGCCGCCGAGCAGGCCGATCGGCCGGTACGCGAGCTGGGCTCCCTTGCTCACCGCTTCCTCCTCGTGGCCCGCCGGGCCTTCCTCGCGGTCCTCCTCGCCCGGGTGCGGGCGGCCTTCTCCGCGGCGGCGCGCCGCGCGGCCAGCTCCCCGGCCGCCCGCTTCGCCGCCTTCGTGCGGGCCCGCCGCCGGATCCGCATCGCGGCCGCATCGGCCCTGAGGGGAGCCCGGCGCTTCCGGCGCCGGCGCCACAGCAGCAGACCGAGCAGGGCGGAGATCCCGGCGCCGGTGCCGATCACCGCCGGCGGGCTCTCCCGGTAGGTCTCCACGGCGGTGTCCCGAGCCCGTGCTGCGCTCTCCCGCGCCCGGGACCTCATGTCCAGCCGGCGGCCGAGCTCGTCCACGGTGCGGCTGAGGTGCTCGCGGGTGGCCTCGATGTCGGCCTTCAGAGCGTCGAGGTCCGAGGCCGCGGAGCCGCGGGGGCCGTCGGGCCCGGAACCACTGGGCGTGCTCACCGGCGGGTCCTCTCCTTGTCCGTCACGACGTCGGCCACGCCGCGGTCGTAGGGTGCTCCGGGGCGGGGGTGCTGCCGTGGGTTGTGCCGGCGTGCCGGCCGGCCGTCGGAGGCTCCATGCCCTCCCGAGCAGGACGGTTAACACGCGCGAGGTCACGCTCGGGCAACGGTGCCCGTGGCACGGGTCACTAGCCTGCCTGGCATGAGCTGGCACTGGCGGTTGGAGGACCCGTCCGGTGCGGTGCTCGACCCGGCCTCGCTCGGCGTCGAGATCCCGCAGACGGACAACCAGGGCGACGCCGAGTCCTGGCTGGGGGAGAACTGGCGGCAGCTGCTCGAGCGCGGGGTCGCGACGGTGACCCTGTTCGACGGCGACCGCGAGGTGTACGGCCCGATGGGCCTGGCCGCCACCTGAGCGCGGGCGCCCGACCCGAGGCGGCTCAGCGGTAGGTCTTGGCCGGATCGCGCTCGACGACGGCGCCGAGCACCTCGTCGATCCGGGCGAGCACGTCGGCGTCCAGCCGCACACCCGAGGCCTGGACGTTGTCCTTCACCTGCTCGGGCCGGGTGGCCCCGATGATGGCCGCCGCGACGTTGCGGTTCTGCAGCACCCACGCCACCGCCAGCTGGGCCATCGACAGCCCCAGGTCGCCGGCGATCGGCCGCAGTGCCTGGACGCGGGTGAGGACCTCGTCGGTCAGGAAGCGCTGCATAGACGCGCCGCCCTCGCCGACCCCCGCGCGGCTGTCGGGCGGCGGCTGCTCGCCGGGGCGGTACTTGCCGGTCAGCACGCCCTGGGCCAGCGGCGACCAGACGATCTGGGACAGGCCTTCGCGCTCCGACGTCGGGACGACCTCCGCCTCGATGACCCGCCACAGCATCGAGTACTGCGGCTGGTTGCTGATCAGGTGGATCCGCAGGTCCCGTGCGAGGGCGGCGCCGGCGGCGATCTCCTCGGCCCGCCATTCGGAGACGCCTATGTAGAGCACCTTGCCGGCCCGCACGAGGTCGGCGAAGGCGGTCATCGTCTCCTCGAGCGGCACCGTCGGGTCGTACCGGTGCGCCTGGTAGAGGTCGATGTGATCGGTCCGCAGCCGCCGCAGCGACGCCTCGCAGCTCTCCACGATGTGCTTGCGCGACAGCCCGCGGTCGTTGGGGCCGGGGCCGGTGGGGCCGTAGACCTTCGTGCAGATCTCCAGCCCCTCGCGGCGCTCGCCGGCGAGGGCCCGGCCGAGCACCGACTCGGCTCTGGTGCCGGCGTAGACGTCGGCGGTGTCGAACGTCGTGATCCCGGCGTCCAGCGCGGCGCGGACGCAGGCGTGCGCGGCGTCCTCCTCGACCTGGCCGCCGTGGGTGATCCAGTTCCCGTAGGCGATCTCGGAGACGGTGAGGCCGGAACGGCCGAGGCGTCGGTACTCCACGGGCGCCGACGCTAGCGGCGCTTCCCGGACTGCCGCCCGGCGACGTCAGACGTCGGCGCCGACCGGGACCTCGGGCTTGGGGAAGCGCCAGCGGCGGACCATGGTGGCCCGGCTGATGCCGTACCAGATGAGGGAGCGCATCTTGTGGTCCTGGTCGGGGAAGCGCTCGAGCACCTTCTTCTTGATGCGGCGGCCGAGCACGAAGGAGTCGGCGATGATCACCAGGAAGAACAGGAACCACAGGAAGACGGTGTAGCCCTGCACCGCCGCGCTGGGGATGAAGTAGCCCACCAGCACGAGGGCGGCCACGGGCAGGAAGAGGCTGCCGGCGTTGCGGCGGGCGTCGACGACGTCGCGCACCAGCCGGCGGACCGGACCGCGGTCGCGGGCGGGCAGGTAGGCGTCGTCGCCCCGCGCGGCGCCGAGCCGGGCGTTGGCGCGGTTGGCGGCCTGCTGCTCGCGCATCCGCCGGTAGGCCTCCTTGCGGGTGGTCGGCGGCGGCGGGGGCGGGCCGGGACGGCGGCCCTGGGCCTCGTGGCGCTTGGGGGTGGGCCGGCCCTTGCCCCCCGACTTCACCAGCGCGTCGGTGCCCTCGGAAGCGGGGTCGGGGGCGGCCGTGCTGCGGTCCCGGCGCCCGGGCAGGCGGAGCTTCACGGCCGCGAGTCTACGTGCGACCCCGGCCGTTCCCCTCCCGCGCACGGTCACGCGCCGTACAGTGGGAAGAGGCTCCGCTTCGGCGGTGTTGAGCCGCTGCAGGGAGTGCCGCAGCGGACGCCCTCGGATGTGGGAGGACACGAAACATGACGGTGCAGGACACCTCGGCCCCCGGCGCCACCGGCGTCGTGCTCAGCGAGCCCGCGGCCGCCAAGGTCAAGGCGCTGCTGGACCAGGAGGGCCGCGACGACCTGCGGCTGCGCATCGCCGTCCAGCCGGGTGGCTGCTCGGGTCTGCGGTACCAGCTGTTCTTCGACGAGCGGTTCCTCGACGGTGACCAGACCTACGAGTTCAACGGCGTCGAGGTCATCGTCGACCGGATGAGCGGCCCCTACCTCGGTGGTGCCGTGATCGACTTCGTCGACACGATCGAGAAGCAGGGCTTCACGATCGACAACCCCAACGCGCAGGGCTCCTGCGCCTGCGGCGACTCGTTCCACTGATCGCCGCGTAGCCGTACCCGAACAGCGCCCGGCCCCCCGTGAGGGGAGCCGGGCGCTGTGTTGTCTGCGGTCCTACCGGACCGCACCGCGGCCAGGTGCCGGCCCCGGGGCGCGTGAGCCGCTTCGGCGTTCCTCGCGGAGGCCCTCCAGGCCTCCACTCGTCACGACCGCGACGGCCCGGCTCCCTCGCGGGGGGCCGGGTCGTCGTCCTCACGCGAGACCTCTCACAACTTGACGGGGTAGACCGTCTCCGGGACGTCGGGGGTGATCCGCTCCTCGACGAAGATGCCGTGCCAGACCATGAACACCAGCAGCGTCCACAGCTTGCGGGAGTAGTCCACCGCCGAGCCGTTCTGCTGGTTGTCCCGGTGGG
>DATAAV010000314.1:0-1913 GCA_036259935.1 Geodermatophilus sp. | reverse complement strand
TGGCCCGCTCGACGTCGATGTGGATCCACTGGTGGTCGTCGGTGGCGTCGGCGAACAGGTTCACCCGGTCCTGGGTGACCTCGAACCAGTCGCTGACGCCGAGTTCGGTGCCCTTGAGCCCGGGCAGCTCGGCGAGGGTCGTCGTGGTGGTCATGGGGTGCTCTCCTCCGTGCGGGCGTAGCGGCTACGCAGGTCGGGTTTGCGGATCTTGCCGGTGGCCGTCTTGGGCAGGTCGTCGACGAACCGGACGTACGTGGGCACCTTGAACCCGGCCAGCCGGGTGCGCAGCGCGGCCCGCAGCGCCTCGCCGTCCCGGGGCGCGCCGGGGGCGGGGACGACGACGGCGAGGCCGACCTCGCCCCACGTCGCGTCCGGCACGCCGATGACCGCCGCCTCCACCACCTCGGGCAGCTCGAGCAGGGCGGACTCGACCTCGGCCGGGTACACGTTCTCCCCACCGGAGATGATCATGTCCCGGTACCGGTCGCGGATGTAGAGGAAGCCCTCCTCGTCGATCACGCCCGCGTCGCCGGAGAAATACCAGCCCTCGCGCAGCACCGCCGCGGTCTGCTCCGGGTCCTTCCAGTAGCCGGCCATCACGTTGGGGCCGGAGACGACGACCTCACCGGCCTCGCCGGGCGCGGCCTCCGTGCCGTCGGGGCGGACCACCCGCACGTCGGTGAAGAACACCGGCTTGCCGGCCGAGCCGACCTTGCGCACGGCGTCGGCGGAGTCCAGCACCGTGCACCCCGGGGCGGCCTCGGTCATCCCGTAGGCCTGCTGCACGGTCACGCCGCGGTCCAGCCAGGTGCGCAGCGTCGGCAGGGGGAGGGGCGCGCCGGCGGCGCCGATCGTCCGCAGCGCGGACAGGTCCCGGGTGCGGAAGCCGGGCTGGCGGGCCATCGCGTCCAGCATCGTCGGGACGGCGAAGAAGGAGTTGATCCGCTGCTCCTCGATGACCGCGAGGGTCTCGGCCGGGTCGAACCGGCGGACGATCACCGCACAGCCACCGCGCAGCAGCGTCGGGTTGACCGTGCCGTTGAGCCCGCCGATGTGGAACAGCGGCGCCAGCGCCAGCGTGCGCTCGGTCGGGGCGAAGTCGAAGCCGAGCAGCTGGTTGGCTGCGTTCCACGTCATGTTCCCGTGGGTCAGCACCGCGCCCTTGGGCTGCCCGGTCGTGCCGGACGTGTACATGATCAGGCAGGGGTCCTCCAGGCTCACCGGCTCGTCCCGCGGCTCGGGCGCGGCGGCGGCGAGCAGCTCCTCGTAGGGCAGCGAGTCCGCACCGCCCGCGGTCGGCGGCTCGGCGGCGATCCACTCCCGGACGGCGGGCAGCCGGTCGCGCAGGACGTCGGCGAGCTCCCCCTGGTCACGGCCGTGCACCACCACCGTGGCCCCGGAGTGCTCGAGCACGAACGCCGCCTCCGGCGCGGTCAGCCGAGCGTTGACCGGCACCCAGATCGCGCCGAGCTGCCCGCAGGCGTAGAGCGTCTCCAGCGCCGAGGGGTGGTTGCCGCTCATCCAGGCGACCCGGTCCCCGCGGCCGACGCCGAGGCCGGCCAGCGCGCCGGCGGTGCGGCGGACCCGCTCGGCGAACCCGCGGTGCGAGGTGGGAATGCCCTCGAACCAGATCGCGTCGCGGTCCGGCGTGATCCGCAGCCGCCGTTCCGGCCACGAACCCAGCCCGGCGTCACGCACGGCCGGCCCCGCCGCTGCGCCCGCGACGGTCGAGGCCCAGGGCGCGGACGGCGTTGCCCTTCATGATCAGCGGCCGGACGTCGTCCTTGATCTCCAGCTGCTCGAAGTCCCGCAGCCAGCGCTCGGGGGTCAGCAGCGGGTAGTCGGAGCCGAAGAGCACCTTGCGCTTGAGCATCGTGTTGGCGGCGCGGACCAGCTGGGGCGGGAAGTACTTG
>DATAAV010000313.1:0-1734 GCA_036259935.1 Geodermatophilus sp. | reverse complement strand
ACCGGCCCGTCGGGCAGATCCGGCGCCGTGGTGTTGTGCCGCAGCAGCCGCCACCGGCCGCGCTGCTGCGCCAGCTCACTCCAGGCGCAGTTGGCCAGGGGGCCCAGCACCCGGCGGTGCTCGGGCCCGAGCCCGAGCAGTGCCTCGATCAGCCGCGCGGATGTCCCCCCGTGGGTGACCACGACGGCCGCCGGCGCCTCGGGCAGCTCGCGCAGCGCGGCCAGCGCCCGCGCCGGCACGTCGGCGGAGTCCTCACCCCCGCGCCCGGAGATGGGCCGCCCGGCCAGCCAGTCGGCGTACTGGTCCGGGTGGCGCTCGGCGACCTCCTCGCGGGTGAGCCCCTCCCAGGAGCCCATGCCCACCTCGCGCAGCCGGGGGTCCAGGCGCAGCGGCACCCCGAGCACGTCGGTGAGCGCCACCGCGGTCTCGGCGGCCCGGCCGAGGTCGCTGGAGACGACGAGCGTGCCCTCGGGCAGCGGCGCGGCGACGTGCGGAGCGGCCTGCCGCGCCTGGCGGCGGCCCACCTCGTCCAGCGGCGGGTCGAGCTGGCCCTGGAAGCGACCCGCGGCGTTCCACTCGGTGCGCCCGTGCCGCCAGAGGACCAGGCGCGGCACCGGCAGCGCCGGGTCGCCGCTCACCGACCGGCCGCCTCCGGCCCCGACGGGTCCTCGTCCGGCAGCGGGCCGCTATCCGCCGGAGCCCCGTCCCCCGGCCCCGGGGCGAGGGGCGTCGGGTCGGCGCTCGCCGGGTCGACGTCGTCGGCCGAGAGCGTCGCGGCCCCGGGAGCCGCCCCGTCGCCCTGCGGCACGGCGCGGTCGACGAACGGGATCGTCGGGCAGTCCTTCCAGAGCCGCTCGAGCGCGTAGTAGGCGCGTTCCTCGGCGTGCTGCACGTGGACGACGACGTCGACGAAGTCCAGCAGCACCCAGCGCGCCTCGGCCACGCCCTCCCGGCGGACCGGCTTGACGCCGTGCTGCCGCAGGCGCTCCTCGACCTCGTCGACGATGGCCTGCACCTGGCGCTCGTTCGGCGCGGACGCCAGCACGAAGGCGTCGGTGATCGCCAGCCGCTCGCTGACGTCGACGATGGCGACGTCGGTCGCCAGCTTGTCGGCGGCGGCCTGGGCGGCCAGCAGTGCGGTCTCCCGCGCCTCGGACGAGGCGGTCATCGGGGTACCTCCTGGAGATCGGTGGTCGGTGGTTCGGGAGACGGGCCCTCGGTGTCGGGAGCCGTCGCGGGCGGCCGGTCGTACGTCGGGCGGTCCCCGGACGGCGGGGCGTCGCCGGCACCGCCGCGGTGGGCGACGCCCTCGCGCGCGACGGCGACCCCCGGCGGCCGACCGGTACAGCCCGCGCTTCTCGATGTACTGCACGACGCCGTCGGGGACCAGGTACCAGACGGGCATCCCGCGGCCGACCCGGTCGCGGCAGTCGCTGGAGCTGATCGCCAGCGCCGGGACCTCGACCAGGCTGACCGCGCCCTCCGGCAGGTGGGAGGCCCCCAGGTCGAAGCCGGGGCGGGTGACGCCGATGAAGTGCGCCAGCTCGAAACAGCGGTCACTGTCGCGCCAGCTGAGGATCTGCGAGAGGGCGTCGGCGCCGGTGATGAAGAACAGCTCGTCGTCCGGGTACTGTTGGTGCAGGTCGCAGAGGGTATCGATGGTGTAGGTCGGGCCGGTGCGGTCGATGTCGACCCGGCTGACCGAGAACTTCGGGTTGGACGCGGTCGCGATCA
>DATAAV010000312.1:0-6323 GCA_036259935.1 Geodermatophilus sp. | reverse complement strand
CCGCCCGCGGTGAGCGACGCGATCACCGCCGCCTACGAGCGGCTGTGCGGGGAGTGCGGCCAGCCGGACCTGCCGGTGGCGGTGCGCTCGAGCGCCACCAGCGAGGACAGCGCCGAGGCGAGCTTCGCCGGGCTGCAGGACACCTACCTGTGGGTGCGCGGGCCGGGCTCGGTGCTCGACCACGTGCGCCGCTGCTGGGCCAGCCTCTACAGCGTCGAGTCGGTGACCTACCGGCTGCGCCGCGGCATCCCCGAGGACGACCTGGCGATGGCCGTCGTCGTCCAGGAGATGGTCGGCGCCCGCAGCTCCGGGGTGATGTTCACCCGCAGCCCGCTCACCGGCGACCGCTCGGTCGTCGCCATCGACGCCAGCTGGGGCCTGGGCTCGGCCGTGGTCAGCGGGGACGTCACCCCGGACGCGTTCGTCGTCAACAAGGTCACCGGGGAGATCGTCCGGCGCACGGTGTCGACCAAGACCCGCTGGCACCAGCCCGATCCCCGCGGCTCGGGCGTGGTGGAGAGCGACGTGCCGGCCCAGCTGCGCGACGTCCCGTCGCTCAGCGACGAGGAGATCGCCGAGCTGGTCGCGATCGCCCGCAGGGTCGAGGAGCACTACGGCTGCCCGCAGGACATCGAGTGGGCCGTCTCGCGGACGGCGCCGCCCGGCGAGAACGTCTTCCTGCTGCAGAGCCGGCCGGAGACGGTGTGGGCGGAGAAGGACGCCGCCCGCGAGAAGGCGCCTGCCGCCGCGCCCACCGCGCGCGCGTTCGACCACGTGTTCAACCTGCTCGGGGGGAAACGCCCGGGCCCCGCCGGGAGCTGAGCATGGACCTCACCGCCGACGACGTGCGCGACGTCCTGCGGGTCCTGGACTCCAGCGGCCTCGACGAGCTGCACCTGGAGTTCGCCGACCTGACGCTCACCGTGCGCCGGGAGGGCGCGGCCGGGTGGACGGCGGAGCAGCAGGTGCTGCGCACGCCGGTGGTCGAGCAGGCCGCCGAACCGGCCGCGGCCGCCGAGGCCGCCCCGGCGCGGGCCGAGGTGGGGGAGGGGCTGGTCGCCGTCCACCCGCCGCTGCTGGGCACCTTCTACCGCTCACCGCAGCCGGGCGCCCCGCCGTTCGTCGAGGTGGGCGACGAGGTGGACGAGGACACCGTCGTCGGCATCGTCGAGACCATGAAGATGATGACGCCGGTGCACGCCGGGGTCCGCGGCACCGTGGCAGAGTTCCGCACCCGCAACGGGCAGTTCGCCGACACCGACGCCGTCCTGCTGGTGGTGGAGCCGGCATGAGGCGGATCCGCCGGCTGCTGGTCGCCAACCGGGGCGAGATCGCCGCGCGGGTGATCCGCACCTGCACCCGGCTGGGCATCGAGTCGGTGCTCGCCGCCTCCGACGCCGACCTGGACGCGCTGCCGGCGCGGCTGGCCGACCGGGTGGTGCGGCTGGGCCCGGCGGCGGCGTCGGAGAGCTACCTGGACCCGGCCGCGGTCGTGCGGGCGGCGCAGGCGGCAGGCGCCGACGCCGTCCACCCCGGCTACGGCTTCCTGTCGGAGAACCCGTCGCTGGCGCGGGCGTGCGAGGCGGCCGGGATCGTCTTCGTCGGCCCGACGCCGGAGTCGCTGGAGGCGGTCGGCGACAAGCTGCGGGCGCGCTCGCACGCGCTGGCCGCCGGGCTGCCGGTCGTCCCCGGCGGGGAGGCCGCCGACCTGGCCGGGGCGCAGCAGGTCGCCGCCGAGGTCGGCTATCCGCTGCTGGTCAAGGCCGTGGGCGGCGGGGGTGGCCGGGGGATGAAGCTGGTGCGCGCCCCCGAGGAGCTCGCGCACACCCTGGACATGGCCGTCTCCGAGGCCTCCGCCGCGTTCGGGGACCCGCGGGTGTACCTGGAGCGGTTCGTCGCCTCCGGCCGGCACGTCGAGGTGCAGGTGCTCGGCGACGGCACGCGGGCGGTGGCGATCGGCGACCGCGACTGCTCGGTGCAGCGCCGCTACCAGAAGCTGTTCGAGGAGGCGCCGGCGCCGCTGCTCTCCGACCGGATCCGCGCGGAGATGGCCGCGGCCGCGCTCGCCCTCGCCGAGCACCTCGGCTACCGGGGGCTGGGCACGGTGGAGCTGCTCTACGACCGGGAGCGGGACACCTTCTACTTCCTGGAGATGAACGCCCGCATCCAGGTCGAGCACCCGGTCACCGAGATGGTCGCCGGCCTGGACCTGGTCGCCGAGCAGCTCGCCGTCGCCGAGGGGCTGCCGCTGCGGCTGCGCCAGGAGGACGTCGTCCTGTCCGGGCATGCGGTGGAGTGCCGGATCAACGCCGAGGACTGGGCGCACGGCTTCCGCCCCTCGCCGGGGCGGGTCGAGCGGGTGGTGCTGCCGGTCGGCGAGGGCGTCCGTGTGGACACCCACGTGCAGGGCGGCTCGGTGGTGCCGCCGTACTACGACTCGCTGGTGGCCAAGCTGATCGTCCACGGCCGCGACCGGGACGACGCCCTCGCCCGGGCCCGCGCCGCGCTGGAGCTGCTGCGGATCGAGGGCGTGACCACGACCGTCCCGGTGCACGCGGCGCTGCTGGCCGATCCGGAGTTCGCCGCCGGCGGGGTGGACACCGCCTTCTTCGAACGCTTTTTGCGCGACCACCAACCCCATCTCGTAGGAGCGCGCTGATGGCCGACGTGCGGTTGGTCGACGTCTCGCTGCGTGACGGCAACCAGAGCCTGTGGGGTGCCACCGGCATCCGGACCGCGCACGTGCTGCAGGTGGCGCCGTGGCTGGAGCGGGTGGGCTTCCGCGCGCTGGACTACACCTCCAGCACGCACATGGGCGTCGCCGTGCGCACCCACCAGGAGGACCCGTGGGAGCGGATCCGGCTCACCCGCGCCGCGATGCCCACGACGAAGCTGCAGTTCATCGGCACCGGGATGCGGTTCATCTCCTGGGAGGCGTCGCACCCGGAGACGATGCAGCTGGTCTACGACCGCCTGGTCGCCAACGGCATCGACCGGGTCGTGGTGCTCGACCCGATGCACGACATGGACGCCGTCCGGGAGACCGCCCGCCGGCTCGAGGCGGCCGGGGTCGACGAGGTGGTCGGCGCGCTGACCTTCACGATCAGCGCCGTCCACGACGACGCGCTATACGCCGACTTCGCCCGGCAGATGGCCGAGTGCCCGCACATCGACCGGGTGTACGTGAAGGACCCGGCCGGCATCCTCACCGCCGAGCGGGCCCGCACCCTGCTGCCGGCGGTGAAGGCCGCGCTCGGCGACACCGCGCTGGAGCTGCACTCGCACGCCACGATCGGGCTCTCCCCGCTCACCTACTCGATCGCCCCGTCACTCGGCGTCGAGGTGGTGCAGGTGGGGTGCGGGGCGCTGGGCAACGGCTCGTCCCTGCCCGAGGCGCGGCGGACGGTGTCCAACCTGCGCGAGATGGGGCACACCGTCGACGTCGACGACCGGCTGCTCGCCCGGGTGTGCGAGTTCTTCGACCGGGTCGCCACCGCCGAGGGGCTGCCCGCCGGGCGGCCGCAGGACTTCGACGCGGCGTTCCTGCGCCACCAGATCGCCGGCGGGGTGATGACGACGACCCGGCGGCAGCTCCGCGAGATCGGCATGGAGCACCGCTTCGACGCGCTGGTCGAGGAGGTGGGCCGGGTCCGCGCGGAGCTCGGCTACCCGATCATGGTGACGCCGTTCCCGCAGATGGTGGTCTCGCAGGCGCTGTTCAACGTCATCGGCGAGCGCTACGTGAACGTGCCCGACCAGGTGATCCGGTACGTGCTCGGCAGCTTCGGCCGGCCCACCGCGCCGATCGAGCCCGACGTGCGCGACCGCATCCTCGACCGGCCGCGGGCCCGGGAGCTGGCCGCCGAGCCGCCGCCGCCCACCCCCGCCGAGCTGCGCCGGCGGTTCCCGAGGGGGATCAGCGACGAGGAGCTGCTGCTGCGGGCGCACATGCCGGCCGAGCAGGTCGACGCGATGGTGGCCGCCGGGCCGGCGCCGCGGCACTTCAACCCGTCGCTGGCGCCGGTGCTGACGCTGCTGCGGGAGCTGGGGGAGCGCAAGACCGTGCACGACCTGACCGTGTCCAAGCCCGGCCTCCGGCTGGCCGTGCGCCGCGCCGACGGGAGCTCCGGTGCCTGACCCCGCGGTGGCAGAGCGGCTGCACGCCGTGCGCGGCATCGTCCTGGACATGGACGGGACGCTGGTGCTCGGCGACCGCAACAACAAGGGGCTGCGCCCACTGCCGGGAGCCGAGGACCTCTTCGCCGCGCTGACCGAGCTCGGCCTGCCGTTCCGGGTCTTCACCAACGGCACCACCCGGACGCCGCAGCAGTACGTCCACGCGCTGCAGGCCCTCGGGTTCCCGGTGCCCGACGACGGGGTGCTCACGCCGACGTCGTCGGCGGTGGACGTCTTCCGCCGGCGCGGGCACCGGCGGGTGATGGTGCTCGGCGGCAAGGGGATCACCGAGCCGCTGGAGGCCGCGGGCCTGGAGGCGCTCCCGCCGCTGCGCGGCACCGAGGCCGACGCGGTGATGGTCGGCTGGTACCGGCAGGAGCTGACCTTCGAGGCGCTGGAGGCCGCCTGCGACGCGGTGTGGGGCGGGGCGCGGTTCTACAGCGCCTCCCAGTCGCTGTTCTTCGCCACTGCGGAGGGGCGGCAGCTGGGGACCTCGCGGGCGATCAGCGCGGTGGTCCGCGACATCACCGGCTGCCGCGTCGAGGTGGTCGGCAAGCCGTCGCTGCAGGCGCTGCGGACGGCGGCCCGGTCGCTCGACGTCCCGGCGTCGGCGCTGATGGTGGTCGGCGACGACCCCGAGCTGGAGGTGCCGATGGCGCACCGCGGCCGCTCGCTGGCCGTCGCCGTCCACACCGGGATCGGGCACGCCGAGTCGTTCACCGACCTGCCCGAGGAGGTCCGCCCGCACCTGGACCTGCCCGACGTCGGCGCCCTCGCCGAGCTGCTCCGGACGTCCCGCTCCGCGGGGTGATGTGCGCCTGCGGCGGGCTCCGGCGCCGGAACCCGCCGCTGCGGCACACCATCGCCTCTAGGGAGCCGGCTCCGGCGTGCGGGCTTGTGCCATGGCCGCGATCATCTGGGCGAACTGCTCGGAGTCCGGGGGCATGAACGGCTCGGCGTCGGGGACGGCCTCGAGCACCTCGAGGAACTCCTCCAGCGACGTTCCGCTCGCCGCGGGCAGGTGCGCCGAGTAGATCCGGGTGGGCTGCATCTGACGGACCCGGTCGAGGATCTGGCCGAACCGCTGCCGGTCGACGACGTGCGCCCACGGCGAGTCGGAGGTGGCCCAGCCGAGCATCCCGCCGGCCAGCGCCTCGGGTGGCACGTCGGAGGCGTCCTGCGTCGCCTCGGGAAGGATCGCGCCGAAGGCATCGACGCTGAACAGCGCGCCGGTGGAGCGGTCCAGCACGCCGATCGACATCGGGCTGTCGAACAGCGGCGGCGCGACGGCGGTCAGCGTGCGGTCGCCGACGTGGATCTCGTCGCCGAACCGGATCGCGTGCACGCGGTCCATCGGGACCGGCCACCACGTGCCCATCCGCAGCGCGCTGAAGCCGTGGGTGACCAGGGTGGCGTTCGGCGCCAGCTCCATGATCCGCTGGATGCTGCCGGTGTGGTCGGCGTCGTCGTGGGTCAGCCAGACCCACTTCAGCTCCCGCGGGTCCACCAGGGAGGAGACCGCGGCGACGAAGTCGTCGCCGTCGACCCCGATGCCGGTGTCGACCAGCACCGGCTCCTCGGCCATCAGCAGGTAGGCGTTGACGGGGAGGATCCCGACGCCCGGTAGGTCCAGGTTCGCAGGGAGGACGTGGACGTCGGGTGCGGCCTGGTAGAGAGCGTCCATCGGGGCCTCCGGAGGGGGGACGTGCGCGGCGGGCAGACCCTAGACCCGCCCGGTGCCGCCGCCCACCGGCGAATGCCGACCTTCTCGCCGGCGCCCGTGGGTCGCGCACCCCCGGAGTCGCGCCGCGCCTCCGCGTGACCCTGGCCCGGGCGGGCGGCGCTGTGCGGTGACGGCGGGTTCCGGCGCCGTAACTCGCCGCGAGCGCACACCGCCCGGCGGACGCCGCGGTCAGACCGGCGTGACCGACAGGGTCAGCGCCCGGCGTCCCTCCTCGGAGCGGGCGGTGGCGATCCGCTCGGCCGACGGCGTGCCGTACTCGGTCGTGCGCTGCCGGGCCGGCCGGCCGATCGCCGCGGCGATCGCCTCGAGTTCGGCGATGGTCTTCAGTGAGCCGTTCTCGCTGCCGGCCATCCGGCTGATCGTCTCCTCCATCAGCGTGCCGCCGAGGTCGTTGGCGCCGCCC
>DATAAV010000311.1:0-4116 GCA_036259935.1 Geodermatophilus sp. | reverse complement strand
CCCGGGGAAGTGCGGAGGCTGTGACTGGCAGCACGTCGCCCCGGCCGAGCAGCGGCGGCTCAAGGCCGCGGTCGTCCGGGAGCAGCTGGCCCGGCTGGGCGGGCTTCCCGACGTCGAGGTCGTCGTCGAGGAGCTGCCCGGCGGGCCGCTGCGGTGGCGCTCGCGGGCCCGCTTCGCCGTCGACCGGGAGGGCCGGCCGGGGCTGCGCCGGCAACGCTCGCACGACGTCGAGCTGCTCGAGGACTGCCCGATCACCGCCGAGCCGGCCGCGCAGGCGGTGCTTTGCCGGCGGTGGCCGGGAGCCGGGGCCGTGGACGTCTCGGTGGACTCCACCGGGGCGGTGACCACCACCCGGCTGGACCGCCGCGGCAAGCCGCAGTCCACCCGGGTGCTGCGCGCCGGGCAGGAGCTGCCGGCGGAGTCGGCCGGCCGCGCCGCGCGGCACGCCGGCGGGCGGGACTGGGAGGTCGAGGGCACCGGCTTCTGGCAGGTGCACCCCGCGGCGGCCGACGCGCTCGTGGCCGCCGTCGCCGGGTTCGCCGCGGTGCAGGCGGGGGAGACCGTGCTGGACCTCTACGCCGGTGCCGGGCTGTTCGGCGGGGCGCTGGCGCCCGCGGCCGGGCCGGAGGGCCGGGTGGTGTGCGTGGAGGCCGACCCCGGCGCCTGCGCCGCGGCCGAGGCCAACCTCGCCGGGCTGCCACAGGCCGAGGTGTGGCAGGGCGAGGTGGACGCCGAGGGCCTCGCCGGCCTGCTCGACGAGCTCGGCAAGGGCGCCGACGTCGTCATCCTCGATCCGCCGCGGGCCGGGGCGGGGGCGGCGGTCAGCCGCGTCCTGGCGGGCTCGGGCGCCCGGGTCGTCTACGTCGCCTGCGACCCCGCGTCGCTGGCCCGCGACGTCGCCGCGTTCGTGACGGCGGGCTACCGGTTGGCCGGGCTGCGCGGCTTCGACGCGTTCCCGATGACCGCGCACGTGGAGTGCGTCGCGCTGCTCGTGCCCGACGGTTCCTGACCCTCCTCCCGGCGGGGGCTGCCGGCGTCCGGCTACGGTGCATCCCGTGACCACCTGGGAGTACGCCTCGGTCATCACGGCCAACGAGGCCGAATCACAGCGCGCGGGGGTGAGCGTCAAGCTCCCCGGCGGCACGCTCGAGCGGCAGCAGGGGGACACCAGCTCGGTGCTCAACCGGCTCGGCAGCGAGGGGTGGGAGCTGGTCAGCTACCACTCCAGCGGCGCCGGCACCTGGGGCTTCGAGCAGTTCTGGCTCAAGCGCCCGATATCGTCCTGACCCGGGCCGCGCCCCGGTCCCGTCGGACCCCTGCAGCATGCTGAGCGCCGTGGACGGGACGCTCCCCCCGGGCTGGCCGGAACAGGTGCGCCCGCCCGGTGCCCCCGACTGGGAGCGCACCGCGGTCGCCTGGCTGTTCGACCTCGTGCCGCCGGACTACCGCGCCCACGAGGTGCTGCGCCGGTACCCGGTGCTGCTGGCCCGCTTCGCCCGCGACCACGTGGCCGCCGGCCTGGAGGCGGCCCGTAGCGGGTGGCGGACCGTGCGGGTGGAGCTGGCCGACCAGCTGCCGGCCGAGGCCATGGAGGCCGCCGTCGCCGCCTACGAGCGCGAGGGCGCCCGGCTGGCCGCCGCGGCGCGCGGGATCGAGGTGGTCGCCGGGGCGCTTCGGGGTGAGAGCTGGGTGCCGCGACTGTGACGCTGCATCCAGCTCCGGCGCTCGCCCGGAAGAGCCGGTGAACCGCGGCTACAGTTGATCGGCGGCCGTTGCCGAGCCGTGCATCTGCCGCTGACAGAGAGGACACCTCTTCCTCGTGTCGCTCCTGCGATCGCTCCGCACCCCCGCCGACCTTCGGGCCCTGCCCGCCGAGCAGCTGCCGGCCCTGGCCGCCGAGATCCGCGACACGCTGGTGACCAGCGTGGCTCGCACCGGTGGGCACCTGGGCCCCAACCTCGGCGCCGTCGAGCTCACCATCGCCCTGCACCGGGTCTTCGACTCCCCGCACGAGCCGATCGTCTTCGACACCGGCCACCAGGCCTACGTGCACAAGATGCTCACCGGCCGGGTGGAGGGCTTCGAGCGGCTGCGCCAGCGGGGCGGCCTCTCCGGCTATCCGAGCCGCGCGGAGAGCGAGCACGACTGGGTCGAGAACAGCCACGCCTCCACCGCGCTGTCCTACGCCGACGGGCTGGCCAAGGCCTTCGCCGTCCGTGGCGACGTCCGTCCCGTCGTCGCCGTCGTGGGGGACGGCGCGCTGACCGGCGGGATGGCCTGGGAGGCGCTCAACAACATCGCCGCCGCCCAGGACCGCCCGGTCGTCATCGTGGTCAACGACAACGGCCGCTCCTACTCGCCGACGATCGGCGGCGTCGCCGACGCGCTGGCGACGCTGCGGCTGCGGCCCGGCTACGAGGAGGCGCTCGCCGCGGTGCGCCAGGCGCTGCACCGGGCACCGGTGGTGGGCTCCGCGCTGTACGACGCGCTGCACGCGATCAAGAAGGGCCTCAAGGACGTCCTGTCCCCGCAGGGCATGTTCGAGGACCTCGGCCTGAAGTACGTCGGGCCGGTCGACGGCCACGACGTGAGGGCCATGGAGTCCGCGCTGCGCCGGGCCCGCTCCTTCGGCGGCCCGGTCATCGTGCACGCGGTCACCACCAAGGGCTTCGGCTACCCGCCGGCCGAGACCGACCAGATCGACGCCTGGCACGCCACCGGGGTGTTCGACCCCGACAGCGGCGCCAGCGCGGCCGCGGCGCGCGACTGGACCGCGGCCTTCTCCGACGAGCTGGTGCGGATCGGGGCCGAGCGGTCCGACGTCGTGGCGATCACCGCGGCGATGCTGCACCCCACCGGGCTGGCCGCCTTCGCCGAGCGCTGGCCCGAGCGGACCTTCGACGTGGGCATCGCCGAGCAGCACGCGCTCACCTCCGCCGCCGGCCTGGCGATGGGCGGGCTGCACCCGGTGGTCGCGGTCTACTCCACCTTCCTCAACCGGGCGTTCGACCAGCTGCTCATGGACGTCGCGCTGCACCGCCAGCCGGTCACCGTCGTCCTCGACCGGGCCGGGGTCACCGGCACCGACGGCGCCTCGCACAACGGCATGTGGGACATGTCGATCCTGTCGGTCGTCCCCCGGCTGCGGCTGGCCGCCCCGCGCGACGAGCCCACCCTGCGGGAGGCGCTGCGCGAGGCGGTGGCGGTCACCGACGGGCCGACCGTCGTCCGGTTCCCCAAGGGTGCCCCGCCGGTCGACGTCCCGGCGCTGGAGCGGCGCGGGCCGGTCGACGTGCTGCGCCGCGGGCAGCGGGCGGAGGTGCTGCTGGTCGCCGTCGGCGCGATGGTGCCGATGTGCCTGGCCGCCGCCGAGCGGGCCGCCGACCACGGCATCGAGGTCACCGTCGTCGACCCGCGCTGGGTGCTGCCGGTCTCCGCCGAGCTGGTGGAGCTGGCCGGACAGCACCGCCTGGTGGTCACCGTCGAGGACGGCGGCCGGGCCGGCGGCGTGGGCACGACCCTCACCCAGGCGCTGCAGGACCGCGACTGCGACGTGCCGGTGCGCTCCCTCGGCCTGCCGCAGGCGTTCCTCGAGCACGGCAGCCGGGGCCAGGTGCTGGCCGACGCCGGACTGACCGAGCAGGACGTCGCCCGGCGGATCGTCGAGTGGACCGCCGTGCTGGCCGAGCGGGCCGAGCGCGAGGTCGCCGCCGTCCTGCCGGACACGGCCGGGGAAGCACCGTGACGGTGATCGCCGAGATCCAGGTGGCGCCCTCGCCGCCCGGAACCGACGAGAACCCGCACGCCCACGTGGAGGCCGCGATCGCGGTCATCCAGGCCTCCGGCCTGCGCCACGAGGTCGGCGCGCTCGGCACGACCCTGGAGGGTGAGGCGGACGAGGTCTGGGCCACGCTGCGTGCCGCGCACGAGGCGATGCTCGCCGCCGGCGCGACCGGCGGGCTGTCGCACATCAAGGTGGCCTCGGTGAACCGGACGATGGACAGCCTCACCGCCAAGTTCCGCTGATCTGCTCCTGACACGACGAGAGCGACGCCCCTCTTCCGGGGAGCGGCGCTCTCGTCGTCTGCCGGCCCCCCGGGGACTTTCGGTACCGAA
>DATAAV010000310.1:0-7686 GCA_036259935.1 Geodermatophilus sp. | reverse complement strand
CCGCACCCGGCACTCGACGCCGGGCGTCGGCCTGATCAGCCCGCCGCCGCACCACGACATCTACTCGATCGAGGACCTCAAGCAGCTGATCCACGACCTGAAGAACGCCAACAACGAGGCGCGGGTCCACGTCAAGCTGGTGTCCGAGGTCGGGGTCGGCACGGTCGCGGCCGGGGTCAGCAAGGCCCACGCCGACGTCGTTCTGATCTCCGGGCACGACGGCGGCACCGGCGCCGCGCCGCTCACCTCCCTGAAGCACGCCGGCTCCCCGTGGGAGCTCGGGCTGGCCGAGACGCAGCAGACGCTGCTGGCCAACGGCCTGCGCGACCGCATCGTGGTGCAGTGCGACGGGCAGATGAAGACCGGCCGCGACGTGATCATCGCCGCGCTGCTGGGGGCCGAGGAGTACGGCTTCGCGACCGCGCCACTGGTGGTCTCCGGCTGCGTCATGATGCGGGTCTGCCACCTCGACACCTGCCCGGTCGGCGTGGCCACCCAGAACCCGGAGCTGCGCAAGCGGTTCACCGGGCGGCCGGAGTTCGTCGTCACCTTCTTCGAGTTCCTCGCCGAGCAGGTCCGCCAGTACCTGGCCGAGCTGGGCTTCCGCTCCCTCGACGAGGCCATCGGCCACGCCGAACTGCTCGACACCCGCAAGGCCGTCGACCACTGGAAGGCCGCGGGGCTGGACCTCAGCCCGATCCTGGCGGTGCCCGAGCGGGCGAACGGCGGGCCGCGGCACAAGGTGCGCGAGCAGGACCACGGCCTGGACGTCGCGCTCGACCAGACCCTGATCCAGCTGTGCGAGGGCGCGCTGCTCGACGCCCGGCCGGTGACCCTCGAACTGCCGGTGCGCAACGTGAACCGCACCGTCGGCACGATGCTGGGCTCGATGGTCACCCGCCGCTTCGGCGGCGAGGGCCTGCCCGACGGCACGATCGACCTGACCTTCACCGGGTCGGCCGGCCAGTCCTTCGGCGCGTTCCTGCCCCGCGGGATCACCATGCGGCTGTTCGGCGACGCCAACGACTACGTCGGCAAGGGCCTCTCCGGCGGCCGGATCGTCGTCCGCCCGGGCCGAGAGGCCACCTTCGCCGCCGAGGACAACGTCGTCGCCGGCAACGTCATCGCCTACGGCGCCACCGCGGGGGAGATCTTCCTGCGCGGCCGGGTCGGCGAGCGGTTCTGCGTGCGCAACTCCGGCGCGCTGGCCATCGTCGAGGGCGTCGGCGACCACGCGCTGGAGTACATGACCGGCGGGCGCGCGGTGATCCTCGGCCCGCACGGCCGCAACATCGCCGCCGGCATGTCCGGGGGCATCGGCTACGTGCTCGACCTGGCCCGGCACCGGGTCAACAGCGAGATGGTCGACATCGACCCGCTGGACGGCGAGTCGGCCCAGTGGCTGCGCGAGGTCCTGGTCCGCTACGCCGAGGACACCGAGTCCCCGGTGGCCGCGGCCCTGCTGGCCGACTGGGCCCGCTGGTCGAGCCGGTTCAGCGTGATCATGCCGCGCGACTACCGCCGGGCGCTGGAGGCCCGGCGCGCCGCGGAGGCGGCCGGCACGGATGTCGACCGCGCCCTGATGGAGGCGGCACATGGCTGACCGTCCCCGCCCCGCCTCCCCCCGCACCGCAGGAAAGGACTCCGCGCGTGGCTGACTCCACGGGCTTCCTCAAGTACGACCGGGCGCTGCCCCCGCGCCGTCCCGTCGACGTCCGCATCCTCGACTGGAAGGACGTCTACCTCGCCCGGCAGAGCGGGGAGGACCAGGTCTTCCCGGTCACGGCGCTGCGCCAGCAGGCCGCCCGGTGCATGGACTGCGGCATCCCGTTCTGCCACCACGGCTGTCCGCTGGGCAACCTCATCCCGGAGTGGAACGACCTCGCCCGCCGCGACGACTGGACCGAGGCGATCGAGCGGCTGCACGCGACCAACAACTTCCCGGAGTTCACCGGCAAGCTCTGCCCCGCCCCGTGCGAGGGCGCCTGCGTGCTGAACCTCCAGGAGGCGCCGGTCACGATCAAGCAGATCGAGTGGGAGATCATCGACCAGGCCTTCCAGCGCGACCTGGTCAAGCCCGTGCCCCCGCAGGAGCACACCGGCAAGAAGGTCGCGGTGATCGGCTCCGGACCGGCGGGGCTGGCCGCCGCCCAGCAGCTCACCCGGGCCGGGCACGAGGTCACCGTGTACGAGCGGGCCGACCGCATCGGTGGGCTGCTGCGCTACGGCATCCCCGAGTTCAAGATGGAGAAGGCCGTCCTGGACCGGCGGCTGGAGCAGATGCGGGCCGAGGGCACCCGGTTCGTCACCGGTGTCGAGGTCGGCGGCAGCGGGCCGGACGACCTGTCGGCCGAGCAGCTGCGTGCCGAGTACGACGCGGTGGTCCTCGCCGGCGGCGCGACCATCGGCCGTGACCTGCCGGCTCCCGGCCGGGAGCTCGCGGGCATCCACCTGGCGATGGAGTACCTGCCCTACGGCAACCGGCAGGCGCTCGGCGAGCTCGACGAGCCGCCGATCAACGCCCGCGGCAAGCACGTCGTGATCATCGGCGGCGGCGACACCGGCGCGGACTGCCTGGGCACCGCCCACCGGCAGGGCGCGCTCTCGGTGACCCAGCTGGAGATCATGCCGGAGCCGCCGGACCGCCGGTCCCCGGACAACCCGTGGCCGACCTACCCGATGGTCATGCGGGTCTCCAGCGCCCACGAGGAGGGCGGCGAGCGCCTCTACAGCGTCAACACCGAGCGGTTCCTCGGCGACGAGGACGGCAACGTGCGTGTGCTGGTGATCCACGAGGTGGAGCGGGTCGACGGCCGGTTCCAGAAGATCGAGGGCACCGAGCGCGAGCTGCCCGCGGATCTGGTGCTGCTGGCCATGGGCTTCACCGGCGCCCAGCGCGAGGGCCTGGTCGACACCCTCGGCCTGGAGGTCGACGGCCGCGGCAACGTGGTGCGCGACGGCGAGTTCATGTCCACGCAGCCGGGCGTGTTCGTGGCCGGCGACATGGGCCGCGGCCAGTCGCTGATCGTCTGGGCGATCGCCGAGGGCCGGGCCGCCGCCGGCGCCGTCGACAGCTGGCTGACCGGCGAGTCCATGCTGCCGCGACCGGTGACCCCGACGGCGGTCGCGCTCCGGTAAGGCCCCGTCCCGAGGCTCACCCCGAGCGTGCGAGGGGTGAGGAGGGCGGGGTCCTTCCACGGCTTGGGGCCGGGTTCTGCGTCCGCGCGGGGCCCGGCGCCGCCCGCTGCGGCGTGTCGGGGACCACCCCACTAGCGTTTCTCACATGTCGCGCCGCGCCAAGATCGTGTGCACCCTCGGGCCCGCGACCGGCTCCCTGGAGCAGGTCACCGCCCTCGTCGAGTCCGGGATGGACGTCGCCCGGCTGAACTTCAGCCACGGCTCGCACGCCGACCACGAGGCCTCCTACCTGCTGGTCCGGGAGGCCTCCGACCGCACCGGCCACGCCGTGGCCGTGCTCGCCGACCTGCAGGGGCCCAAGATCCGGCTGGGCACCTTCGCCGACGGGCCGGTGCACTGGGCCACCGGCAGCCGGGTCTGCATCACGGTGGAGGACGTCGTGGGCACGCCCGAGCGGGTCTCCACCACCTACAAGGGGCTGGCGGCCGACGTCCGGGTGGGGGACCGGCTGCTGGTCGACGACGGCAAGCTCGCGCTCAGCGTCGTGGAGGTCAGCGGCCACGACGTGTGGTGCCTGGTCGTGGAGGGCGGGGAGGTCTCCAACAACAAGGGCCTCTCGCTGCCCGGCGTCGCCGTCAGCGTGCCGGCCCTGTCGGAGAAGGACGAGGAGGACCTCCGCTTCGCGCTGCACCTCTCGGTGGACTTCGTGGCGCTGTCGTTCGTCCGCTCGCCCCGCGACGCCGACCTGGTGCGCGACATCATGCGCCAGGAGGACATCTACGTCCCCGTCATCGCCAAGCTGGAGAAGCCGGAGGCGGTCGAGAACCTCGAGGCGATCGTCGAGTCCTTCGACGGGGTCATGGTGGCCCGCGGCGACCTCGGCGTGGAGCTGCCGCTGGAGCAGGTGCCGCTCGTGCAGAAGCGGGCGGTGCAGATCGCCCGGGAGCGGAACAAGCCGGTCATCGTGGCCACGCAGATGCTCGAGTCGATGATCAGCTCCTCGCGGCCGACCCGCGCGGAGGCCTCCGACGTCGCCAACGCCGTCCTCGACGGCGCGGACGCGGTGATGCTGTCGGGGGAGACCTCGGTCGGGAAGTACCCGATCGCCGCGGTCCGCACGATGGAACGGATCATCGACGCCGTCGAGAGCGACTCCATGCAGGCGCCGGAGATCACCCGGCGGTCGCGGTCGCGTTCCGGGGCGATCGTGCGCGCGGCCAAGGACATCGGGGAGTCGCTGGAGGTCAAGGCGCTGGCGACCTTCACCCAGACCGGCGACACCGCCCGCCGGCTGGCCGCCCTGCACCCGCGGCTGCCGCTGCTGGCCTTCACCGTCGACGCGCGGGTGCGCAGCCAGCTGGCGCTGTCCTGGGGCGTGGAGACCTTCCTCGTGCCCAAGGTGGAGCACACCGACGACATGGTGCGCCAGGTGGACTTCTCCCTGCTGTCCATCGGCCGGCTCAAGGAGGGCGACCGGGTGGTCGTGGTGGCCGGCAGCCCGCCCAACACGGTCGGCTCGACCAACCTCATCCGCGTGCACGAGGTCGGCACCGACTCGTGAGCGGGCTCGCGAGCTCACGCAGGAACACAGCAGCACCGCGGACGCGGCCGACGAGCGCCGGCGAGGAGGCCCCGTGAGCGAGCTCGCGAGCTCACGCAGGAACACAGCAGCGCCGCGGACGCGGCCGACGAGCGCCGGCGAGGAGGCCGCGTGAGCGAGCCGACGGCGCCCACGACGCAGCGCGACGACCAGGCCGCGGCGCTCATGGCGGTGCTCGGCCTGGAGGAGCGCGAGCGCGACGTCTACGTCGGCCAGACCCCCCGGACCTCGCTGCAGCGGATCTTCGGCGGCCAGGTGGCCGGCCAGGCGCTCATGGCGGCGGGCATGACCGCGCCGCAGGAGCGGCCGGTGCACTCGCTGCATTCCTACTTCCTGCGGCCCGGCGACCCCCGGGAGGAGATCCGCTACGTCGTGGAGCGGATCCGGGACGGGCGCTCCTTCAGCACCCGCCGGGTGCTCGCTCACCAGCGGCGCGGCGGCCAGGAGGTGGCGATCTTCGCGCTCACCGCCGACTTCCACCGCCCGGAGGAGCCGGTGGTGGCGCACGCGCTGCCGATGCCGGCGGTCCCGCTGCCGGAGGAGCTGCCCTCGCTGGCCGACCTCGCCGCCGCCCACGGCGCCGCCGGCTCGGTCGCCATGGAGATCAGCCGGGCCGTCGAGCAACGCCTCCTCGAGAACCCCTTCGCCCCGGAGCCGAAGTCCCCGCCGCAGACGCAGACCCGCATCTGGATGCGGGTGCCGGGACGGCTGCCCGACGACCCCGCGGTGCACACGGCCGCGCTGACCTTCGCCAGCGACCTGACCCTGCTCTCCGCCGGGCTGAACCGCGTCGGCGGCGGCTGGGGCGGCCGCTACGTGGGCGCCAGCCTGGACCACGCCGTCTGGTTCCACGCTCCGGTCAAGGCCGACGACTGGTTCCTCTACGAGACCGACAGCCCGGTCGCCGCCGGCGGCCGGGCGCTGTGCTTCGGCCAGGTCTGGTCACTCGACGGCACGCACGTGGCCACGGTCGCCCAGGAGGGGCTCATCCGGACCCTCGAGGGCTGAGCCGGCCGCTTCAGGACCGCGGCCCCGCCGCGTCGGTCTCGTCGAGGACGACGGCGGTCTCCGCCGGCGCGGGCAGGTCGTCGCCCGGCACGGTCCCGGGAGCCGCCGGCACGTCGCCGCCGGGCGTGGGAGCCGCAGGCGCGTCGCCGCCGGGCGTGGGAGCCGGACCCGAGCCCTGCGCCCCCTGCACCGCGTCGATCTCGTCCAGGGCCGCCGCCGTCCCCGCGATGTCCGGCAGGTCGGCGTCACGACCGGCTGCCGGGGCGGCCGTCTCCTCCTGGGCGGCCGGGACCTCCGGGCGGGGCGCCTGGGCGGCCGCGCGGCGCTCGGCCTCCAGCCGGGCCCGCTCGGCGGCGGAGTCGGCGAAGTCGGCGGCCAGCCAGTCGTGCCCCTCGCACAGCAGCGCCCACGCCCGCTCCACGTGGGCCCGCGTCGTCGTCGGCGCGCCCACCGCCAGCCGCAGGACCGCCTGTCCCCGGACGGTCGTGTGGGTCAGGAACACCTCGCCGCCGTCGTTGAGCCGCTCCAGCAGCGTCATCGTCGCGACGTCGGCGTCGACGTCGTCGGCCCACCGCGGCCGCAGGCACACCAGCGACAGGGGATGGGGCGCGACGACCTCGAACCGGTCGTCGGCCTGCGCCCAGCCGGCCAGCTCCTGGGCCAGCGCGACCGACGAGCGGATGTGCGCGCGCAGTCCCTCGGCGCCGTACCAGCGCAGCACGAACCACAGCTTGAGCGCCCGGAAGCGGCGGCCGAGCTCGATCTGCCAGTCGCGGAAGTCGACGGCCGCACCGGCGTCGGTGGCCGCGTTGCGCAGGTACTCGGGCAGAATCGCCAGGGCGCCGGTGAGCGCGGCCCGGTCGGCGACGTAGAAGAGGGTGGCGTCGAAGCCGGTCAGCAGCCACTTGTGGGCGTCCGTGGTGTAGCTGTCGGCCCACTCGACGCCGGCCTGCAGCGGCCGCAACTCCGGCACGACGGCGCTCACGCCCGCGTAGGCGGCGTCGACGTGCAGCCAGACGCCGTACTTCTGGCAGACCGGGCCCAGGTCGGCCAGCGGGTCGACCGCCGTGGTCGACGTCGTCCCGACCGTGGCGCAGACCAGGACGGGCTGGAAGCCGCGGGCGGTGTCGCGCTCCAGCCGCGCGGCGAGGGCGGTCGGCCGCATCGCCAGGTCGCCGTCGACCTCGACGATCCGGACGGCGTCGGACCCCAGGCCCGCGATCCGCACCGCCTTCTCCATGGAGGAGTGGGTCTCCGAGGAGACGTAGACCGTGTACTCCTCGGGGCGTACCCCGTGGCGCACGGTGGCCCCGCCGCTGGCCCGGTGCAGCGCGGCGAGCAGGGCGACCAGGTTGGCGCCGGAGCTGGAGTCCTGGATCACCCCGCCGCCGGAGCCCGTGGACCGGAAGGACCCTGGGAGGCCGAGCAGGTCGGCGAGCCAGTCGAGGACATGCTGCTCCAGCTCGGTGGCCGCGGGGCTGGTCACCCACGACATGCCCTGCACGCCGAGGCCGCCGCTGACCAGGTCACCCAGCACCGAGGGCCCGGAGGTGTTCGCCGGGAAGTAGCCGAAGAAGCCGGGGTGCTGCCAGTGGGTGAGGCCGGGCAGCACGACGCGGTCCAGGTCGGCCAGCATCGCCGCGACCGGTTCCCCCTGCTCCGGCGGGGACGGCGGCAGGGCGGCCCGGACGTCGCCCGGGACCAGCGGCGAGCGCACCGGGAAGGACTCCAGCCGGGACCAGTAGTCCGCGATCCAGTCCACGACCTCGTGGCCGTGCTGCCGGAACTGCTCGGGGGTCATGTGCGGCGGAGTCGGCAGCGGGGTCGGTTCGGTCACCGGCCCACCGTATGGCGGTTCCCGCCGGCGTCGTGGAGGTGCCCCCGGTGCGGCTCGAACACGCACCGCGCGGGGGCGTGGGATCACTCGACCCACGTCCTGC